>JAEWHT010000344.1 GCA_023387695.1 Pseudomonadota bacterium | reverse complement strand
CCGGTGAGCGGTGCGAACTTCAAGTCGAACTGGGACCTGTCATCGGCGCGCGCAATCTCGGTGGTGCAATATCTGATCACGCTCGGCGTGCCCGCCCAGCGCTTGGTCGCCGCAGGATTCGCCGAATTCCAGCCGCTCGACACCGCCAACACCGAAGACGCCTACAAGCGCAACCGCCGCATCGAGCTGAAGCTGACGGAGCGGTAGTTGTGAGGATCACTCGATGCTCACCACACCGTCATGGCCGGGCTTGTCCCGGCCATCCACGATCTTCGGCCCGCACGGAAAGGAAGGCGTGGATGCCCGGGACAAGCCCGGGCATGACGACCTCCGTAAAATGAGCGCGCTCCACCTCCGTCCCTATGTGGACGCTGACGAAGCGGCGACGATCGACCTCTGGCATCGGACCTGGCAGCAGGCCTATCCGCAGATCGATTTTGCGGCGCGGCTGGACTGGTGGCGCGAGCGCTGGCGGAACGACCTGGTACCGAAGGCGTCCATCGTGGTCTCAGAACAAGATGGCGCCGTCACCGGCTTCGTCACGATCGATGGCGATGGCTATCTCGACCAGCTCGTGGTCGATCCCAGCCATTGGGGCTCGGATGCGGCACGGCTGCTGGTGGATGAAGCCAAGCGCTTGTCACCATCCGGCATCACGCTGCTCGTCAACAAGGACAATTCCCGCGCCATCCGCTTCTACGAGCGCAACGGCTTTGCGCATGAGGGCTCCGACGTGAATCCGACGTCGGGCCGGGCTGTGCTGAAGATGGCGTGGCGGCCGTGATATCCGTCACGCAAATGCCCGACACGGTTTGCTAGCGTGACATCGGGCAGGCAGATGGAGAGGATCAATGCGGCTGAGCGATCTGGCCAAGGGGTCTTCGGTGTTTCTCGGCGTCGTCCTCGCCGGCTATGTGTCGACTGTTTATGTCGACCAGCGGCTCACCCCGCCGGCAAAGGCAACGGCTGAGACGACAAACTCGCCTGCGCCAACGAACTCCCCTGCTCCGCCAGACAGCCCGGCTCCGGCCAACGCAGGATCGCCTTGCATCGGTGAAGGCGGAAGCTGGAAGAACTGGCCGTGGCCGAACGTGCCGATGGGCTCGCCGAAGTGCCCGTGAGGGGAGCCAACAAGCTCCGCTGTCATTCTCCGCGAAAGCGGGGAATCCAGTACGCCGTGGCTTCTCGGCTCGTACTGATGTCTCGGAGTACTGGATCACCCGCTTTCGCGGGTGATGACACTGTGGGCGGCGAAAGAGCCGAGCCTCACACGCCCTCGAACTGCAACCTCGCAAGCCTCGCATAGAGCCCGTTCGCAGCGACCAGCTCGGCATGCGTGCCCTGCTCGTCGATCTTGCCCTGGTCCATCACCAGGATGCGGTCGCAGGAGAGCACGGTTGCGAGGCGATGCGCGATCACCAGCGTGGTGCGGTGGGCCATCAGCTCTTCGAGCGCGGTCTGCACCAGCGTCTCGCTTTCGGCGTCGAGAGCGGAGGTCGCTTCATCCAGCAACAATAGCGGCGCATCGCGCAGGATGGCGCGCGCGATGGCGATGCGCTGGCGCTGGCCGCCTGACAGCGTCACGCCGCGCTCGCCGAGCGGGGTCTCGAAACCTTCAGGCAGGCGGCGGATGAACTCAGTGGCATGCGCGAGTTCGGCCGCATGCTCGACCTCGGCATCGGTCGCATCGGGCCGGCCGAAGCGGATGTTCTCGCGTGCGCTCGCGGCGAACACGTTGGATTCCTGCGGCACCAGCGCGATGCGCGAG
Source organism: Pseudomonadota bacterium (assembly GCA_023387695.1). Taxonomy (GTDB): domain Bacteria; phylum Pseudomonadota; class Alphaproteobacteria; order Rhizobiales; family Xanthobacteraceae; genus Bradyrhizobium. The sequence goes on along the minus strand of JAEWHT010000344.1, from coordinate 12,159 downwards.
CGGAAGTCGCGCGGATCGGCCGACTTCACCGGCACGCCGTCGAGCGAGATCACACCGCCGCGGGGATCGTAGAAGCGCAGGAGAAGGTGGAAGATCGTGCTCTTCCCGGCGCCGGACGGACCAACGATCGCGACCTTTTCGCCCGGTCGCACGCTGAACGACACGGCGTCGAGCACTTTAACATCGGGCCGCGCGGGATAAGAGAAGCTGACGTGATCGAAGCCGACCTCGCCGCGGCCGGGCACCGGCAGCGCGCGCGGCGATGCCGGCGCTGCGATCTCGGGCTTCACGTGCAAAATCTCGAACAGACGTTCGGCGGCACCGGATGCGGCCGACACCTCGCCCCAGACTTCGCTGAGCTGGCCGAGGCCCGCGGCCGCAAAGGCCGCGTAGAGCACGAACTGGCCGAGCCGGCCAGGCGTGATCGTTCCAGTCAGCACGTCATGCGAACCGATCCAGAGGATGCCGACCACGCTTGTGAACACGATGAAGATGACGATGGCGGTGAGCACCGCGCGCGCCTGGGTCGAGGTGCGCGCGGCCTCATAGGCCTGCTCGACCTCGCCGCCGAAGCGCTTCGCGGCCAGCCCTTCACTGGTATAGGCCTGCACGGTGCGGATCGCACCGACCAGCTCGCCTGCGTAGGCGGATGCGTCGGCCAGCGTGTCCTGCGCATTGCGCGACAGGCGCCGCACCCAGCGCCCGAAGGCGACCAGCGGCAGTACGATCAGCGGGATCGCCAGCAGCACGAAGCCTGATAGCCGAGGGCTCGTGATGACCATCATGGCCGCCGCGCCGAAAAACATCATTAGATTGCGCAGCGCGATCGACACGGAGGCGCCGACCGCGGATTTGATTTGCGTCGTGTCGGCAGTGAGCCGCGACACCAGTTCGCCGCTGCGGGCGGAATCGAAGAAGGCGGGCGAGAGCGAGAGCAGATGCGCAAACACGTCGCTGCGCAAATCGGCGACGATGCGCTCGCCGATCGTCATCACGAGGTAGTAGCGCGAGGCGCTCGCCAGCGCGAGTACGGCGACAACAGCGATCATCACCGAGAAGTAACTGTTGATCATCGCGATGCCTTCGGGCGTCAGGCCGAAATCGATCATCCGACGCACCGCGATGGGCACCAGCAGCGTGGTCAGCGCCGCGACCGTCAGCGCCACGAAGGCCAGCGCCGCCCGGCCGCGATAGCGGGCGACGTACGGCGCGAGCGCCATCAGCGGCTGCAGCTTGGCCCGCCCTTTGGCGGGTTGCTCGATCAGCTCGACTTCGATCGACGGGGCTTCGGCGGGCCCGGTTTCAAGCCGTTCAACTGCGCTCATTGGAATCCGACCAAAAGAGAGACGTTGGCTCCACATAGGCCGCGTCTGGGGGCGAGGCAAATCCGGGATGTCCCTTAGGGGACGACCCGGTTCTGTAGTCCCCACAATGGCTTGTTTTAGGGGCCCCTGTGGGGTATAGACCCCGCCAAATCCGTCATTCGATAGTCACTCAAGCCGGGCCCCGGTCGCCCTAGGAATTGCCATGAAAGCCGAAATTCATCCGGATTATCATACGATTAAGGTCGTCATGACCGACGGAACCGAGTACCTGACCCGCTCCACCTGGGGCAAGGAAGGCGACACGCTGAACCTCGACATCGACCCGAAGTCGCACCCGGCCTGGACCGGCGGAAACGCCCAGCTGATGGATCGCGGCGGCCGCGTCTCGCGCTTCCAGAAGAAGTTTTCGGGCTTCCTCAAAAAGGATTGATCTGGCCCGCAAGGCTGGACACGAAAAACGCCCCCGGGAAACCGGGGGCGTTTTTGTTTTGACTGTCATTCCGGGACGCGCCTCTTGGCGCGGGCCCGGAATCCATACTCCCGATCGTGGTTATGGATTCCGGATTCGCGACTTCGCCGCGCCCCGGAATGACGAAGAGACCTTACCGCTCGAACGCGGCCTTCAGCGCGTTGAGCTGCGGCACCAGCGGGTTGCCGATCGCGATGTGGTCGGCCGGCGGGGTGTGGATCGAGGTATCGAGGCGGCGGACGCGGACCTGCAGGTTCATCGAGCGATTGATCAGTTCCTGCAGCTGCTCCGGCAGCTTGTCGATGGTGTCGGCGGGGCCGGGATCGGCGGCGGTGAGCTTGACCTTGGTCTTCTCGCGGTTGGCCTGGACCAGCGTCATCTCGCCTTCCTTCACCGCGCGATGCAGCAGCAGCCACGAAGCGAGCTGCATCAGACGCGTGGTCAGGCGCATGCTTTCGGTCGCATAGGTGAGGCTGACGGCGCGATCGAGCGCCTTGGCCTCGTTGCGGCCAGCGCCGTCCAGATAAGCCGCGGTCTCTTCGACGAGATCCATGCCCTCGCGGAACAGGACGCCGAATGCCGCAGAATTGGTGAACCGTTCACTGAGTTGGACGAGAGCGCCTTCGGCCTGCAAACGTTCCATGGTTAACGCCCCTTACGCAACTGTTTACCTGTCCGGCTTTTGCGCCGGCTTATGATGAACAAATCATTGCGCGGGCCGGACCGGGAGTCCAGCGACAAGCGCGGATATGGTTTCCGCGCGTCATTCCCGGGAATTCAACCGGAACGGGATGCCAAAATGGGAATGGGACGCAAAAAAAGAGCCGCCGGAGACCGGCGGCTTTGAAAGTTGATAACAGGGAGGCGTCAAACAGAGTGGACAGGAGCCACTCGGTGTCCAAACGAGGACAGCTCCCGTCATAAACTCGAAAGCTTAATGGTGCGTAAACGAGCGATTTTTTTGAAGGTTCGTTAGCCATGTCGGTCAATGACCGAGCCGCGAGCGTGCCCCGGACGCAGCGCGGCACGAAGTGCTGCACTGCTGAGCCGGGGCCCAGAACCTTTTGTTACTTTGGGAAGCATGGGTCCCGGTTCTGCGCAGCAGCGCTACGCGCTGCAGCGCTCCCGGGACACGAGAGGGAGCGCTCGGCCTCTACGTCTTGAAGAAACTGTTCGCCGCATCACGCGAGGCGCGCTTCTTGGTGGCGGCTTCTTCCAGTCTGGCGATCTCGGTCTTGAGCAGGGTGACGCGCTCGGTCAGTTCCTCGACCGATAACAGTGAGAGATCCTGTCCAATCTCGTGGGTGATCTTCTTGCGCGGGCGGTCGTCGTCTTCGATCGGCATCGTCGTTCCTCCTGCGTCCGCGGGCCGGACCACACGGCTGAGCCGGTTGCCAGCTTGAACCGCGCTGGCTAAGCAAAGGCCTCGTTCCCTCGCACCTTTGCTCAAGGATACATCATGGACAAGCTGCCCGCGCAAATGACCGTGGTCGCCATTTCCAAGCCCGGCGGACCGGAAGTCCTGCTGCCGGAACAGCGTCCCGTTCCGCAGCCCGGCCCCGACGAGATCCTGGTCAAGGTGCAGGCCGCCGGCGTCAACCGGCCCGACGTGGCGCAGCGTTCCGGCGCCTATCCGCCGCCGCCCGGCGCCAGCGACCTGCCCGGCCTCGAGATCGCCGGTGAAGTGGTCGCCGTCGGCAGCAACGCCAAGCGCCACAAGATCGGCGACAAGGTCATGTCGCTCGTGGCCGGTGGTGGCTACGCGCAGTACTGCATCGCGCAGGATGCCCAGGCGATGAGCGTGCCGCCGGCGCTGTCGATCAAGGAAGCCGGCGCGCTGCCGGAAACCCTGATGACGGTCTGGCACAATGTGTTCGAGCGCGGCGGCCTGAAGGCCGGCGAGACGCTGCTGATCCATGGCGGGTCCTCCGGCATCGGCACCATGGCGATCCAGCTTGCGAAGGCGTTCGGCGCAAAGGTGTTCGTCACCGTCGGCTCCCAGGACAAAATCGACGCTTGCCTCAAGCTCGGTGCCGATCGCGCCATCAACTACAAGACCGAAGACTTCGTCGCCGTGGTGAAGGAAGAGACCGACAAGGTCGGCGTCAATTTGATCCTCGACATGGTCGCCGGCGAATATGTCGACCGCAACTACGACGCTGCCGCCGTCGACGGCCGCATCGTGCAGATCGCGACCCTCAACGGCCCCAAGGTCAGCGTCAACATCGCCAAGGTGATGGTGAAGCGGTTGACCCATACCGGCTCAACGCTGCGTCCCCGTAGTAATGCGGACAAGGCGGCAATGGTGGCTGCAATCGAGGCGAAAGTGATGCCGCTTCTGCGCGAGGGCCGCGTCAAACCGCTGATGGACAGCGCTTTCCCGCTGGAAAAGGCTGCCGACGCGCACCGCCGCATGGAGACCTCTGCACATATTGGCAAAATTGTGTTGGAGGTCTAGGCCGCTGACCCACCAAGCGGGGCGGAAACCCTTTGATTTTCCTCGCTTTCGTGGCATCTATCGCGACATGCCGAACCACTTCTGTCCGGTCTGAGACCGCCTTTACGTGCTAGCCTTTGTACGTAACAGCCTTGCACTCAGAGTTTGCGTCGAACGCGGAGAACTGACCTTGCGTCTGATCAGGTGCCTCGCGCCCATCGCGCTGGGCCTCATGATTCTTGTCGCCGCGTCCCCTGCACGCGCGCTTGACGCTGTCAGCGTGCGCAGCGATGCGCCCGCGATCGACCTTACCGGCGTGCTCGAACATCAGCGCAGCGACGCCGACCGCATCCAGGTCTCCACCGCGCCCGGCACCGACGGCATCGTTCGCCGCATCGAGGTGCGCGCCCGTGAAGGTGGCCAGAACTGGGTGGTGTTCGCGCTCGCCAACAACACCGACGACCAGCTCGATCGTCTGATCGTCGCCCCGCATTACCGCATCGTGTCGTCAGGCCTGCTGTGGCCCGACCTCGGGCTGTCGCGCATCGCGACCATCACGCCTTCGACCGGCGACCGGCCGGAGCGGCAGGAAAGCCCGACCGCCGACGTGTTCCGCATCACGCTCGACCCCGGTGCCGTCGTCACCTTCGTCGCAGAACTGCGCACCGACAAGCTGCCGCAGCTCTATCTGTGGGAGCCGGAAGCCTACAAGGACAAGGTCAACTCGTTCACGCTGTACCAGGGCATCGTGATCGGCATCTCCGGACTTCTCGCCCTCGTGCTCACCATTCTGTTCGTGGTGAAGGGCAGCATCATGTTCCCGGCCGCCGCCGCGCTGGCCTGGGCGGTTCTCGTTTACATCGGCGTCGATTTCGGCTTCTGGGGTAAGGTGCTCGACATGTCGAACAACGCCGAGCGCATCTGGCGCGCGGCGGGTGAAGCGATATTGGCGGCAACGCTGCTGGTGTTCCTGTTCGCCTATCTCAATCTCAGTCGATGGCATGTGCGCTATTCCCACATCACGGTGGGCTGGCTGGCCTTCCTCGGATCGCTCGTGGCGCTCGCTTTGTTCGATCCGGCTGTCGCGTCCGGCATCGCCCGCATCTCGCTGGTGCTGATCGCCTTCGCCGGCTTCGCGCTGATCGTCTATCTCTCCACCCACGGCTTCGACCGCGCGGTGCTGCTGATCCCGACTTGGTTCCTCCTCGTGGTCTGGGTGGTCGCGGCAGGCATGACGGTCGCGGGTTCCGTCACCAACGACATCGTCGGCCCGGCCCTGCTCGGCGGCCTGGTGCTGATCGTGATGCTGATCGGCTTCACGGTGATGCAGCACGCGTTCGCGGGCGGCGGCGCCACCACCGGCGTCGTCTCCGACATCGAACGACGCGCACTTGCGCTCGCTGGTTCCGGCGATTTGATCTGGGACTGGGACGTATCCGCCGACAAGGTTTTCACGAGCCCTGAAACCGAAGCGCTGCTTGGCCTGAAGCGCGGCACGCTGGAAGGCCCGGCGGCGTCGTGGCTCGAGGTGCTGCACCCGCTCGACCAGGACCGTTTCCGCGCCGCGCTCGACAGCGTGCTCGACCAGCGCCGCGGCCGCCTGGTGCAGGATTTCCGCCTGCGCACGCCGGATGGTCACTTCATGTGGTTCGCGCTGAAAGCGCGCCCAGTGGTCGGCTCGGATGGTGAAGTCTCGCGCGTGGTCGGCACGCTCACTGATGTGACCGAACTACGCAACGCCGAGGAACGCCTGCTGCACGATTCCGTGCACGACAATCTCACCGGCCTGCCCAACCGCAAGCTGTTCATGGACCGGCTGGGCGCCGTCGCGCATTTCGCCAAGACCATGCCGACGATGCGGCCGACGCTGATGGTGATCGACCTCGACCGCTTCAAGCAGGTCAACGATTCCGTCGGCATTGCGGTCGGCGATTCCATCCTGCTGACGCTCGCCCGCCGCCTCACCCGCATCCTGAAGCCGCAGGACACGCTGGCACGAATGGCCGGCGACCAGTTCGGCCTGATCCTGCTGTCGGAGCAGGACCCGGCCCGCATCACCGCCTTCGCCGAGACCATCCGCAAGACCATCCGCGCGCCGATCGCCTTCAACGACCGCGAGATCTTCCTGACGGCATCGATCGGCCTCGCGCTGTCCGATCCTCAGACGCAACTGACGGACGAGATCATCAAGGACGCCGAGCTTGCGATGTATCATTCCAAGCGCATCGGCGGCGACCGTATCGACGTCTACAAGCCCGCGATGCGCGCGCGGAAGACCGACCGCCTGACGCTGGAGAGCGAGCTGCGCCGCGCCATCGAGCGGCAGGAGCTCACCATCCTGTACCAGCCGATCGTCCGCCTGGAGGACCGTTCAGTCGCCGGCTTCGAGGCGCTGGTGCGCTGGGATCATCCGAAGCTCGGGCGCATGGCGCCGTCGGAGTTCATCACCATCGCGGAAGAGACCGGCCTCATCGTCGATCTCGGCATGTTCGTGCTCGACCAGACCGCCAAGCAGCTCTCGATCTGGCAACGCGCGATGCGTTCGCGCGAGCCGATCTTCGCCAGCGTCAACGTCTCCTCGCGGCAATTGCTGCGCCACGATTTGATCCACGACATCCGCACCGTGCTGTCGCGGTCTTCGGTGGCGCGCGGCACGCTGAAGCTGGAACTGACGGAATCGCTGGTGATGGAGAATCCGGAGCACGCCGCGCAAATGCTGACGCGGATCCGCGAGCTCGGCACCGGATTATCACTCGACGATTTCGGCACCGGCCATTCGTCGCTTGCCTATCTGCAGCGCTTCCCGTTCGACACCATCAAGATCGACCAGTCATTCGTGCGCACCACCAATCGCGGCACAAGGCCGGTGATCCTGAAGTCGATCATCGCGCTCGCGCATGATCTCGGCATGGACGTGGTGGCGGAAGGCGCCGAGACCGATTCCGATGCGGTCGAGCTGTATCAGCTCGGCTGCGAATACGCGCAGGGCTTCGCCTTCGGCGAGCCGATGGACGCGGACGCCGCGATGCGGCTGCTGACGGAAGTGCGGCTGGAAGCGGCGAGCTGATCTCGTTCTGCCTCTACCCCGGCCTGCGCCGGTCGGTCTTCATCTTCGTGAACCGCACGCTCTGGCCGTCCGGCATCCGCACCGCTTTGAAGCCCGCCGCGAGGCAGGCTTCGCGCTGCGGCATCTGGATGTCGGGGCTACGCAGGCTGTCCCACCATGACGCACGGTTGGCCGCGCGCGGCAGAGCCGCGTCGATGATCTCCTCGATCTGCTCGAAGGTCAGCACGAACTCGGCCTGCTTCTGCCGCATCAGGTAATCGCGTAGCGCGTCGTAATCGTTCACCGTCGTCCTCTATCCCATTGTCCGCGGTCTGATCTGAGCAAAAGCGAGACCGGCGGAAACCAATCCTTAACTCATTGCAGCAGCGGCGTCCCGGCTTAAACACAATGCAAGATTTCAGGCGCATCCGTTAGGGTCGGGAGCAAACGATGCTGTCTGCATGGCGCGAAGCCACGGCCCGCCGGCCCTGGCGCATTTCGGCGAAGCTGCTGATCATCTCGTCCGTCGTGACGGTGATCGGCTTTTCCGCCATTTGCATCAACGTCATGCTGGACATGCGCCGTGGCGAGGAGGCCTTGGCCCGCCAGACGCTCGAGAACCTGGCGACCTCGATCGACGCCGACATCAGCCGCAACATCGACATCTACGACCTGTCGCTACGGGCGGTCGCCAGCAACATGCTGCTGCCCGAGATCAACACGGTCTCGCGGCCGATCCGGCAGCTGATCCTGTTCGACCACTCGACGACCGCCAAGCATTTCGGCGCCATCCAGGTGTTCGATGCCGAGGGCAGGCTGACCATCGATGCCTCCACGCTCGACCCGCAGCCCGAGAGCCGCGCCGACGAGGAGTATTTCAGGATTCATCGGGACAACCCCGATGCCGGACTGTTCATCAGCCGGCCGATGCTGTTCCGCGGCTCCTATTCGATCGTGCTGAGCCGGCGTCTCAGTGATACCGACGGCGGCTTCGTGGGAGTCGTCGCCGGCTCGATCCGCTTCACCTATTTCCACGAATTGTTCGAGCGGTTGAGCCTCGACCCCGAGGACACCATCACCGTGCTCAAGCGCGACCGCACCATCATGATGCGGCGGCCGTTCGACCTCGACATCGTCGGCAAGAACCTGGGAACGCAGCAGGATTGGAAGTCTGACAATCTCAGGGCGGGCGGATCCTACGCCGGAAAGGGGCCGGTGGACCCGACGCCGCGCCTCTACGTGCGCAGCAGCAGCTCTGGTCCGCTGTTTGTCGTGGCCGGCAAACCGCTGAGCGTTGTGTTCTCGCTGTGGCAGAAGGAAGCGCTTCGCATCGGCGCCGTGGTGCTGATGCTCTCCTTGTTCGTGCTGGGCTCGGCGATCGTGCTCGCCCGCGAGATCAGCCGGCGAGCCGATGCCGAAAGCAAGCTCGAGGAGATGGCGACTACCGACGCGCTCACGGGCCTGCGTAACCGCCGCAAGTTCGACCAGGTCATCGACATCGAATGGCGTCGCGCCATGCGCCAGAAGACACAGGTCGCGCTCCTGATGATCGATGCCGATCACTTCAAGGCTTACAACGATACGTTCGGGCACCAGGCCGGCGACCAGGTGCTGGTCGGCATCGCCATCTGCATCTCCGATTCAGTCCGCCGCGCCGGTGATTGCGCCGCGCGCTATGGCGGTGAGGAATTCGCGGTGCTGCTGCCGAACACCTCGGACGCCGACGCGTTCAAGGTCGCCGAGACCATCCGCGGCAAGGTGCTGGGCTGGTCCGACGGCGGCGCGGGCTCGACGGTCTCCTGCGGCGTTGCCAGCCTCGCGCCCATTGCGGGCATGGACTGGACCGTGCTGGTCGCCGCCGCCGACAAGGCGCTCTATGCAGCTAAAGCCGGCGGCCGCAACCAGTCGGTGGTCGCGAGCTTGCCGAAGCTGTCGCTGGTGGCGTGAGCCGCAGCTCTCTGAGGCCTACTGCCCCAGGTACTTCTTCATCTCCGCGATCAGTCCGTCACGCAGCTCCGGCCGCTTCAGGCCGTAGGCGATGTTGGCGCGGAGGAAGCCGGGCTTGGAGCCGCAATCATGGCGCTCGCCCTCGAACTCGACGCCGTAGAATTTCTGCGATTTGGCGAGGCCGATCATGGCGTCGGTGAGCTGGATCTCGCCGCCGGCGCCGCGCTCCTGCGTCTCCAGGATCTTGAAGATCTCGGGCTGCAGGATGTAGCGGCCGGTGATCGAGAGATTGGAGGGCGCGGTGCCCTTGGCCGGCTTCTCGACCATGCCATCGACCTCGAACATCTTGCCGGAGCGTTTGCCGACGCCGCAGATGCCGTATTGATGGGTGAGATGGTCTGGCACCGCCTCGACTGCGATCAGGTTCGACTTCTCGCCGAGCGATGATGCGGTATCCATCATCTGCTTCAGGCAGCCCGGCGAATTGAGCACGAGCTCGTCCGGCAGCACCACCGCGAACGGCTCGTTGCCGACGATGTCGCGCGCACACCAGACCGCATGGCCAAGGCCAAGCGGAGCCTGTTGGCGGGTGAAGCTGACGGCGCCCGCGTCCGGCTGGTTCTGCGCCAGAACGTCCTGCTCGGCCTTCTTGCCGCGCGCGGCCAGCGTCGCGTCGAGCTCGTACATCCGGTCGAAATGATCCTCGATGACGTTCTTGTTGCGGCCGGTGACAAAGATGAAGTGCTCGATGCCGGCTTCGCGCGCCTCGTCATAGACGTACTGGATCAGCGGCTTGTCGACGATGGTGAGCATTTCCTTCGGCATCGCCTTGGTGGCGGGCAGGACGCGGGTGCCGAGGCCGGCGACGGGAAATACGGCTTTGCGGATTTTCATGTGATTGATCGAATACCTTGGAGCGCGCGTGACAGAAGCAATGGCATCTTGCTAGCCGTTTTGCAGCCGGTAACAAAGGCGGATGTTGGGCTCCGTCTCGGAGAATTTGCGAAAAAGGTGACCAGCAAAAATTCACCTTTGTTAAGATATTGGCAACCGTAACGAGGCCTCCTGATGGCCGATTTCGGCCGGACGGGTGGGACATGATGCAATCGGTGACAGGGGTGGCAAAACGGGCAGGATCTTTGGTTGGCGCAACAATGCTTGCGGCAGCCCTGCTGTTCCCTGCATCCACGCAGGCCCAGCAAGCGCAACAAGGGCAAAACGGCCTGCAGAAACTGTTCGGCGGTATTTTCTCAGGCGCCGACCCCGCGCCCTCGCAACCTGCCCCGGCCTCGGGCGGTGCGCAGCCCTGGAGCGGCGAGGACGGTGCGTCCGGCCATCCGCTGATGACGGCCGCGGCGATCCGCGAGGCCGCCGGCAATTTCAACAATTGCGTCGCCGGTATGTGGCCCGATGCCGCACGCCGCAACATCACGCAGGAAAATTTCCAGCGCTTCACTGCGGGACTTTCGCCCGATCTGCGCATCATGGACCTGATGGATTCGCAGCCCGAGTTCTCCAAGTCGATCTGGGACTATCTCGACATCCTCGTGAACGACAATCGCCTGGCCAAGGGCAAGGAAGTCCTCGCGAGGTACAAGGCGCAGTTCGACGCGACCGAGAAGGCCTACGGCGTCGATCGCTACATCATCGCGGCGATCTGGGGCATCGAGTCCAATTATTCGACGCAGATGGGCGATCGCAGCGTGCTGCAATCGACTGCGACGCTTGCCTGCGTCGGCCGCCGCCAGGCCTATTTCAAGGACGAGTTCCTCTCCGCGCTCGAGATCCTCAACCGCGGTGACCTCAGGCCTGAGCAGATGCGCGGCTCCTGGGCCGGCGCGTTCGGGCCGACGCAGTTCATGCCGACCGCGTTCAAGCGCTTCGCCGTGGACGGCGATGGCGACGGACGGCGCGACGTCGTCGACAACCCGATCGATTTGATCGCGTCGACCGCCAACAATCTGAAGAAGGATGGCTGGCAGAGCGGCCAGACCTGGGGCTACGAGGTCGTGGTGCCGCAGGGCTTCAACTACATGCTGGCCGATCGCGCCAGGGCGATGACGATCGCGCAATGGGAGAAGCTCGGGCTCAAGCGGGCGACCAACCAGCCCTTCCCGCATCCGGCGGACAAAGCCTATCTGCTGGCACCCGCGGGCGCGCAGGGACCGGGCTTCCTGATGCTGCAGAACTTCCGGGTCATCATGAAATACAACCCGGCCGAGGCCTATGCGATGGCGATCGGCCATTTCGCCGATCGCCTGCGCGGGGGGCAGCCCTTCGTGCAGCCCTGGCCGCGGCAGGAGCGGGAATTGTCCCGAACCGAACGGCTGGAACTGCAGCAGTTGCTGGTCCAGCGCGGCTTCTACAAGGGCACCCCGGACGGCCAGTTCGGCGGCCAGACCCGGGATGCACTTCGCAGCTTCCAGGCCTCGATCGGGGTCCCCGCCGACGGATTTGCCTCCGCCGACGTGCTGGATCGGTTGCGCAGGCGGTAAAAACGGCCCGAAAGTAACCCTGAACGGCGATTTTGGCCGATCGGCGGTGGTTGGCCCCGAGAAATTACCCTAGGGATCTGCGAGAGAATTTGCCCGTTTGGCGCCCGATTCCGTTATTATAACGACCTAATCTCAGAGCCCCGTTGCGCGCGCAAAAGATCGCATGTCGAAGCCCAAATCCTTTTTCAAGGCGCTGACCGAGACCGGCCCGCTGATCGCGCTGGGGACGGCGCTTGCGATCATGGTCTCGATCGCGGGACCGGCGTCGGCGCAGTTCTTCAACTTCCCCGGCTTCGGCCAGCCGCAGCGCCAAGCGCCGCCGCCGCGCCAGGGCGGTGGTGGTGGCTGGTTCGGCGGCGATTTCTTCGCGCCGTTCCAGCAGCAGCAGCCACAGGCCCCGCGCCAGGATTTCTCGCGCGCGCCGGCGCCGGCCAAGCGCG
>JAEWHT010000320.1 GCA_023387695.1 Pseudomonadota bacterium | reverse complement strand
GTCCCTGCTCCGTCAACGTCGAGAAAATCCGCACCGGCGCGCCCGCCATGATGAACGCCGGCTTTCAGGACGCGATCGAGGCCGCGAGCAAGACGCTTGCCGGCGGACGATCGCTGCGCATGCCGAGCGGCGCCGGCCACGATGCCCAGATGCTCGCGACCATCATGCCATCAGGCATGCTGTTCGTGCCCTCGATCGGCGGCATCAGCCACCACTGGACCGAGAACACTGCGGATGCCGACATCGTCACCGGCGCGCAGGTCTTCGTCGACGCCTGCCGGCGGATCTTGGCTGGCTAGAACGACGTACCACCGCCGAACCTGAATTGCTGGACGACGTCGTATTTGCCCTTTGTCAGCGGCACGGCGTAGTCGAAGCGCAGCGGCCCGAATGGCGAGGCCCAGATCAGGCCGACACCGACTGACGACCTGACGACGCTGCTGTCGTCATATTGCAGGCCGCATGTCGGGCAGGCCTTGGTGCTGACCTCGCCCGTCGCGGCCCACGATGTCGGCCCCTGATAGCCCCAGAGTGAGCCGGCATCGGCGTAGACCGCGCCCTTCAGGCCGACCTCCTTGGGCAAGAACCAGAACGGCATCTGCAGCTCGGCAGACGCGCCCCAATATTTCGTGCCGCCCAGCGCGTCGCCGGTGGCGCCATAGCTCGCATAGGTGATGTCGCGCGGCCCGATGCCGTTCGCGGCGAAGCCACGCACGAGGTTCGGGCCCATCTGGAAATGATCCAGCATGCGCAGATCGTTGTTGCCGATCTTATTGAGAACGCCGCCTTGCAGATGGATCACGCTGATGATCTCGGACACCAGCGGCGTGTAGTATTTGGTGTCGAGCGCGGTCTTCAGATAAGTGACGTCGCCGCCGACACCCGCAAAATCCTGCTTGAAGTCGACCAGCAGGCCATCGTTCGGGTTCTTCGTGTTGTCGAGCGTGTTGTAGGTCAGCGTGTAGCCTACCGCCGACGTCAGGGTCGGACCGTTGGCCAGCTCCTTTCGGACCGGGAGGGTCGACTCACCGTCAGCGTAGCAGCCATAGCCGTAGTAACCTGAGCTCGTCGAGTTGGTGGGATCAACCCCGCCCAGGACGCTCTGGATGTAGGCCGGCGTCGGGTTGAACGACAATGACGTGTTGGCTGCGTTGTTGTTGCAATTGTTATAGGCGCTGGCGAGCGTGATGTTCTGCTGATAAAGCGAATAGCGGAGCTGCAGTGAAAGGTCTTCGCGCAGCGCAAAGCCCAGGCGCGGCGAGAAGCCCAGCGTGGTCACGCCATAACTCGTATAGCTGCTCGCCAATTGCTGGCGATAATAAGCATCTACCCCGAGCGCAATCCGGTAGTCGAGCAAATAAGGCTGGACGAAGGACAGCGAGAGGCCGCGGGCATATTGACCGTAGGTCACCGATGCCTTGGCATAGAGCCCCTTGCCGAACAGGTTGCGCTCGGAGACCGAGACCTCCGCGAGCGCGCCGTCGGTGGTCGAGTAGCCGCCCGAGATCGAGAAATCGCCGGTCGATTTCTCTTCGAGGTCGACGACCAGGACCACGCGGTCGCTCGAGGAACCGGGCTCCGTCGTGATCTTGACGCTCTTGAAATAATCGAGATTCTTCAGCCGACGCTCGGCACGGTCGACCAGCGCACGGTTGTAGGCATCGCCCTCGGAGAGGTCGAATTCGCGCCGGATCACGTAGTCGCGCGTGCGGGTATTGCCCCGGAGGGTGATGCGCTCGATATAGGTACGCGGCCCCTCGTCGACGTTGAACACGACCGAGACGGTATGCGCCTCGAAATTGCGATCGCCGCTCGGCCGCACGACGGCGAAGGCATAGCCGCGGCGCGAGGCCTCGATCTGCATCTCTTCGACCGACTTCTCGACTTGTTCGACGTTGTAGAGCGAGCCGATATTGACGCGCGAGAAGCTGCGCAGCGAATTCGCATCGAAATTGACGATGCTGGAGCGGAATTCGACGGTCCCGACGCGGTATTGCTGACCTTCATCGATCTTGAAGCTGACGAGAAAGCCCTTCTTGTCCGGATCATATTCGGTCATCGCCGCCACGACCTGCGCGTCGGCAAAGCCGTTCTTCAGATAGAAGCGGCGGATCAGGTCACGATCGGCCTCGACGCGGTCGGGATCGTAGACATCACCGCTCGAGAGGAAGCTCAGCAAATTCGATTCATGCGTCTTGATCACGTCGCGCAATCGCGCGGCCGAGTAGGCGTTGTTGCCGATAAACTCGATCGATTTGACGCCGGTCTTGGCGCCCTCCTGAATTGTGAAGACCAGATCAACACGGTTGCTCGGCTGCTCGATGACCTCAGGGGTGACGCGCACGTCGTACCGGCCCGAGCGACGGTAGATCTCTGCGATCCGCAGCGTGTCGGACTGCACCATGGCCCGCGAAAAGGTCCCGCGCGGCTTGGACTGGATTTCGGCCGAAAGCTGCTCGTCCTTGATCTTCTTGTTGCCCTCGAACGCGATACGGCCGATCACGGCATTCTCCACCACCGACACGACAAGTTGGCCGCCGACCCTGTTGACCTTCACGTCCTGAAACAGACCAGTCTCGATCAGCGCCTTGAGACCGTCGTCGACCGCCATCTGGTCGAGCTGTCCGTTGGGCCCGGCCTTGAAGTAGGAGCGGACCGTATCGGCCTCGACGCGGCGATTGCCCTCGACCACGATCGCGTTGGTGCTTTGGGCCGCAGCAGGCTGCGGCAACAGCCAGGAAAGTGAAGTTGTCATCGGCACGCCGCACACGATGATCGCGACAAGCCAGGCCCGCAAAAACGACATTCCACACCTCAAGAGCACCTCGACTGCTCTGAAACGGGAAAGCTGTGGCCACGGTGTGGCTTTGAGATTGCTGTACTGTTTCCGCGGATTGAGTTTGATTGAGCCGCCGACGCTCAAAATGGTGCACGAACGGCGTTTGCGCGACGAACCAGCAACATTGCGCAAAACAAGGTGTGTTTGCAGGCTGGCCGGGAATTAGGCCGCCGCCTCCCGGCCCAGAATGAAGCGCGCCGCACGCTCACCGATCATCATTGTGGGCGCATTGGTGTTGCCCGAGACGAGGCGCGGCATGATCGATGCATCGGCGATGCGAAGCCCGTCGACGCCGCGGACCCGCAGATCCTCCGACACCACGGCCATGGGATCATCCGTGGCTCCCATCTTGGCGGTACCGGATGGATGGAACACGGTCTTCGCAATCGAGCGAACGTAGTCGCGAAGCGCGCCCGGATCCTTCTCCAAGCCCGGCTTCGGCAGCACGCGCCGCTTCACCAGCCGTGCCAAGGACGGCGCCTCGGTGATCCGGATCGCAAGCTCGACCCCGCGCGCGAGCGTCTCGACGTCGGCCTGTTCGGCAAGCGAATTGGCAACGAAGTGCGCCCGGTCAGCCGGATTCGCCGAGCGCAGCCGGACAGAACCGCGCGACTGGGGCCGCAAGACACATGGACCGATCGAGAGGCCATGCCCAGCTTCAGCGGGGCGGTCGGCAAAGCCGTTGAAGGTCGGCAGCACGTGAAACTGGACATCGGGCTCGCCGGTACCGGCCGTGTCGACAAAGCCGCCGGACTCGACGACCGTCGATGTCAGCAGTCCGGTCTTCGTCAGCATGTACTGCAGCATATGCGAGGCCGCCCGCAGGCCCTTGTCCTCACCGAACATCGAGATCGGATCCTTGACCTCGCATTGAACGGTCGCTTCCAGATGGTCCTGATAGTTTTCGCCAACGCCGGGCAGATCGGCAACGATGTTGATTCCGTGCTCGCGCAGATGCGCGGCCGGTCCGATGCCCGAAAGCTGCAAAATCTTCGGAGTCGCGAGCGCACCCGCGCACAGGATGATCTCGCGGCGCGCATTCGCGGTCATGCCATCGTCCAGCAGCACGCCGGTCGCCCGCTTCCCGTCGAACACGATCCTGTTCACGCGTGTGTTGGTTCGGATCGTCAGGTTGGAACGCCCCTCAGCCTTGCGCAGGAAGGCCTCTGCGGCGCTGCGGCGGCGGGCCTTGCTGGTGGTGGTCTGATAGAAGCCGACCCCTTCCTGCCGCACACCGTTGAAGTCTTCATTGTAGGGAATTCCGGTCTCCTGGGCCGCGCGGATGAACGCCCAGGACAGCGGGTGACCGTAAGCCCTGTCCGAGACCGTCAGCTCGCCGCTGACGCCATGATACTCGCCGGACAGACGCTGATTGCTTTCGAGATCGCGGAAGACCGGCAGCACCTTGTCGTAGCTCCAGTTCCGGCATCCCTGCTGCGCCCAAGTGTCATAGTCCTGGCGCGCGCCGCGGATATAGACCATCGCATTCACGGAGCTGCCGCCGCCGAGCACTTGCCCCTGAGGTACGATCGAGGGGCGTCCGTTGAGCCCTGCTTCCGGCTCGGACGCGTAGACGATCGCGTCCCTGCCATTTTCGAGGACCTTGAAGAAGGTGGCGGGGATGTGGATGTACTTGTCGGTGTCGCGCTGGCCACTCTCGATCAGCAGCACCCGATGCTGCGGGTTTTCCGACAGGCGCGAGGCGACAACGCATCCGCTGGAGCCGCCGCCGGCGACGATGAAGTCGTAATCCTGCATGATCCCCTTCCCCCAACTGCAATCGCGATGGCGCGATCTCGCTCAGCAAAACACGCTCTGGGCCGTCGTGAACTCCTTCAATCCATCGACGCCGAACTCGACACCGAACCCGGATTGCTTCACACCGCCAAAAGGAATGTTGGGCTGAATTGCCCCGTGCTTGTTGATCCAGACGGAGCCCGCCTCGATCCGCGCTGCGACACGTTTGGCAGCCTCGAGATCGGCCCCCCAGACCGAGCCTCCGAGACCCATCGATGTGGCATTGGCCTTTGCGACGGCCTCGTCGACATCGCTATAGCGAATGATGGGCAGCGCCGGTCCGAACTGCTCCTCGTCGACGAGGCGGCAACCGTGATCGACGTCGGCCACGAGCGTGATGGGGTAGAAATAGCCCGGACCGTCCGACGGCTTGCCGCCGGTCAGCACGCGCGCACCCTTTGCCCGCGCTTCGTCGACGAAGGCCGAAACGATCTCAAACTGCCGGCGATTTTGCACCGGACCAAGGATCGAGCTTTCGGACAGGCCATCGCCGAGGACGACTTGCCGGGCATAGGCCGTCAGTTCGCGGCAAACCTCGTCGTAGACGCTGTCGTGAACATAGAGCCGCTTCAGCGCGGCACAGGTCTGCCCGTTATTGATGAAGGCGCCCCAGAACAGCCCCTCGACGATCTTCTTCGGCTCCGCACCGGGCAGCACGATTCCGGCGTCGTTGCCGCCAAGCTCGAGCGTCAGGCGTTTGAGCGTGCTTGCGGCATTCTGCATGATCTTCCGGCCAGTCGCGGTCGAACCGGTGAATGTCACCTTGGCGATGCCGGGATGCGCCGACATCAGGCTGCCGATCTCGTTCTCGCCGGTGACGACATTGACGACGCCGGGCGGCAGCACCTCGTTCATGAGCTCAACCAGCCGGATCGTGCTGAGCGGCGTCAGCGGCGACGGCTTGATGACGACGGTGTTTCCGGTCCGGATCGCCGGAATGATGTGCCAGCAGGCGATCATCACCGGCCAGTTCCACGGCGTGATCGAACCGACCACGCCGATCGGCTTGCGGTGCAGCTCGACACGTCCGTCGGCGTTGTCCTGCAGGACTTCCACCGGAAGCGAAAGCTCGCCGGTGTGCCGCGTCCAGGCGACGGCGCCGCCGATCTCGAAACGCGAGCCGAGGCCGTTGAGCGGCTTGCCCTGCTCGAGCGTCAAAAGCCTTGCAAGCTCCTCCGCATGCGCTTCGATCGATGCAGCGATCGTACGGCAGGCGTCCGACCTCGTGCTGTCGGGCACGTCCTTCCACAGCGCGAAAGCGCGCAAGGCGGCCTTGACAGCATCGTCGAGGTCGCCAGCCGTGCCGAGCGGCATCGCACCGACGATATCGCCGGTCGATGGATTGACGACATCCTGAAATTTCTCGGTCGCGACCTTGCGACCATCGATCAATAGGCTCCAGCGCTGCATGTCAGCATCTCCCAACCGCGGTTGTGGCTGAGAGAAGACGATCATTCCGGCGCTGTCTTGGATCAGAGCGCGGGTACGATTGGACGCCAGCGCAGCCTATTTCCGGACGATATCCGTCGGAGAGCAGTCAAAGGCCTTCTTGAAGCAGCGATTGAAATAGGAGATGTCGTTGAAGCCGGACGAGAAGGCGATCTCGGCAATCGTGCTGCCGTCGGCGCTGCGCTGTTTCTCCACGAGGCGATCCTTGGCCAGTCGCAAGCGACGATCACGGATGAAGCTCGTGACTGTCGTCCCGACGGCGCTGAAATCCTCCTGAAGCGTACGCATGGAAACACCAACTCGGCTGGCAAGCCATTGCGGTGTCAACCACTCTGCGGTGAGATGGCGGTCGACGAGCATCTGCGCGAGCTCCAGACGGCCGGATGCGCGCTCCCTGGGACACAGATTGGGATCGGGGCCTTCGGCGGCGAAAGCTTGTCGCGTCGCCTGCAGCAGCAAGTGGCGCAGCTCGCTCCCGCGTTGATGGCCTGAGGACGTCTGCAGGATCTTGGCGACGAGCGCCCGCAACATCATTGACATCGGATCTTCCGCACCGAGGCGCCGCGAGATCTCGAAATCGTTGGGGTTCTCCGAGAGCAGCAACTGCCGGGGCAGATGCACGGACAGATGGTTGCTGAACTGACCGTTGAAATAGAAGCTCGACGGTAACGCGGAGTCGACGAGGATGCAGTCGCCGGGCGAGATGATGTGCTGCCGGCCCTGCTGTTCAATGCCGCACATGCCCTGCAACTGAACGAGGAGAAAGAAGTGCTCGCCGTAGTCGAGGCGGATGTCCTGCTCTTCCCGGCGAACCTGGCCGACATCGGTCGCGACCTGAACGGTCTCCATGCCTGCGGCACCCGACAGCACGACACCACCGCGGACGACATTGCGCTGCTCCCAGCCGACCGGGTTGAACCGGCCGCAGACGGACTGCAGCTTGTCCTTCCACTCGTCCAAAGGAGCCTGACTCCAGACTTCGGGAGTCCAGCTGCTAAACTCCTGGAGCTGCATCTGCGCTCCTCCCTGGCCGGGTTGCCGTCATCAGGCACCCATTTGATAACATGTTAAGCAACCCGCTTGGGGTGTCAACGGTTGTCGCAAGGCAGGTGCCGATCGCGCTAGCCATCAAACCGGTTCCCTGCCCTTGTCGTAAACGGTTCGGGATTTCTTCGCGATGAACGCACCAGCCGGCTTGTTCTCGATCCTGCCTTGGCTGGTCACGCCGAGGAACTTCCCGGTCGAGCGCATGGTCTCAAAATTGTAGAAGAAGATTGACGCGACAGGGATGATGAACTCGCGAAAACCAAACACATACTGGCCGTGATCGAATTTGATGGTCGTCGCGAGGTCGACGTCGCCATGGCCGCGTTGCACACCGACGAGGTTCTGCCAGGCATAGCGTTCCGAGCTCAGGTAGACGTGTTCATAGACGTGGTGCGGACTGTATTCGTAATGTGCGGTCATGCCGATCAGGTCCCGCGTCGGCGCCGGCTCGATACCTTCGGGTGGAACTGTGGGATCGCCGATTACCCCGGCGACATAGTCCTGCACCACACGCGGCTCGCCCCCGGCATCGTCCGCACTGCGCACGCGTTCGCGGACGGAGAGAACCCGCCGGGTCCTGACGTTCACGACAAAGGTCTCATCCTCGTTTGGTCGGGCCGAGAGAGTCATGTTGACGAAGAACACATCGGGCGCGACGTTGATCGCCTCGTACCAATCGACCCCGGACTGATTTCCCTCGCGCCAGGTCACACTGTCCGCAGAGCCGAACGTCAGCTCGATGCCGCGACCGCTCTTTAGTGAGATGCGAAGCGCCCTTCCCGACAACGCGTCAGTCGTCGGCAGCCGGTTCGTGGCGATGCCGGCTGCGAAATCATCAAAATGCTTCCAGTCGGCGGGCCTGTTCGCGTCCGTCATCCCGATCGTCCTACCTTGCGTTGCGCTGCGAATTCGCCGGTCTGCGGCAAGCCGTCGACGGCCTGCGTCCACGTCCAACCCGCCTCGCGCTATTTTCCAAGACGGGGGAAGCGAGCCTGCCGCACGCTTGCGTGACGCAATTTCCGTGAAAAACAACAGGAGACCGACGATGGCCGAGGCGCCGACAACCGAGTTCTGGAAAGACATCAAGCCGATCCAGAAGGTGTTCAAGCCGGACGCGCTGCCGGACGCCTACATTGCGAACGCGCCGATCGATGACGAGCGCTACTACGTGCCATTCAGCGAGACAGTGTCGTCGCGGCCGCTCTGGATCTCGCCGACCCAGAACAAATGGTGCGACATCCTCTGGGCAAAGAAAGCCGGATTGGTCAATCGCCACTATCATCCGCACCAGGTGTTCGCTTACACACTCTCGGGAAAGTGGGGCTACCTCGAGCACGACTGGACCGCGACAGCCGGCGACTTCATCTACGAGAGCCCCGGCGAGAGCCACACGCTCGTCGCCTATGACCATCCCGAGCAGATGCGCGTCTTCTTCATCGTCAGTGCGCCGCTGATGTGGCTCGACGACGAGGGCAATACGATCGGCTATTTCGACGTTCATAACTACATCGATCTCTGCAAGACGCATTACGAGAAGGTCGGGCTTGGAGCCGACCAGATCACAAAACTGTATCGCTGAGGCCCTGGCCATCCCGCCGGGCGCAGCTCGCATCATGCGCTCATGCCTCCATCGACCATGAGCCGGGAGCCGGTCGTAAACCGGCTCTCGTCCGAAGCCAGATAGAGCACCGACTGCGCGACCTCTTCCGGCGTGCCGTGCCGGCCGAGTGGAATCATCCCGTTGAAGAACTCGGCACCGTCGCGCTTGATGATATCGGAGAGATCGGCCTCGACCGCGTGCTGAAACGAATTGTCGATCGGCCCCGGATGGACCGTGTTGACGCGGATCCGACGCGGCGCGAGCTCCTTGGCGAGACACCGCATCAATCCGATCTGCGCGTGTTTGGCGACGATATAGCCGTAGACGCCGGGATCGCCGCGCACGCCTGCAACGCTCGATGTGATGATAACGCTGCCGCCGTCGGACATGCGGGGCGTCGCATGTTTGCACAGCAGGAACGCGCCCTTGACGTGGACAGAGTAGACGGCGTCGAACACGGATTCCGGATAGGCCGCGATCGGCGCCACAGTTCCGAAGTTGCCGGCGTTGCTGAACAGCACGTTGATGGGCCCGAATTGGGTGTGAACCGCTTCAATGGCAGCGGCGACCTCATGGTCGCGAGAGATGTCCGCGACGACGGTCATGATCGAGCCGTTACCGAGACGTTCGGCCGCGCGGTCGAGGGCATCCTGCCGCAAGTCGATCAGGGCGACGCGGGCGCCTTCCTCGAGGAACAGACGCGCCGTCGCCATGCCGACACTTCCGGCACCGCCGGTCACGACGCAGACCTTGCCTTCAAGACGCTTCATGACCCCTCGCTACTCATCGTATCTTCAATTCCTCACTGCGGCTCCAGCGGCGCGACCGCGCGGTTAAGCCAGATAGGCGCTGTGCAGGATGTCGGGATTCTTCTCGAGCTCGCGCGGCTCGCCGCAGAAGCAGATCCGGCCGCGCTCCATGACGTAGGCGATATCGGCGATCTTCAAGGCAATGTGCGTGAATTGTTCGATCAGCAGAACGCCAACGCCCTGCTGCGCGAGCTTCTGCAGAACCGGAACGAGACGTCCAACCACCACCGGCGCCAGTCCAAAGGACAGCTCGTCGGCAAGCAGGTAGTGCGGACGGGAGATGATCGCTTGAGCCAACGCGAGCATCTGCTGCTGGCCGCCGGACATCGTGCCAGAACGCTGCGGCAGACGCGCCCGTAGCTCCGGGAACGTCTCCAGCGCAATTTCTATGGCCGGCCTGAGCTCCGCGCGCGGGAGATGGCTTCCCGAGACCTTGAGATTATCCTCGACGCTGAGATCGCCGAGCACCTGGTGCCCCTCCGGCACCGCGGCAACGCCCAGCGCGCGGATCGCTTCTGGACGAAGGCCTGTTATCGGGCGCCCATCGACGAGGATCTGCCCCGTCGTGACCGGCAACGCTCCAGCGATCCCCAGCACCAGGCTGCTCTTGCCGGCCCCATTCGCGCCAAGGAGAGCCGTGATCTTGCCTCGCGCGAGGGTGATATCCACGCTGTGGAGGATGGCTTTGCCGCTGCGCTGCAGATTGACGCCCTGGACCTCGAGCACGTCGCTCATGCGCTCTCCTCCGCGACGCCGAGATAGGCCGCGCGCACCTTCGGATCGGCCAACACGGCGGCCGTCGGCCCGTAGGCGATGCGCGATCCGAAATCGAGCACCAGTGTCGCAACGCAGGTCGCCGAGATGAGGTCGACGTCGTGATCGACGAGCAGAACCTGCGCGCCGCAATAGTCGTGAATGCCCTTGATGACGCTCCTCAGATGCTCACTCTCGTCCTGGGAGAGTCCAGCGCCCGGTTCGTCCATCATGACGAGCCGGGGACGGCCGACGGTTGCGCGCGCGATTTCTACGAGGCGCCTCTCATAGGCGTTGAGATCTGCACCCATCACGTGGACCTTCGGGATCATCCCGACAAAACCGAGTGCCGCCTCGACCAAGTCGCGCCGGGGCCGGCGATCGATTGGAACATTGTCGAGGACCGCGGTGACGTTGCCGCCAGCGGTCAGGTTTTCAACGATCTGCTCATTCTGGAAGGTACGCCTGATGCCGAAGGCCGCGCGCTTATGAAGTGCGATGCCGCCGAGATTCTCACCATCGATCTTCACGGTACCGATGGTCGGCCGCACAAATCCGGAGAGCACGTTGATGAGCGTGGTTTTTCCCGCGCCGTTAGGCCCGACCAACCCTGTCACGGGCTCGGGCAGGGTCGCGGTCAGCGCATTTAAGCCGCGCACGCCGCCGAACATCACCGTCAGATCCTGGATCTCGATCATCGGGCTGCTCCGGGTTTGCCGGCGAATTTCGCGCGGAGCGCCCTGGCAGCGTCCTGAAGCTGCCCGGCGATGCCCTGCGGGGCCGTCATCAGTGCATGGAGCAATCCGGCGCCGAACACGATCGTCGCGATGTTTCCATCGACGTGAAAATCGTTCAGCAGCGCCGGGAAAGCCCGCAACATCAGGCCCGCGATGAGCGGCCCCATCCAGCTGTAGGCGCCCCCGACGATCGTCAGCGCGAACAGCATGATCGACTGGCTCGCCGGAAACGCCGATCCGTCGAGCTGGCCGACGCCACCTGCGAGCAGCCCGCCAGCAACGCCGGCCAGGAAACCGGCGAGCGCGAAGGCCCACACCTTGTAGGCCACGATGTGAACGCCGCCGGCAAGCGCACACACTTCGCTGCGACGGATCATGGCCCACGCCCGCCCCGGGCGGCCACGCACATGCAGCAACACGAGGCCGTAGCACAGCGCCAGAACGACCGCGACATAACGGAAATAGGCTTCGTCGGTTTGCGCCAGATAAGGCCGGGCCATCATCACGCGCGCGCCAGTGCTCTTGCCGAGAATGCCGGCACCGCCGTCAGGGAAGCCGAACGCGCTGATCAGCACCTGGATCGCGCCAGCCATCATCAATGTGATGATCGCAAGATAAAGGCCGCGCATCCGCAATGCTGGAAGACCGACGACCAACCCGAACGCCGCCGCGGCCACGCCACCGGCCAGAATGGCAAGCTCAAAGGGAACGCCAAGGCCATGTGAGACGCGCAACGCGAACCAGCCGCCGACCCCGAGCAGCGCGAACTGGGCGAGCGACACCATGCCGAGCTGGGCGAACAGCACGCTGACGCTGAGACTGCCGATCGCCAATGCTGCAGCAGAAATGAAGGTCCGCAGCCAATAGTTCGACATGGCATCCGACAGGGCGTAGACCGCGCCGACGGCGACGAGCGCGGTTAACAGCCATTTCAGCCGCACCTTCCTTGTGTCTACGGGCAGCGAATATGTCAGGGTTTCGTCCGTCACGTCGCTCTCACCGGAACACAAACGTCGACTTACGCTGCATCCACAGCAGCGCAACAACCGCGAATACAAAGGGCACAGCCGTGCGGAACGGCCCGACGACCGGAACCGGTGTCAGCAACGCCTCGCACACGCCGATCGCGACGCCTCCGGCAACCGTCGCCGGAAGCGACGAGAACCGTCCGATTACCGCTGCTGAGATCGCAGGAATGACGGCGAAGGTCAGCGTTTGGCCACTGAGGCGCTGCAGATCCGCCAGCAGAATGCCGCTGACGCCTGCAAGAGCGCCCGAGATGATCCACGCATAGCCATCCGCCCGCAACACGGGGACACCGAGCAAGGCGCTCAGGTCGCGGTTGTTGGCGAGCGCCCGCATCTGCAGCCCAAGGCGGCTGCCCGCGAGAAATGCCATCACCGCCACGGTCGAAAGCACAGCCAGCGCAAAGGCGATTGCGCGCGTCGCGGTGATGCGCACGCCGATCAATTCGAAGCTCATCGTATCCGTCGGCAGCCGTAGCCGTCGTGGCAGCTCACCCCAGACGTAACCCATGACGCCGAGAAGAATTAGCGCGACGCCCAGGGTTGCGACCGCGCGCATGACGGGATCACTGAAAGCCAAACGCGGCGCCAGCGCCCGGCCGTAGAGGAAGGCCAGCGATGTCGACACCAGCACGCCGGCAAACCATGCCACCGGCTCCGGGCCACCGCGCTCGACGATCGACCAGGAGATGAAGGCAGCCAGGGCGCCGAGAGCCCCCTGGCTGAAATTGACCACGCCCGACGCCCGGTAGAGCACCACGATGCCGACCGCCGACAACACGTAGGTCGACGCCGTAGCGAGCCCCGAAACGAAGAAAGGCATGAAATCGGGCATGGCGATCAGCGAGCGATGCCGATCGTCTTTTCGTAGGCGTGCAGGTCATCGAGTTCCGGATCCTGCGCGTCGATGCATTCGCCCTTCGACACCAGCTTGCCGTCCTTCACCAGCGCCACCGGGCCAGTGTGGTTGGCATTGTGCCGCGGGCCATCACCGATGTACCAGGGCGCACACCAGATATCGCTCTCGACCTTCTTGACCGATCGCAGCGCCGCCGTCACCGATTTGCGGTCGATCTTGGAAGGATCCATCTTGAGGAGCGTCTCCGCCGTCACCCGCGCGGCGAGATAGCCGGCCTGGGAGAACGTGTCGCGCGGATCGCTCTTCTGGCCGTACTGGTCCATCACGGCGAGCCAATTGTTCATATCTGGTGTGTTGCTGTCCGCCGCCTTGAGCTCCATGTCCACGGCAACCTTGCCGTCCCAGTACTTGCCGATCGCGTGCGGGAAATCGAGGTTATAGAGCGAGGCCGGGCCCGACCAGTGAACCTTGTCCGCAAGCCCCTGCTCTTCGGCTGCCGCGAAGATCGGCACGGCCATGCCCTTGGGGGTGCCGACCGAGATGGCATCGGGCTTGAAGGCCATCGCCTCCAGCACGATCGAAGTCGCATCGAGCGAGCCCGGATCGAAAGTGATGATCTTGCCATCGCCGCCCTGCGTCTTGATCCAGCTCACAGCGCCCGAGCATGACCATTCTCCCACGTTGGGGATATTCGGTGCGATACAGACGACGCGCTTGATCTTGCCCGGATAGGTCTTGGCAATGTCCATGATCACCTTGGTATTGCTGACCCGCGGCCCGGCATTCGTCGGCGCGTAGTTCTTCTGGAAGAAGCAGTCACGGGGAACGCCGACCCCGGCGATCACCATGACGTCTTCCTTTTCGTAGATACCCTGGTTGGCACCGCAGTCGACGAAGCTCATGTTGCCGACAAGCGCGACGGCGCCCTGGTCGCGGATCAGCTTGGCTGCGAGCTGCGAGGACTGCTCCGGATTCCAGGCGTCGTCTTCCATCAGATATTTGACAGGACGGCCGCCGATGCCGCCATTGGCGTTCAGGCATTTGAAGTACGCCGCAGCCGCCAGTCCCGACGAGCTGAAATTGTCCGGGCCGGTGACGCTGACGATGCCGCCGATCACGATCGGCTCACCCGCCGCGGCCTTGCCGTTGCTCAGGCCGCATGTGGCATTTGCGGCGCGAGCTTCGCCGCTGGTGATGACCCCGGCGGACGTCATCGCCGCAATCGCAAACAACGCAGTCTTCCATCGCATGGTAGTTCCCTCCCCTTGGTGATTCCGGGCTGCTTTTTTGTTACCGACCGCAGCCGCCGAAGAGGCGGCTGTGGGGCCATTTTCCCAAAAAGAACCTATTCGGACCGTTGCCCGACCGTCTTGGACTCGGACGCGGTGCGGCTAGGACGTGTGCGCAAGATGCAGGCAAGCTCCTCGTCTCGAAAATCGTTGTCAGAACGGATAGTGGCGCGGGGTCGTCTGCATGGTGATCCAGCGCAGGTCAGTGAACTCGGCGATACCGGCCTTCCCGCCAAACCGCCCGAAGCCGCTGTCCTTGACGCCGCCGAACGGCATCTGTGCTTCGTCGTGAACCGTCGGGCCGTTGATGTGGCAGATCCCGGACTCAATGCGCGCCGCGACACGCATTCCCCTTGCCGAGTCTTTGGTGAAGACCGCGGAAGATAATCCGTACGCGTTGTCGTTGGCGCAGGCGATCGCCGCCGCTTCTCCCTTGACGCGAACGATCGGCTTGACCGGCCCGAACGACTCCTCGCTGTAGATGCGCATCTCGGAGGTGACGTGGTCGAGCAGCGTAGCTGGCATCAACGTCGTCTGCGCTTTTCCGCCGCACAGCAGCTTGGCGCCTTTAGCGAGCGCATCGTCGATGAGCTCGTTGCAGCGGTGAACCGTCGCCATGTCGACGACGGAGCCAAGCACGACTAGTCCCTTCCTGGGATCGCCGACCGGCAGGCCGCTGGCTTTGTCAGCGAGGCGCCGAACGAAGGCGTCGGCGATTGCTTCATCCACGATGATCCGCTCGGTCGACATGCAGATCTGCCCGGAATTGGCGAAGGCGCCGAATGCAGTACCGTTGACCGCTGCATCGAGATCGGCGTCGTCGAGGACCAGCAGCGGCGCCTTGCCGCCCAGCTCGAGCACAACAGGCTTCAGATATTTCGCACAGACCTGCGCGATGATCCGGCCGACGCGGGTCGATCCGGTAAAATTCACGCGCCGGACTGCTGGATCGGCAATCATCGCATCAACGATGGCGGCAGCATCCTTCGGCGCGTTGGTCACATAATTGACGACGCCGGCAGGGAAGCCCGCTTCGCGAAATGCTTCCACGATCAGGCCGTGTGTCGCCGGGCAGAGTTCGGAGCCCTTCAGGACCACCGTGTTGCCACACGCCAGCGGCAATGCGATCGCGCGCACGCCGAGAATGACCGGCGCGTTCCAGGGCGCCATGCCGAGCACAACGCCGGCCGGTTGACGCAGGCCCATGGCGAAACTTCCCGGCACGTCAGACGGAATAACCTCACCGGCGATCTGCGTGGTCATGGCCGCGGCCTCGAGCAGCATGCCGGCTGCGAGGTGCACGTTGAATCCGCTCCACAGCGCCGAGCCCCCTGTCTCGGCGGCGATAGCCGCGGCAAAGGCATCTGCTCGGGCTTCAAGGCAATGGGCAGCCTTGGTCAGCAGCGCGCGTCGCTCGGAAGGACCGGTCGCGGACCACGCTGGAAACGCGCGTGCTGCTGCGTTGATCGCCGCAATCGCATCCGCGACTGTCGCCGCTGGCGCCCGCGTGACCACGGCCGGGTCGAGTGGGCTCTTGCGTTCGAATGTCGCGCCATCGGCGGCCTGCCGGGGCTCACCGTCGATCAACATGGAAATCGCGCTCATGGTCTTCCACTTTCCAGATTCATTTCGACAAAGGGCGGTCATCGACTTCGACATCGATCAGCATTGGTCGATCTGACGCCAAGGCGGTGCCGAGAGCCTCGCGCAGCGCCTCGGCATCGCGCACGCCGACAGCGGGGCAGCCGAAGCCATTTGCGATGTCTGCGAACGCGATATCGGTGAGGTCAGTGCCTTGAACCGGCTCCTGCGCCGAAAAGCCAAACGCCGGAGCGAAGTCTTGCAATGCGGCATAGCGGCGATTGTTGATGATAACGAATGTGATCGGGAGCGCCAGCCGCACGGCGCTCCAGATCGACTGGATCGAGTACAGGCTCGAGCCATCGCCGATGACAGCGACGACGCGCCGTCCGGGCCTTCCCAGCGCAACGCCGACGGCCGCGGGCATGCCGTAGCCGAGGCCGCCGCTGTCCATCGTGTAGAAGCCTTCGCTCGCGCTGATCGGCAGATAGGCCTGCACCACCGGGCGTGCACTGGGTGCCTCCTCGACGATGACGCTGTCGGAAGGTCTCATTTCGGCGAGCGTTTGCAGCACGTAAGCCGTCGACAGCGGCGCGGTCGGGTGCACCTTCGGCGCGGCGGCGCGCGGCGGAGGAGCCGAACGCGTCGGTGGTTTCGTTCGCGCTAGCAGATCGACGAGACCAAGCCGTATGCTGCCGACGGCAGCCAGGCCCTCCGGAGTCCATGAGGCCGTGTGGGGATCATCGGTCAGTTGGGCGAGCGTGGCGCCGGGCGGAACGTGCGGCCCAAACCCTTCGACGTGATACGTGAAGGCGGGCGCGCCTATCGCAAAGACGAGATCAGCCTCGGCGAGCCGGCCTACGATTTTTTCGCGCATCGCCGGCAAGAACCCGGCGAACAGGCGATGGTCTTCCGGAAAGCTGCAGCGGCCCGTCATCGGGGCGACGAACACGCGAGCATTGTGCGCTTCCGCGAGGCGAACGACGTCATCGAAGGCTTCGTCGCGATCGACCGCACCGCCGACGACGAACACCGGCCGCGCAGCGCCATCGAGCGCTCTGGCGATCTGGTCGAGCACGGCGGGATCCGGCCGAACCTGCCGACTGACGACGCGCACCGGGAGGAACTCCGCGGAACGATCCCAATCGTCGACCGGGACCGACACCAGGACGGGCCCCCGCGGCGGCATCATTGCGAGGTAATAGGAACGCGCGATCGCGTGCGGCACGTCCTCGGCGCGCGCCGGCTCCACGCTCCATTTGACATAAGGCTTCGGCAGTTCGGTCGCCTCGCGCGAGGCGAGAAACGGATCGAACGAAAGGATGGAGCGCGCCTGCTGCCCGGCCGTGATGACCATCGGCGTGCGGTTCTTGAACGCCGTGAAGATGTTGCCCATCGCATTGCCGACACCCGCAGCCGAATGCAGATTGACGAATGACGCATTGCGGGTCGCCTGCGCATAGCCGTCGGCCATGCCGACAACGACGGCTTCCTGAAGGCCGAGCACGTAGCGGAAGTCGTCAGGGAAATTGCGAAACAGCGGCAGCTCGGTCGAGCCGGGATTGCCGAATACGGTGGTCATGCCGAACCGCCGCATCAGATCGCAGACGGCGTCCCGAACCGTGACTTCCGCCACATCTGTCTGCACTCCGTGAGCCACGGAGCGAACGGCTTCCAGCATTGAACGTTTCCCGTAATTTCTTGCGACGCGTTTCGCCGCGTCTTGGCCGTGGCCCACAATGGAAATTCATCCCTTGTTTGGAAATTGCCTTTTTCCGATAAAGTCATTACCTTTCGGCATGACCTTCGACCTGAAGCAGCTCAACGCCTTCCTCACAATCGTCTCGACCGGCAGCCTCGGCCGGGCCGCGGAGACGCTGCACATCACCCAGCCGGCGCTGAGCCGCACCATCCAGCGGCTCGAGCAACAGGTTGGCGCGCCGTTGTTCGAACGGCATTCGAAGGGAATGCAGCTCACCGCAATCGGCAGCAGCCTGCTCCCGCACGCGACGCTGCTGTTGCGCGAGGCGGAGAACGCCACCGAAGAGATCCACGCCATGCGTGGGCTGGCGAAGGGCACGATCCGCGTCGGCGCTGTCGGTAACGTCGCAAGCCTGATGCTGCCACTGGCGGTCGGCGCGGTGCTCGAGAAATGGCCTCAACTCACTGTCTTCATCATCGAAGGCGTCTGGGATCGCCTGGCCGAAGGCCTCGTTAAGCACGAGATCGATCTGGCGTTGAGCGCGACGACCGAGACGCCGGACGAGATCGAAGCGATCGCTGACTGCCGCTGGCAGGACCGAAGCCATGTGATCGCGGCGAACGACCATCCGCTGCGCAAGAAGCGAAAGCTGAGCCTGGAGGACACAATGAACGAGCGGTGGGCGATCACGCCGCGCGGCACGGCTCCGTATCAGCAGATGCAGCAAGTGTTCCGCGCGCGCGGGCTTGGTCTGCCGAATATCGTAGTGGAAACCAGATCGATCATCGCGCTCAAGAGCCTCGTCACCCGTTCGGGCTTTCTCGGCTGGATGCCAGAGTCGATTTACGACGCCGAGCGGCGCGCGCGTCTGGTGAATATTCTCGACATCCCCGGTGCAACGAGCACGCGGACGCTGACCGCCTTCAAGCGGAGGCAAGGCATCCTGCCCGCGCCCGCAGCTAAGCTGCTCGAGGAGCTGCGACGCCTGGCGTCTCGCCCGGCAAGATGGTGACGTCGACGACCGCGGCCTTCAGATCTTTCTGAAGTTCTCGGCAATGCTCTCCGCAGTCCGGAGCGCCAGCGCCGAAAGCGTGATGGTCGGATTCGCGGTGCCTACAGTTGGGAAAGTGCCGCTTCCAACCAAATAAAGGTTCGCATGGTCGTGCGAGCGCTGAAAGGAATCAACGACCGACGTCTTGGGATCGTTACCCATCCGATAGGTGCCCATGACATGTCCAGCGCCGCCATAGGTCAGGCGCACCTTTTCCGCTTCACCTTCGATCTCGTGGTCGAAGCCTGCGGGATCGCCGTCGGCGGTCTTGGTGAAGTCCTCGGCCCCTAGCTTCGCGAAGATCAGCTTCTTCAGGCGAAACGCGGTGGCGATACCTTCCTTGGTATAGTCCGAGAGACTGTAGGCGATCTTGGGACGCGGCAATCCCAAGGCGTCCTTGGCCGCCGCCGACAATGTCACACGATTGTTCGGATCTGGACTTTGCTCAACCGCAAACGCGATCCGGAACTGCCGTGAGATCAGATTGCCAAGGGTGTCGCGCAACTGGGTGCCAATCAGCGCGCTGTTATCGGCGAGTTGGGTGGAGTCCTTCTTGTTGAGACCGCTGAGGTTGACCCCGTTGATGAAATCGAGGGTCGTCACCTGAGGATCGCCACCCGAGCCGCCGACGGTCGCACTCCAGGCTTCGTTGCCCAGACTGATCCGGAAGGCAGCGCGCTCTGCGCGGAACGGACCGTCGCAGAGATCGCCGATGGCAGAGGTCACGAGCGGGCCGCGATAAGGGAAGACCTGGGCCGGCAACAGCCCCCACGAGAGATATTGGGGATGGTCCATCAAATTCCGCCCGACCATATCGCTGCTGTTGGCCACACCATTTGCGGTCCGCCCACCATTCTTGGACATCAGCAATAGCCGCGGCGTCTCGATGCCATTCGCGGCAATGATGTAGATCTTGGCCTTGATGCAACCGCTTCCCGTCTTCGGACCAGCCTCGTCCTTGTACGTGATGAAGTTAATGCCGCTGACACGATTGCCTGCGTCAACCAAAATCTCGCTTGCGACGGTATGATCCATCAGCTTCGCGCCGCTATTGGTCGCTTCGTTCAGCGTAATCGTCGGATCATACTTGGCCTGGATCGGGCAGATTGGAATGCAACTGGTGTTGCCGGCACAGGCACGACGATTCCGGTAGGGTTGGGAATTTCGCGCCGCAGGCTGGCTGCGCGCCGTGAGCGAGGTCACCGGCGCCGCCGTTCCAAGAAATTCAAGAGATTTGGTCTCCTCGTCAGTCAGGTGCGAAAGCGTCTCGTTCATGTGTTGATCGAAGAGCGACGGTGGGATCTTCGGCATCGGGAAGGCGTAACCGGGAGAATACGTCACGCCGGCATAACTATGCTCCGCCACGTCGCCGGATACGCCGAGCTCGGCCTCCGCCTTCTCGTACCACGGCATCAGCGTTTCATAGCTGATCGGCCAATTCGGGAATTCTACCCCGTACTTATCCTTCATGCGGAAATCGTTCGGCACGAGTCTGGGTGTGAGGCCCATCCAGTGCGACGTACCGCCGGCAAGTCGCTCATAGGTGCTCTTGAAGGGAAGTGTACTCCCCTCCTGGTCGAGATAAGCGTGCTCCGGCTTGTTCCAGCTGGAGGCGGACAGCATGAGTGCCGTTGGCCTGCCGGCCGCGACATTGGATGGAGTGCTCGCAAGCGCGGGGGGATACGGACTTTCCGGAACCTTGGCGTTTGCCTTGTAAAAACTCTTCATGAAGCCGTTGATATTCGGCTGAACACCGGGACCAGCCTCGAGAATAACGATATTGAGCCGTCGCTTCCCGTTGGCTGTATCAATGGGTTTCTGGCTCAATTCCTTAGCAATCAACGATCCTGCAAATCCAGATCCGACGATCGCAACGTCGCACTCAATGCAAGTGTCTGCCATGACTCCCTCCCTCAAAGACTCTTAGGGGTGGGCAAAACGGGCTTTGGATCATTAGGATCGCGGGGATCGCGCGACCAGTAGCCGAACTGCAAATTGCTGTAACCCATCGGGTGCGCGCCCGCGATTTGCCAAACCAGTCCTTGCGTGTATGCCTTCGCAGAGACGACTTCCGAGTTGAAAAGGCGCTCGGGTTTGGCCGCAGTGGCTTGCGTTCGCAAATCCTTGGGATCGAACCACGAGCCGAGGTAC
Source organism: Pseudomonadota bacterium (assembly GCA_023387695.1). GTDB lineage: Bacteria > Pseudomonadota > Alphaproteobacteria > Rhizobiales > Xanthobacteraceae > Bradyrhizobium. The sequence continues at coordinate 5,986 of JAEWHT010000320.1, read as the reverse complement.
CACAGCAGGACGATGCTTCGAGTCAGGAATTTGATATCGTCGTTGCCTGCATTTGCGAAGTCGATGATATCCTTTTGCGATGATTGGGGATGGTCCTTCACGAAATTCAACAACGTAGCGAACGATGACGTCGTGTCCTTTGCGTTGATCCACCTGAAATAGTCGTTCTTGATATTGATCGGATCGGTGCCGGGATCGTTCTTCTTGGGGTCGAACTCGGGCGCGAGGATCTGCTTGTCGACTCCAGTGATCGCTTCGGAAAGCAGCAGGAAAGCCATCATGTCCTGCTGCGAATCGACGTCCGGTCCCGCGGCAAACGCTGGACCGGAAATGGGAGCTACGGCTGCGACCGCAGTCGTCGCCACTGTACCGGCGAGCATGACGCGGCGCGAAAATGAGCCGTCGTGTTCCGAGGGCGTCGCGCCTTGTCGATCGTTGTGACGATCCTTCCGAATTGTGCCCATGGTGCTCCCCACCATTTGAGTCCAACTGATAGCGATTGATGTCGCCGATCCGGCTATTGCGCCTTTTCCAGCATGAACGTGAAATCAGACTGGTTCAGGTTCGGCCTGCCGCCCTCCCGATTCGATGCGGTTCTCTGGAAGCCCACGGCGTTGCTATGGCATGCGATGCAGCTGGACGTGGCGAGAGGAATTGCAGGAGCATCCCGGATGTCTGCCATGCTGTCTCCCCTGCTTTCCGACTTCTTCTCTTGCTGGCTGTATGTCTCCAGCGTCGAGTTGGCGAGGTAGGTCGGAGCCGGCGAGCAGGTCATGTCAGGCTGCTTGATAAAATCGGTGCGGGGAGCCGGAGCGGCTGGATTTTTCGAATGCTGCGTCGCGCAGCCGAACGCGCTGGGCCATTGCGTACTGAGCAGCATGTAATTCTGCCAGACGCTGGTGGGCGGCAGCATGCTGTGAAAGACGGCGTTCATATTTTTGGCTGCATCTGTCAACGGCGTCTCACGAACGATCTGGCTCTTGAACGCGTCGTCCTTTCTGAAGCGCAGCCCCAACGCCGGATCGGGATCCCACGGGAACGGCGGTGTCGCGTTCTCAACCGGGCAGTCCGCCTTGCATTTGACGCTGAAGAAATTGTACGGACCACTTAACTTGTTTGCCGCGACTTCATTCCGGTCCGGCACGTTCTTCACATGCTCGAAGGACGTCCAGATCCATTGCGGACGATTTGCAGTCTTGTGGACCGCGTGAAAGCCGATCAGGCCAAGGATCCTGTCCAGACACGGCCGCTTGTCGCCCGGAGGCATCAGGACCAGCGCTCTTCGCATGTGGAAGGTCTTCGCCGCGATCTCCTCGGGCGCTAGAATCTTCCAGGAGACCTTGAGCATGAAGGAGCCGAATGCGGCAGGCTGCGCAGGATTTCCGCCCTGGGCCGGCTTGCTGTTCTGGCCGGGCGGAAAGTCGACGGCCAGGTCCGCATTTGCGGCCTGGCCGGCCTTTGTATTGAGATGATTCTTCGTGATGTAATCGAACATCTGCCGATTCATCAGGATGTCGAAAATCGCGTAATGCCCCTGCTGATCGATCAACGGGCCGGTCTTGAACGGCTCATTGAAACTCTCCTCGATCATCTTCACGATCATTCGATTGGGCGCATCCTTCGCCAGGTCGGGCCTGTCCTTGAGCAGATCGCGACACGCCTGCGGCATCAATCGCTCACGCTCTTTGTTCATCCCGTTGGTGTCGGCGGGCCATATCGGCGGCTGCAGGTCGGCCGGGAGCATGACGTCAAGCAGTTGCTTGAAGTTGTTCATGTCCTCCCATTTCGTCGGCGCGTCGGCCGGCGCATTCTCGAAGGCTACTTTTCCGTCGGCGGGCGTGTTCAGTGCGATGAACGTGCGCCACGAATAAAAATCGAAACCTCGTTGCAGGTTTTGCAGACCGGAAGCTTCAGCTCCGGCCGGGTTCACGTTCTCCTGACACGGCAGACCGGACTTCAAGACCTTGTCCTTGCTTGCCGGATCGACCGGAAGCAGGCCTGGAGGCAAATCCGGATCGGCCATCTTGCCCTTGAAGGGATCAACCATACCGGAATCGCCGTTACATTCGAGACCGGGCGACTGGGCGGAAGGCGCAACCGGGGCGGCTGTTTGAGCCAGCGACACCGCGGAAAGCATCAACAAGATCCCGCCAGTGGCGGTTACGAACTCTACCTTGAATGACCGAATGAAACGCATGATCGACACCCCATATCTCGGGCTGCACATTGCATTCGACGAAGTGAGATGATCACTTCTTGCGAGTCGATTTCTTGGCCTTCTTCGCCTTTTTGGCTTTCTTCGCTTTCTTGACCTTCTTCGCTTTCTTGGGAACCGGCGTTCCCTTCTTCGCCGGCGGTCTCTTGCCAGAAGCGCCCGGCTGCGATCCCGCATGAAGCACGAGCTCACGCGATGCCTTCCAATCCGCGTCGAAGATGGGTCCGAAGTACTGAGCGATGTCCTCACTCTCGAGGATCATGCCCGCATCGCGATTGTCGGAAACGCCTGCCGGAGAAAAATTCTGGCTGCTGACAACGACGGTCTTGCCGTCGACGACAAAGCCCTTGTTGTGCACGTTGGGAAAAGTGCGAATGCTGGCCGTCAGGTCGACGCCCTCGTCCTTCATCTTCTCTCCCCATTTTTCGGCATAGTCGGCATTGACGATCAGCCTCACCTCTTTCCCGGCGTCGACTTGAGCTGCGAGCGTCTTCAGCAGTTCATCGTAAGGAGAGCCGTCGCCCTTGGATGCCTCGATGTACTGCAGCTCGATATGAATCGAGCTTTGGGCTCCCTTGATCAGGTTCATGATGTTTGTGACATACTGCCCGCTCTTGTTGGCCAGTTTGTCGGGCGTCAGCAGGGGGGTAATCTTGAGCTGGAGATTGTTGAAGACCTTGGCCGGAACAGCAGGACCAGCGTGCGGCCCACCGGCAGCTTTCTTTAGCTGGAAGGGCGGAGTCGGATTGGATTCCTTGGCTCGTTTCGCCCGCGCATCCTCAATCGCCTTTTCAATAGCAGGCTGATTGGGGAGCTGATTGGCGGCAGCCGTACGATAATCGAAGTCGAGGTAAGCGACAAAGATCCGCGCCAGATGCGGGTCTTCAACAATGACGTGCCAATCGCGATCTTCCTTCGTCGGCGGATGATCCGAGTTCGGCTCGTTGCTGTTATTCAGATTGCCACTCGATAGCCACACAGCCGAGTTGTCCCGGACGATGACCTTGATGTGATAGGCGTAAGGAAACGACCATTGTGCTGCAAAGTGGTCGGAGCGGGTCAGCGCCCACGCGGTGTGCGCACGCCCCCCAAGCGCCTGTTTCAGGTCCTGGATCGTTTCCCAATCAGTCTGGTCGCGCGTGTCATTCGGCGCGGGATCATCAAGAACCATCTGCAGCGTCTTGGATCCGGTCAGATCGCTCTTGAACGCACCAAGGATGGTTGACGACGTGAAATCGTACATGCCGACGATCAGCGAGGAATTCGCACCGCTGAGAAATTTGGTCAACGTGGCGAGGCCAGCATCCGGGCTTGCCGCAGTTGTGACCCGGCCAGTCACATTGATTGGGTCCAGCGGCGGGCAACCCACTGGGTCATAGTCCAGTTGAGGTTTGGTTTCATGAGCGGTCAGCGCTCTGGCACTGATGGGCTGGGCCTTTGTCTGCGCTGCGAGTCTCTTCTGATGCTCGCTGCGAACGCTCGTTAATAGTTCGCCACTCGGGATTTCGCGCTCGAGTGGCCATTCGGGCTCTGCCTCTTCCGGCCGCCGATATGTCTGCGTGATCTTTGCTGCAAGGGGATCAATCGCGCGCAGTCTCTGATATGAGTTCGCTTCGCGCACATCCACCGGTGTACCGCCGATGTTATCCGGCAGGATTTCGTCCTGGCTCAGCCCTGCCTTGGGCTTTTTTGCATGGACAGTCGCGACAATCGCGCGCCTGCCGGTCAACTGGTGATCTTTGATCTCAAATCCCGGGCGAGCCGTCAGCACGCCATATTTGCTCAAGCGGGTCAGGTTGCTTGTGATCGTTTTATCGATCGCGCGGTCATCGCTTCGGGCCATAGCGTCCGCCCCATGTTGCATACTTAAATAGGCATTTAAAAACTACACTCGCTTTAATTGTGTCCACCATAGCGTGCTTTAGGTACGCCCGCAACTCGATCACGTTAAACTTATCCGGCAGTCTCACACCGAGTGTTGGGACACCAACGACAAGAGACGACGACGGCATCAACCAAGTCGGAACGCTCCAGCCGTACAACTTTTAAGAGAGCCGTGTCGGTTCGCACCATCGGCTGTTGGCCCTTGGGTTGCCTGGCTACAAGTCTCTCGTTAGGCTCGCGGCCAACAAAACACGATTGGGTTGGAGATGCCTTATGCAGCGTCGGATCGCGCTTTCTGCGGCGTTGGCCGTATTTGCGGCTTGCTGCTCTGCGGCAAGAGCGGAAGACTTTAAAGCCGTCTGTGAGCAACTCGCACAGGGTTTGTCGGAGGCGGGACGCATCACTGAGTCGGCGTTTGTCCCCGCAGGGACTGTGGCCCTGCCGCCACCGATCCCCGCCGGTGCTCCAGTCCCGGACCATTGTCTTGTTCGCGGCAAGATCAACGAACGTACGGGCGTCGACGGCAAGCCATATGCAATCGGCTACGAGGTTCGTCTTCCCGCAATACCGAACGGCAAATTCCTGTTTGAAGGCGGCGGCGGGAGCGATGGCGTTTTGCGCCCCGCCCTGGATGTCATCCCGTTTGGTACGCCAAAGCCGAATGCATTGTCGGCAGGCTATGTGACAGCCACGACGGACGCAGGTCACCTCGATGAACCGGGCCCGATCGGTCCCTATCTCTTCGGATTAGATCCGAAGGCGCGCGCCGACAAAGGTTACAGTTCGATCCCACCGGTCGCCGGCGCCGCAAAAGCGTTGATGACCAAGCTTTACGGCAAGGGCCCGTCGCGTTCCTACTTCGCCGGTTGTTCGAACGGCGGAAGGCAGGCAATGGCCGTGACGCAGCGCTACCCCGAGATGTTCGACGGTGTCGTGGCAGCTGCGCCCGCATATCGCGTGCCGCTTGCCGCCATCGACGCCGTCGGCCACACCCAGGCGTTGATGTCGATCGCGCCGAAGGGACCGAATGGCGTTCTGGATCTTGGCAGCGCACTCAGCGATGACGAGTTGAAGGTGCTTGCCACCGGCATTCTCGATGCCTGTGACACAGCCGACGGCGTCAAGGACGGCATGGTGCAAAACATGAGCGCCTGCAAATTCGACCCGGCGGTTCTTGCCTGCAAGGAGGGGCAGAACAGTTCCTGCCTGCCAAGCGCCAAGGTCGAGGTGATCAAGCGCATCTTCTCAGGTACCAAGAATTCAAAAGGCGTCGTGATCTATTCGGCGTGGCCCTATGATCCCGGTGTCGCTAGTCCCGGTTGGAGAGCCTGGCGACTCGGCACGCCGAACGCGACCCCGCCCAACGCGCGGAACGTGACGCTCATTCCCGGCAGCATCGCCTATGTCTTCATGAGCCCGGCCGAACAGCCCGCCGACCTGCTCGACTGGGAGCTGAAGTTCGATTTTGATCGGGATACGCCAAAAGTTTTTAGGGGCAAGGACGGGTTTGAAGCTGGAATGGAGTTCGAGGCAGCAACATCGACCAACATCGACGCGTTCAAGGCGAAGGGCGGCAAGATCATCTTCGTTCACGGCACCGCTGACCCGATCTTCTCGCCGCTCGATACGATCCAATATGTGCTTGACCTCCAAAAACGATATGGCGCCGAGGCTGCGAATTTGAGCCGCCTGTTCCTGATCCCTGGAATGAATCATTGTGCCGGAGGGCCTGCGACCGACGAATATGATGCGGTGACGGCGCTCGACACCTGGGTCGAGAAGGGCACAGCGCCAGACATGCTGCTCGCGAAGGCACGAAAGACCCCAGACGTACCGTGGCCGGGTCGCACGCGGCCGCTCTGCCCCTATCCCAAAGCAGCCACTTAC
>JAEWHT010000250.1 GCA_023387695.1 Pseudomonadota bacterium | reverse complement strand
TAGTCGACGTAGCGGTCGAACAGGTTCTGGCCGTAATCCGAGTAGGATTCCAGATACGCTTTCTGGATCTCGTTACCGATGAACTCGGCGTACCGCGGCGCCAGATCAGCCTTGATGAACTCGATGTAGCGCTTCTCGATTTCCTCAGGCAGCTGTTCGCGCCGGATCGACTGCTCCAGCGCGTACATCAGATGCACGGCGTCGGCGGCGACTTCCTGCGGATCATGGTTGAAGGTTGCAGCCAGGATCTTGAAGGCGAAGCGGGTGGAGACGCCGTCCATGCCTTCGTCGACGCCGGCGGCATCGCGATATTCCTGGACGCTGCGCGCCTTCGGATCGGATTCCTTCAGGCTCTCGCCGTCATAGACCCGCATCTTGCCGAACAGCGTCGAGTTCTCGTGCTTGCGAAGGCGCGACAGGACCGAGAACCGCGCCAGAGTCTCCAGCGTCGAAGGTGCGCACGGCGCAGCTGCGAGTTCGGAGCCCTGGATCAGCTTCTCGTAGATCTTCTGCTCTTCGGTGGCCCGCAGGCAGTACGGCACCTTGATGACGCAGATACGGTCGATGAAGGCTTCGTTGTTCTTGTTGGACTTGAAGCTCGCCCACTCCGCTTCGTTGGAGTGCGCGAGGATGACGCCGGTGAACGGGATCGCGCCGATATTCTCGGTGCCGATGTAGTTGCCTTCCTGCGTTGCCGTCAGCAACGGGTGCAGCATCTTGATCGGCGCCTTGAACATTTCGACGAATTCAAGCACGCCCTGGTTGGCGCGGTTGAGGCCGCCGGAATAGCTGTAGGCGTCGGGATCGTTCTGCGCGAAGGTTTCGAGCTTGCGGATATCAACCTTGCCGACCAGCGAGGAGATATCCTGGTTGTTCTCGTCACCGGGCTCGGTCTTGGCGATCGCAATCTGGCGCAGCCGCGACGGCTGAATTTTTGCGACTCTGAACTGAGAGATGTCGCCGCCGAAAGCTTCAAGCCGCTTGTAGCACCACGGGCTCATCAGACCGGTGAGACGCCGGCGCGGAATGCCGTACTTCTCTTCCAGCATCGGTCCCAGCTGATCGGGATCGAACAGGCTGAGCGGGCTCTCGAACACCGGCGAGAGTTCATCGCCGGCCTTGAGCACGTAGATCGGATGCACTTCCATCAGCGACTTCAGCCGCTCGGCGAGCGAGGATTTGCCGCCTCCGACCGGTCCGAGCAGATAGAGGATCTGCTTGCGCTCTTCCAAACCTTGCGCGGCGTGACGGAAGAAACCAACGATGCGCTCGATGGTTTCTTCCATGCCGTAGAAGCCGGCGAAGGCCGGATAGGTACGGATAGTGCGGTTCAAAAAAATACGGCCAAGGCGTGGGTCCTTGGCCGTGTCAATCGTCTGGGGCTCACCGATCGCTGCTAGTAACCGCTCGGCCGCATTCGCGTATTTCATGGGATCGCTTCGACACGATTCCAGGTATTCCGCCATCGACATGTCGTGCTGGCTTCTCGCCTCGAACGACCGAGCGAAAGCGTTGAATAGAGAATCGTTGTACATGATCCCTCTCCGCGTGAGTTCCGCTACAAGCTGAAACGAAAGCGTTACTGGACCGTTCCTCAGGCCGCTTCTCGAATCAGCGTGAGCACATGACGATCATTGGACACCCGGGTGCCGACATGACGCAATGTACAACGTAGGCACTCGCTGAACTACGAACAGGCACTTGCCTGTAATTTGTGCGAATCTCTGTCCATCTTGGCGTATTTCCAGAAATTGTCACTGGCTCGCCACATCCGGGCGATACCGGGGACGCCCCACCGGCACTGCAACATGACAATCACCGAGCGGCGAACTTATGACGCTTGCTGGGCGATGCCTTGCAGGCCGCGTTCATTTTCCTGCAGCAATGCGGTGACTTGGCTGCTAGCGGCAGCCTGGCCACCCGTCGAAGACAAAGCTTGCGCTAACAGCGTCATTGCGAACCCACGGCTGTGGGCGCGTGACGCGTTGACTGATTTCGAGATCATTTGATGCATCGACGGAGACGGCCGCCACGATCGATGGTGCCGGCTATCGGCGATGGCAATGCCATCAGAAGGTGCGTGCATGCTTTCCCCCAAGCATGGCCATTCGCGACCGAGCCAACGATTGTCAGGCGGATAGCGATCCGCTGAAAGCACTCCGTGACGCGACAGATCGACTTCCCGCAACAAGACCTCGGCCAGACGTCCGGCCAAACTTTATTACGCAAAACCACAACTGCCGCCTGGATCGTCATGATCGCGACGGAGTTACACTGGGAGTATGACGCCAATGCCCTTGGTTGGTTCCCTCCCGGGAGCATGTGGGCTAAAGGATAGCGCGTCAGGACCGGCGCGGAAACCCCCTCCGCCCGCAGGCTTGGAGATAAATAAGCATCATGAATCCCGTCAAAGAACTGGAAAAGCACGGACAAGCCGTCTGGCTCGACTTCCTCGCCCGCGGCTTCATCGCCAAGGGCGACCTGAAGCGGCTGATCGACACCGACGGCGTCAAGGGCGTCACCTCCAATCCCTCCATTTTCGAGAAGGCGATCGGCAGCTCGGACGAGTACGACGCCCCGATCGGCAAGGCGCTGAAGCGCGGCGACAAGACCGTGGCCGATTTGTTCGAGGCCGTCGCGGTCGAGGACATCCAGAACGCCGCCGACGTGCTGCGCCCGGTCTATGACAAGCTCAAAGGCCATGACGGCTATGTCAGCCTCGAGGTCTCGCCCTATCTGGCGATGGACACATCAGGCACGGTCGCCGAAGCGCGGCGGCTCTGGAAGGATGTCAATCGCAAGAACCTGATGGTGAAGGTACCGGCGACGCCGGAAGGCCTGCCCGCGATCGAGACGCTGATCGGCGACGGCATCAGCATCAACATCACCCTGTTGTTCTCGAAAGCGGTCTATCTCCAGGTCGCCGAAGCCTATCTCGACGGTCTCGAGAAATACGTTGCCGGCGGCGGCGACCCCTCGCATGTCGCGAGCGTGGCGAGCTTCTTCGTCAGCCGCATCGACAGCGTCGTCGACAAGCAGCTCGACGAGAAAATCGCCCGCGCCAACGATCCATCCGAGAAGGAGCGCCTCGCCGCGCTCAAGGGCAAGGTCGCGATCGCCAACGCCAAGGTCGCCTATCAGGATTACAAGCGCCTGTTCTCGGGTCCCCGCTGGGAGAAGCTCGCAGCCAAGGGCGCCCAGCCGCAGCGCATGCTGTGGGCCTCGACCGGCACCAAGAACAAGGACTACAGCGACGTCCTCTATGTCGAGGAACTGATCGGCCCCGACACCATCAACACCGTGCCGCCGGCAACGCTGGATGCCTTCCGCGATCACGGCAAGCCGCGCGATAGCTTGGAAGAGAACGTCGAGGACGCCTACCGCGTGCTGGAGGAGCTGGAGCGCTCCGGCGTCTCGCTCGATGCCATCACCGAGGAGCTGGTCAAGGACGGCGTCAAGCTGTTCGCCGATGCCGCCGACAAACTCTACGGCGCGGTCGCGCACAAGCGGGCAACCGTCCTTGGGCCCGCGATCGATCGCCAGCAGCTGTCGCTCGGCGACGGCCTCGGCAAGGCCGTGGCCAAGAGCACCGAGGAATGGCGCGCCTCGGCCAAGATCCGCAGGCTTTGGCAGCGCGACAAGTCGGTCTGGACCGGTACGGACGAAGACAAATGGCTCGGCTGGCTCGACAGCGCTGCGAAAGCTGACGTCGCCGACTACGAGGACTACGCCAACCGCGTGAAGGGCCAGAAATTCTCCGACGCCGTCGTGCTCGGCATGGGCGGATCGAGCCTTGGGCCCGAGGTTCTCGCCGAGACCTTCGCGCGAAAGGCGGGCTTCCCGAAGCTGCACGTGCTTGACTCCACCGATCCGGCGCAGGTGCGGGCGATGGAGGCCAAGATCGACATCGCCAACACCGTATTCATCGTCTCCAGCAAATCCGGCGGCACCACCGAGCCGAACGCGATGAAGGATTATTTCCACGCGCGCGTCGCGCAGGCGCTGGGCCCGAAGGCCAAGACCGGCTTCCGCTTCGTCGCGGTGACCGACCCTGGATCGTCGCTGGAGAAGGCCGCCAAGAAGCTGAACTACGCCCGTATCTTCCATGGCGAACGGTCGATCGGCGGCCGCTATTCGGTGCTGTCACCGTTCGGCCTGGTGCCCGCTGCCACCGCCGGCATTGATGTCAAGACCTTCGTCAAGCACGCGCTGTCGATGGCCCGCTCCTGCGGACCCGACGTGCCGCCAAGTGAGAACCCGGGCGTACAGCTCGGCCTCGCCATGGGTCTCGCCGGGCTCGAAGGCCGCGACAAGGTGACGATCTTCTCGTCGAAGAAGATCGCCGATTTCGGCGCCTGGGCCGAACAGCTCATCGCGGAATCGACCGGCAAGGAAGGCAAGGGCCTGATCCCGATCGCCGGCGAACCGCTGGGCGATCCTTCGATCTATGGCGCCGACCGCTTCTTCATCGACATCCGCACCGAAGGCGAAGCGGACGCCGCGCATGACGCGAAGCTTGCGGCGATCGAAGCCGCTGGCCATCCCGTGGTGCGCATCGTCATGAAGTCGATCGATCATCTCGGCCAGGAGTTCTTCCGCTTCGAGATGGCCACGGCCGTTGCCGGCTCAATTCTCGGCATCAATCCATTCGACCAGCCCGACGTCGAAGCGGCCAAGATCAAGACCCGCGAGCTGACCTCGGCCTACGAGAAGACCGGCGCGCTGCCGGCTGAAGAGCCAGTCGTCAGCACGAAGGAGTTTGATCTCTACACCGACGGCCACAACGCCGCCGCATTGCGCACGATGGGAGCCAATGGCGACCTCGCTTCCTGGCTGAAAGCCCATATCACACGCTCGCGGCGCGGCGACTATTTTGCCCTGCTCGGCTACATCGCGCGCGACAAGGCGACGATCGAGGCGCTGCAGGAGATGCGGACGGCCGTGCTGGAGAAGCGGCATCTTGCGACCGCAGCCGAGTTCGGCCCGCGCTTCCTGCACTCCACGGGACAGGCCTACAAGGGCGGACCCGATAGTGGTGTGTTTCTCCAGATCACCGCCGATGATGCCAAGGACCTTCCGGTGCCGGGCCAGAAGGCGAGCTTTGGCGTGATCAAGGCGGCACAGGCCCGCGGCGATTTCGACGTGCTCACCGAGCGCGGCCGGCGCGCGCTTCGGGTGCACCTGAAGGGTCCGCTCAAGAAAGGTCTCGCGGCGCTCAATGCCGCGCTTAACGACGCACTGCATTAAGGGAATCTCTCACATGCAACTCGGCATGATCGGCCTCGGCCGGATGGGCGGCAACATCGTTCGCCGGCTGATGCGCCACGGCCATTCGACCGTGGTCTATGACAAGGACACCAAGGCCGTCGCCGGCCTTGCCGCAGACGGCGCGGTCGGTTCGGCGACGCTGGAAGAGTTCATCTCGAAACTGGAGCGGCCGCGCACGGCCTGGGTGATGCTGCCTGCGGGGCGTATCACCGAGCAGACCATCGACACGATCGCGGGCGTGATGCAGGAGGGCGACGTCATCATCGACGGCGGCAACACCTTCTGGCAGGACGACGTCCGTCGCGGCAAGGCGCTGAAGGCGCGCGGCATCCACTATGTCGACGTCGGCACGTCCGGCGGCGTCTGGGGCCTCGATCGCGGCTATTGCATGATGATCGGTGGCGAGAAGCAAGTCGTCGATCGGCTCGATCCGATCTTCGCGGCGCTCGCGCCCGGCGCCGGCGACATTCCGCGCACGGAAGGACGCGACGGCCGCGATCCCCGCATTGAGCAAGGCTACATCCATGCCGGCCCCGTCGGCGCCGGCCATTTCGTCAAGATGATCCACAATGGGATCGAATACGGCCTGATGCAGGCCTATGCCGAAGGGTTCGATATTCTCAAGAACGCGAACATCGACGCGCTACCGGCTGATCATCGCTACGATTTCGACCTCGCCGACATCGCCGAAGTCTGGCGCCGCGGCAGCGTGATCCCGTCCTGGCTGCTCGATCTCACCTCGACCGCACTCGCCGACAGCCCGCAACTCGCGGAATATTCCGGCTTCGTTGAGGATTCCGGCGAAGGCCGCTGGACCGTGAATGCGGCGATCGACGAGGCTGTGCCTGCCGAAGTCCTGACTGCGGCGCTCTACACACGTTTCCGTTCCCGCAAGGAACACACCTTCGCTGAAAAGATTCTCTCGGCAATGCGCGCGGGCTTTGGTGGTCACAAAGAGCCCAAGAAGTCCTAAAGGTAAATGAAAGCCAGTTATTCGTGAAAGACCCGCAACCCAAGCGAAAACCTGAAAACTGCGCCTTCGTCATCTTCGGCGTGACCGGCGACCTCACCCACCGTCTGGTGATGCCGTCGCTCTACAATCTCGCCGCCGAGCATCTGTTGCCGGAGAAATTCTGCGTCGTCGGCGTGGCCCGCAAGGGCCAATCCGATGACGAATTACGCGATAGTCTGTTGAAAGGCCTGCGCCAGTTCGCGACGCGGCCCGTGGACGACGACATCGCGCGGAAGCTGCTGGAATGCGTGACCTTCGTCGAGGCCGATCCGAAGGACCCGCCCTCGTTTGATCGCCTGCGTGAGCATCTGGATTCGTTGGAATGCGCGCAGGAGACCGGCGGCAACCGGCTGTTCTACCTGGCAACCCCGCCGGCTGCGTTCGCACCGACAGCGCGCGAGCTCGGCCGCACCGGCATGATGAAGGAGAACGGCGCGTGGCGGCGGCTCGTGATCGAAAAGCCGTTTGGCACCGACCTCGCATCGGCCAAAGCGCTGAACGCCGAATTGCTGAAGATGATGGACGAGCACCAGATCTACCGGATCGATCATTATCTCGGCAAGGAGACGGTGCAGAACAT
>JAEWHT010000109.1 GCA_023387695.1 Pseudomonadota bacterium | reverse complement strand
GAAGAACTCGACGAAGGTGACGTCGCCGTCCTTGTTGCCGAGCACGACCTGGCGCGGCGAATTGAAGATCGCGTCCGAGTTCTGCGCGATGCTGGCTTCGTGCTTCTCGGTCTCGGCCGCGGCCTGGCGCTTGGTGAGCTCGGCCATGGCCTCCTCGAGCACCTCGGGATGGCTGACCAGGTAGTTCTTGACGATCGCCTCGATGTCGGTGCGCTGGGTATCCGAGAAGCTTTGGGCTGAAGCCGGTCCCGTTCCGCCGAAGATGGCGAGCGCAAACAGCGCGGGAGCAAGCAGGCGCAGCGAAGGCATGGGCAAATCCTCTATCCAGATCAGGTTTCGAAAAACGTCCCGCCGGCGTACCTAAGCTCGCGTCGTGACGTCAAAGTGGCAGATGTCGCATCGGTCTAGTTGCGCGGCGGTTTAGACGCCACGATGTCGTCGGCCTTGACCCATCCGGGCGTACCGACGGCGAAACGGGTTTTCGCGCGCGTAGCGAGCTCGCGAGCGGTTTTGTTGTCGCCGCGCAAGTAAGCGGCCTGGGCGGAGGCGAGATCCGCCTCGGCGTAGTCTCCCTTCCGGCCATAGGCCATCGCGAGCTGGGTGTAGCCGATCGGCGCCTCGGGCTCCCGTGCCACCGCGGCGCGGAGAATCCGAATGGCATCGTCCGTGTAGGCCTTATTATCGGTTCCAACCAGAGCTTGCCCAAGTAACATCTCGATGAGGGCTGAATTGTTTGAGAGCGCGACGGCCTTGCGCAGGGGGGCGATCGCGTCGGCGGGCTTGCCGCTCTCGAGCAGGGCCTGGCCGCGCACCTCGTAAAAATACGGGTTGTTCGGCTGTACCGCGATCAGGGCGTCGATCTGGGCGAGGGCGCTGCGCAAATCGCCGTGCAGATAGGTGCTGATGGCGCGGGCATAGCGCGCCGGCAGGCTGTCATTGGTCTGGGGATAGCGGCGGTACACCGTCTCCGGCCGCTCCATGAAAGCGGAGATCTTGGCGCGTACCATGTCATGGCGCAGCTGTAGCGCGGGATCGTCCTTCTTGTCCCAATAGGGACTGGTGCTGGCGAATTCCTGGAGCGCTGCGACGCGCTCGGCGGGCATCGGATGCGACTGCAGATAGGGATCGGCGCCGCGGGCTGCGAACAGGCTCTCGCTGGTGAAGCGCTTGAAGGTCTCGTACATGCCCTTCGGCGACTGCTGCGTCGCCGTCAGGAACTTCACCCCGGCACGGTCGGCGTTCTCCTCCTGCTGGCGCTGGTATGACAGCAGCGAGCGGCGGATCATCTCCTGCGGTCCGGCAATCGCAGCCGCGCCGGCATTGGCGAGGCCGTTATTGGCAGTGCCGCGGCTGGCGCCCGCCGCGAGCGCGCCGGCACCGAGCAGCATCGCAATGATCATCTGGGTCTGGGCGCTGGCGAGCTGCTCGCGCATCTTGGCCAGATGGCCGCCGGCCAGATGCCCGGTCTCGTGCGCCAGCACGCCGATCAGCTGGTTCGGCGTCTCCGACTGCAGGATTGCGCCGTAATTGACGAAGATGCGGCGGCCATCGGCGACGAACGCGTTGAACGAGTTGTCGTTGATGATCACCATCTGGATGTTCTGCTTCTCCAGACCGGCGGCGCGCAAAATCGGGCGGGTATATTCGCGCAGCAATTGCTCGGTTTCGGAGTCGCGCAGGACCGGCGGTCCGCGGTTTTCCTGCGCCTGCGTCGCCGGAATCGGCAGCAGTGCGATTGCAGCCGCCGTGACGAGGGCGGTGAGGGCGGAGGCCTTCTTGCGCAATGCGATCTGGAGCAACATCAAACGGTCTGGGTCAAACGGGCTTGCAAACGGACTTGGACGCAGTCTTGTGATTGGTTTTGGCGATTGGCGGCGGACCGGATACGCGATATGCCCTTATGAGCCGTATAATGCGGCTAGTCTGGGGCGCAAGCGCCCTGTTTTCCCGGGCCGGACGGACCGGTTCGCCAGCGAAATAGCAGAAATCGATGCACGATGCGACATTGAGGAACCGGGTGGGGCAGTGGCTCGAGCCCTCCCGCCGCAGTGATGTTCCCCCGTTCATGGTGATGGACGTGATGGCGGCAGCGGCCCGGATCGAGGCGGCCGGTGGCCATGTCATCCATATGGAGGTCGGCCAGCCCGCCGCCGGTGCACCGAAGACTGCGATTGCGGCAGCCCAGGCCGCACTTGCGACGGCGCGGATCGACTACACCTCGGCGCTCGGCATTCCCTCCTTGCGCGAGCGCATCGCGCGGCATTATCGCGACGCCTATGGCTGCGCCGTCAGCTCCGACCGGATCGTGGTGACCACCGGTTCCTCCGGCGGGTTCATTCTGGCCTTCCTGTCGATGTTCGAGCCCGGCGATCGGGTTGCGGTCACGGTGCCCGGCTATCCGCCGTATCGCCACATCCTCACCGCGCTCGGTTGCGAGCCGGTGTTGATCGAGACCACCAACGACACACGCCATGCGTTGACCGGCGAGGCGCTGCTCGCGGCCCATCGCAAGGCGCCGCTGAAGGGCGTGCTGGTCGGCAGCCCCGCCAATCCGACGGGAACGATGATGTCCCGAGAAGCGCTCGCTGGGCTGATTACTGCTGCCGAGGATGCCGGCATCCGCTTCATCTCCGACGAGATCTATCACGGGCTCGATTATGCATTCCCCGCGGTGACCGCGGCGTCGCTGTCCGACCATGCGCTCGTGATCAACTCGTTCTCGAAGTATTTTTGCATGACCGGCTGGCGCGTCGGCTGGATGGTCGTGCCTGATGTGCTGGTGCGTCCGATCGAGCGGCTGCAGCAGAACCTCTCGATCTCGGTGCCGTCGCTGTCACAGATCGCGGCGGAAGCGGCCTTCGACGGCGCAGCCGAGATGGAGGAGATCAAGCACGGTTATCAGGAAAACCGCCGCATCCTGATCGAGGGCTTGCCTAAGGCTGGCCTCAGCAAGTTCCTGCCCGCCGACGGTGCGTTCTACCTCTATGCCGATGTCTCGGACTTCACGTCGGACAGTTTCGACTTTGCCAAGCAGATGCTGGAGAAGGCTCACGTTGCGGCGACACCGGGCGTCGATTTCGATCCGATCCACGGCCGATCGTTCGTCCGATTCTCCTATGCGCGCTCCGCGGCCGAGATGCGGGAGGCAGTTGACCGGATCGCTCACTGGCTTAAATAGCCGCCAGTTTTAGCGACACTTCCGGAGTGCAACTTGTCTGACCGAACCGTCCCGTCCGCCGCCACGCATTTTCCTCTTGCCGCAGTGATGTGGCCGACCCGGCCGGGCGAAACCGTCGGGCGGTTGCGCGCCGTCGTGCTGATCGCGCTCGGTACAGCGCTGATGGCGCTGTCAGCCAAGGTGAACCTGCCGCTGCCTTACGTGCCGATGACGTTGCAGACCCTGGTCGTGCTGATGATCGGCGCGGCCTATGGTTGGCGCCTTGGCAGCGCAACCATGATCGCCTACCTCGCCGAGGGCGCGATGGGGCTGCCGGTGTTCGCCGGCCCCGTCGGTGGACTTGCGCCTCTGGTCGGTCCGACCGCCGGCTACCTCTACGGTTTCGTCGCTGCGGCCTTCATCACCGG
>JAEWHT010000070.1 GCA_023387695.1 Pseudomonadota bacterium | reverse complement strand
CCTCGAAGGTGCCGGTCTTCTTGCCGACCGTCATCTTCTCCTTCTTGGTCCAGACCGTCTGGGAGAGATATTCGAGATTGACCTGGTGGCAGATGCCGGTGCCGGGCGGCACGACGGAGAAGTTCGAGAACGCCTTCTGGCCCCACTTCAGGAACTCGTAGCGCTCCTGGTTCTGCTTGTATTCCTCGGTCACGTTCTTGCCGAACGCCTTGTTGTCACCGAAGAAGTTCACGATCACGGAGTGATCGATGACGAGATCGACGGGCACCAGCGGGTTGATCTTCTCGGCATCGCCGCCGAGCTTCTGCATCGCGTTGCGCATCGCGGCGAGATCGACAACCGCGGGAACGCCGGTGAAGTCCTGCATCAGCACACGCGCCGGGCGGAACGCGATCTCATGCTCCAGCGACTTCTTGCGCAGCCACTTCGAGACCGCGGCGATATCTTCCTTCTTGACCGTGCGGCCGTCCTCGTTGCGGAGGAGGTTTTCAAGCAGGACCTTCATCGAATAGGGAAGTTTCGAAATTCCCTTCAGACCATTCTTCTCCGCCGTGGGCAGGCTGTAATAGACATAGGTCTTGGCGCCGACCTTGAGGGTCTTTTTGCATTTGAAGCTGTCGAGCGAGGTCATGTAGGAAATCCCAATTGTTAGTTATACCCGGCAGGGTATTTTAACACCGTCAGCATAGCAGGCTGGGTCGCTTGCAGGGGCAGGTTGAGTTGCTGCATCAAGTAGTTCCGGGCTTATAGAAGCTTTCTAACCGCGCCGCCACAGCCACAACAGTACCGAGCAAGTCGCGAGCCAAAAATTCTGATGCGCTACCCCAAGATTTCCTGAGGCCCGGCTGTGAACGGGTTGATACCAGGCCAGATGCATCTGTCCGGACGCGGCGTGACCTGCGTGCGCGGCGGCCGCGAGGTGTTTTCCGGGCTCGATTTCGAGGCGACGGCAGGCGAAGCCGTGGCGATCGTCGGCCGCAACGGATCGGGCAAGACCTCACTGCTGCGGCTGATCGCGGGCTTGCTCATTCCGGCCGGCGGCACGATCATACTGGAGGGGGGCGACGCCGAGATGACGCTGCCCGAGCAGTGCCACTATCTCGGCCATCGCGATGCCCTCAAGCCGGCGCTGAGCGTGGCTGAAAATCTATCATTCTGGGCTGATTTTCTGGGCGGCGAGCGTTTTGATGCGGCTGAAAGCCTCGCCACCGTCGGCCTCGACCATGCCACCGATCTGCCCGCGGCCTTCCTGTCGGCCGGCCAGCGCCGCAGGCTCTCGCTGGCCCGTCTGCTGACCGTCCGCCGCCCGGTCTGGCTGCTGGACGAACCGACCACGGCGCTGGATGTCGCGGGACAAGACATGTTCGGCGGGCTGATGCGCGACCATCTGGCGCGCGGTGGCCTGATCATGGCGGCAACCCATGGGCCGCTCGGGATTGACGCGCGAGAGCTGCGGATCGGGGGGACGGCGTGACTTCGATAGACCCTCAGCTTTCCAAGCGGCTGGGCCCCGGCCTCTCCGTTCCCGCCCCCCTAGCGGGAGCCACCCCATGACCGCCCTCTCCGCCCTGATCCGCCGGGACATCCGGATCGCGCTCCGCGTTGGCGGCGGGGCGCTGATTGGCGTGCTGTTCTTCTTGACCGTGGTCGTGCTGATGCCGTTCGCGGTCGGGCCGGACCTGGCGCTACTGTCGCGGCTGGGGCCGGCGATCCTGTGGCTCGGCGCCCTGCTGGCGAGCCTGCTGACGCTGGACCGGCTGTTCATGGCCGACCATGAGGATGGCTCGCTCGACCTGATCACGATGAGCCGGACGCCGCTGGAACTCGCCTGTGCGGCCAAGGCGCTGGCGCATTGGCTGGCGGCCGGGCTGCCGCTGATTGTCGCAACCCCCGTGCTCGGGCTGCTGCTCAATCTCGACATGGTCGCGACCGGCGCGGTGGCGCTGACGCTGCTCGCCGGCACCCCGGCACTGACCTTTACCGGCATGATTGGCGCCGCGCTGGCGGTGACGCTGCACCGGGGCGGGCTGCTGATGGCGGTGCTGGTGCTGCCGCTATCGATTCCCGTGCTGATCTTCGGGGTTGCGGCCTCGCAGGCTGCGATCACGGGGCCATTGTCATTCGGCGCGCCGTTCTCGATCCTCTGCGCGCTGTCGCTGGTCAGCCTCGTCATCGGCCCGTTCGCGGCAGCGGCGAGCCTGAAACATGGGTTGGATTGACCTTGACCCCGATCAACTTTCGCTGCGCGCTTTCATGCTGATTGCGTGAGCGTCGACCTATGATTATCAGGGTACCATGTCGCTGATCGACCTCGCCAACCCCACACGGTTCCTCGCGCTCTCGGCGCGGGTGCTGCCGTGGCTTGCGGCCGCGACACTCATCCTGCTCGCGATCGGCCTCTATCAATCCGCTTACGCGCCCGACGACTACCAGCAGGGCGCGACCGTGAAGATCATGTTCATCCACGTACCCAATGCGTGGTTGTCGATGTTCGTCTGGGGCGTGATGAGCGTTGCCTCGCTTGGCACGCTCGTGTGGCGGCATCCGCTCGCCGATGTCGCCGCGAAAGCGGCAGCACCTATCGGTGCCAGCTTTACCTTCCTCGCGCTGCTGACGGGCTCGCTGTGGGGCCGGCCGATGTGGGGCACCTATTGGGAATGGGATGCGCGGCTGACCTCGGTGCTGATCCTGTTCCTGATGTATCTCGGCCTGATGGCGCTGTGGCGCGCGGTGGAAGATCCCTCGCGCGCGGCGCGTGCGGCCGCGGTGCTGACGCTGGTCGGCGCGCTCAATCTGCCGATCATCAAATTCTCCGTCGACTGGTGGAACACGCTGCACCAGCCGGCCTCGGTGATGCGCATGGGCGGCTCGACGCTCGACAAATCGTTCCTGATTCCGCTGCTGGTGATGGCGGTCGCGTTCACGCTGCTGTTCGTGACGCTGCATCTGGCTGCGATGCGCAACGAGATTTTGCGCCGGCGCGTGCGGTCGCTGCAGATGATGCAGGCGAGCCGCGTCGCGTTTTCAAGCGAAGTGGGCACCGGTTCGCGTCAAGAAAACGCGTCAAAGGGCGCTGCATGATGTCGCTTGGCCCTTACGCGTCTTTCATCGTGACGTCCTATGCCGCGGCGGCGCTCGTGGTCGCGCTCCTGATCGGCTGGGTCATCATCGACTATCGCAACCAGACGCAGCGTTTGCGCGAGCTCGACCGTAGCGGCGTCACCCGCCGCTCGGGTCGCAACGCGACGGATACACCATGAGCGATCAAACAACCTCTGCCCCGTCGCAGCGTCGCACCTTCTTGATGGTGCTGCCGCTGCTCGCGTTTGGCGGGCTTGCCGTGCTGTTCTGGTTCGGGCTCGCAGGCGGCGATCACTCGCGGATTCCCTCTGCGTTGATCGGAAAGCACGCTCCGGAGATCACGCTGCCGCCGCTCGAGGGATTGCAGGCCAATAACGCGCAGGTGCCGGGCCTCGATCCCGCCGCGTTCAAGGGCAAGGTCAGCCTCGTCAATGTCTGGGCCTCCTGGTGCGTGCCCTGTCACGACGAAGCGCCGCTGCTGACCGAGCTCGCCGCGGACAAGCGCTTCCAGATGGTCGGCATCAATTACAAGGATGCGCCCGACAACGCGCGGCGTTTCCTCGGCCGCTACGGCAACCCGTTCGGCCGCGTCGGCACCGACGCCAACGGCCGCGCCTCGATCGAATGGGGCGTCTATGGCGTGCCCGAGACTTTCGTCGTCGGCCCCGAAGGCACCATCGTCTACAAGCTAGTCGGCCCGATCACGCCGGAGAATTACCGCACGGTGCTGCTGCCGCAGATGGTGAAGGCGTTGAAGTAGCGACCGTCATTCCGGGGCACGCGAAGCGTGAACCCGGAATCTCGAGATTCCGGGTTCGATGCTGTCGCATCGCCCCGGAATGACTCCAACTCAGCCCTTCCGGACATCTCCCGCCTCGGCCTCGCTGGTCTCCAGCGACACCGGCTCGACGCCATAGCGCTTGGTCAGTGGCATCTGGGCGATGGCGAAGATCATGGTGATGGGTGTGACGCCGAATACCTTGAAGTTCACCCAGAAGTCCGTGCTCTGGGTGCGCCACACGACCTCGTTCAGCACAGCGAGGGCAGCAAAGAACAGCGCCCAGCGCAGCGTGAGAATGCGCCAGCCCTGCGGCGTCAGGTTGAACATCTGGTCGAACATCACGGCGATGAACGAGCGGCCGAACAACAGGCCGCCGCCGAGGATCGCGGCGAACAGGCCATAGATGATGGTCGGCTTGACCTTGATGAAGGTCTCGTCGTGCAACACCAGCGTCAGCGTGCCGAACACCAGCACGATCACGCCGGTGACGATCGCCATGATCGGGATGTGGCGCGTCACCACATAAGAGGCGGCCATCGCCGCCACGATCGCGACCATGAAGGCGCCGGTTGCGGCGAACAGATTGAACTTCGCATTCACGAAGAAGAACACGAGCAGCGGACCGAGCTCGGTCGCAAGCTTGAACAGCGGATGCGGCTGGGTCTTGTCCATTCTCTAGCTTTCGATTCCGGCAATGGCGCGAGCGAAATCGCGCGCGGTGAACGGCGCGAGATCGTCGACACCTTCGCCGACGCCGATGAAATGCACCGGCAGTTTGAATTTTTCCGCGAGCGCCACCAGGATGCCGCCGCGCGCGGTGCCGTCGAGCTTGGTCATCACGAGGCCGGTGACGCCGGCCGTGCGATGGAAGGCCTCGACCTGCGACAGCGCGTTCTGGCCGACGGTAGCATCGAGCACGAGCAGCACCGCATGCGGCGCCGACACGTCGACCTTGCGGATGACGCGCACGACCTTCTCGAGCTCGTTCATCAGCTCCGCCTTGTTCTGCAGGCGGCCGGCGGTGTCGATCAGGAGCACGTCGATGCCCTGCTCTTTCGCCGCGGTCAGCGCATTGAAGGCAAGGCTCGCTGAATCCGAGCCTTGTGCGCCGGCGATGACCGGCGTTTTGGTGCGCTCGCCCCAGACCTTGAGCTGCTCGATGGCGGCGGCACGAAACGTATCGCCCGCGGCCAGCATCACCTTGCGGCCTTCGGAGGCGAACTTTTGCGAGAGTTTTCCAATCGTCGTGGTCTTGCCGGAGCCGTTAACACCGACCACCAGGATCACGAACGGCTTGTGGCTCGCATCGATCTCGAGCGGCTTGGCGACAGGCGCCAGCACCTTCTCGACCTCGGTCGCAACGACGTCCTTGACCTCGTCGGCCGAGATCGCCTTGTCGTAGCGCCCGGTGCCGACCGCATCCGCGATCCGCACGGCGACCGACGTGCCGAGATCGGCGCGCAGCAGCACGTCCTCGATGTCGTCGAGCATGGCGCGGTCGAGCTTGCGCTTGGTGACGAGGTCGGCAACCGCGGTCCCGAGCGAGGACGAGGTGCGCTTCAACCCGTTGGACAGGCGGCGCCACCAGCTCAGCTTGGGGGTCTCGGGGGTGGTATCGTTCATGGTGGCGGTGTGTTAGCCGTTCCCGCCCCTAAACGAAAGTGTTGCCATTGCTCGATGTTCCCCAATTGACCGCCGAGGAGATCCAGGCGCGCGTGCTCCACCGCGACGGGCTGATGCTGATCATCGACAAGCCGTCCGGTCTGCCGGTGCATCGCGGCCCCAAGGGCGGCGCCAATCTGGAGGACTCCTTCATGGCGCTCTGCTTCGGCCTGCCGCGGCCGCCAGTGCTGGCCCACCGGCTGGACAAGGACACCTCCGGCTGCCTGGTGCTCGGCCGCCATCGCAAGGCCACCGCCTCACTCGGTCTGCTGTTCAAGCACGGCAAGATCGGCAAGACCTACTGGACCGTGGTCGAAGGTGGCCCAGCCGAGGACGAAGGCACCATCGACATGCCGCTTGGCCGACTCAATGCCGAGCGCGGCTGGTGGCAGAAGCCCGACCCGGAGGGACAGAAGGCGGTCACCAACTGGAAGGTGATGGGCCGGGGCGAGGGGTTTACCTGGCTCGCCATGGAACCGGTCACCGGCCGGACCCATCAATTGCGGGTACATTCGTCCGCGACCGGTTGGCCGATCTTCGGCGATAACATTTACGGCAACGGCCCGCGCTTCGGCGAACCGAAGCTGCATTTGCATTCCCGCGAGATCGTGGTGCCGATCTCCCGGAATAAGGAGCCGGTCCGCGTGGTCGCGCCGGCCCCGCCCCACATGCACGAAAAACTCCGCGCCTGCGGCTGGAACGGGGAATAGTGGCCTCACAGAGGCATGGTTTACGAAACCTTCAGTGCTCGCCCCTAATGATAGCGGTTGCTTAGAACAAGCCTCCCATCCGCTCAGGACGAGCACCGCGTCATGTCTACGGCCCAGTTATCCATCATCGACGAGGTCGAGTCCGCGATCCGGACCGGCTCGGCTGAAAAGGGCCTGGATACCGCCCGCCGCGTCACCGACCTGTTCCTGTCCTCCGCCGGAAGCTTCAACGACGAGCAGATCGCACTGTTCGACGACGTGCTCGAGCGCCTGATCGGCACCATCGAGCTGCGCGCCATCGCCGACATGGGCGCACGAATCGCGCTGGCCGAAATCAGCGCCCAGCTCGCGCCGATCGCGCAGGCGCCGCCCTCCGTCATCCGCCGCCTCGCCAACAATGACGAAATCCGTATCGCCGGCCCGGTGCTGCAGGAATCCGCGCGGCTCGACGATGGCGATCTGGTCAAGATCGCATCATCCAAGGGCGAGCCGCATCTGCTCGCAGTCGCCGGCCGCTGGTGGCTGAAGGAGATCGTCACCGACGCGCTGCTCGCGCGCCGCTATCCCAGCGTCAGCCGCCGTCTTGCCGCCAATCCCGGCGCGCGCGTCTCGGGCAAGGGCTTTGCCATCATCGTCGGCCAGGCCGAGTCCGATCCAGAGCTGGCCATCAGCGTCGGCGTCCGCGTCGACTTACCGTCGGATATGCGGCGCCAATTGCTGCGTTCGGCGACGGATGCGGTCCGTACACGATTGTTGTCGCGCGCCCCGCCGCATCTGTTCGAGGAAATCCAGAGCGCGATTGCCGCCGTCACCGTCGGCGTCGAGCGCGAGATGTCCGGCGTCCGTGATTTCGAGGGCGCCAAGCGCGCGATCGCAAATCTCAAGGCGACCGGCCAGCTCAACGAAGCGACGCTGCTCGGCTTCGCAAAGCACCGACGTTACGAAGAGGCCACGGCCGCGCTTGCGGCACTGTCAGGAACGACCGTCGAAGTGATTCGTCCGCTGATGCAAAGCCTGCGCGAAGACGGCCTGCTGGTGCCGTGCAAGGCGGCGCAGCTGAGCTGGGAAACCACCGCCGCGGTGCTCGAAAGCCGCTTTGCGAGCGGCACGATGAAGCCGGCGGATGTCGCGCGCGCGAAAAACAATTTCGCGCGCATGACTGCGGAGAATGCGCGACGCACGCTGCGCTTCTGGCAGGTGCGGGCGTCGTAACTAGATCGTCAGCCGTTCGCCGTCGCTGCCGGCGATGACCATCGGCACAACACTGCCGATCCGCTCGCCCGCAATCGCCACCGGCAGATAGTGCTCGGTCCGCCCCTGGCCGTCGCTCTCGACCAGCACCTCGCGCGTTGCGCCGATCTCGGCGGTTAGCCGCTGCCGCAACGCAGCTTCGCCAGCCGCACGCAACCGCTTTGCCCGTTCCTTGATCGCCGGCCCTGCCACCTGCGGCATCTTCGCGGCCGGCGTACCGGGGCGTGGCGAATAGGGGAAGACGTGCAGGAACGTCAGGCCGCATTCCGCAACCAGATCGAGCGAACGCGCAAACATGTCCTCGGTCTCGGTCGGAAAGCCCGCGATGATGTCGGCGCCGAACGCGATGTCCGGCCGCAGGCGGCGCACCTGATCGCAGAACGCGATCGCATCGCCGCGCGAATGCCGCCGCTTCATGCGCTTCAAGATCATGTCGTCGCCGGATTGCAGCGACAGATGCAGATGCGGCATCAGCCGTGCATCGTCGGCGATGGCATCGAGCAGATCGCTATCCGCCTCGATCGAATCGATCGAGGAGATACGCAGCCGCTTCAGCTCCGGCACATGCCGCAGGATCTGCTTTGTCAGCAGGCCAAGCTTTGGAGCGCCCGGCAGATCGGCGCCGTAGCTGGTGAGATCGACGCCGGTCAGCACGATCTCGGCGTGGCCGCGCTCGACCAGAGTGCGCACCTGATCCACCACCGCGCCCATCGGCACTGAGCGTGAATTGCCGCGACCATAGGGAATGATGCAGAAGGTACAGCGGTGGTCACAGCCGTTCTGCACCTGCACGAAGACGCGCGGCAAGCCGCTCGCATAGCCGTCGATCAGATGCGGCGCCATCTCCTTGACGGCCATGATGTCGCTGACCGCAATCTTCTCGCTGGCGCGGAGATCAAAGGCATCGCGCGCTTCGCGCCAGGCATCACCGCGCATCTTGTCGTCATTGCCGACGACACGATCGACCTCGGCCATATCGGCGAACATCGCGCTTTGCGTCTGCGCCGCGCAGCCGGTGACGACGATGCGCGCACCAGGCCGCTCGCGCTTCAGCTTGCGGATCGACTGCCGCGCCTGCGCCACCGCCTCGTTGGTTACGGCGCAACTGTTGATGACGATGATGTCGGAGAGCCCAGCGCCTTCGGCTTCGCGGCGGATCACCTCGGCCTCGAAGGCGTTGAGGCGGCAGCCGAAGGTGACGATGTCGACGGTGGTCATCAGCCTGCCGGCGCGAACAGCGCCGGATCGAAATTGCCTTCAAATTCGAAGGTCGCGGTGCCCGTCATCAGCACATGGTCGTCCCGCTCGCGCCATTCGATGCCGAGCTTGCCGCCCGGCAGCGTCATCTCGACCTTGCGCTCGGTGCGCTTCAGGCGCGCTGCTGCAACCGCGGTCGCGCAGGCTGCCGAGCCGCAGGCCCTGGTGAGGCCGGCGCCACGCTCCCAGGTGCGCATCGTGATGTGCTCGCGGTCGACGATATGAGCGAGTGTGATGTTGGCGCGGTCAGGGAAGATCGGGTGATTTTCCAGCAGCGGCCCAAAGCGCTCGAGATCATAGGCGTTGACGTCACCGTCGACCCAGAAGATCGCGTGCGGATTACCCATGCTGACCACGGACGGCGAATGCAGGATCGGATTGTCGATCGGCCCGATCTGCAATTCGATGTAGCGGGTGTCGCGAAACTCTTCCGCCAGCGGAATGTCCTGCCAGCCGAACTTCGGCGCACCCATGTCGACGGTGTAGAGATCCGGCGCCGGGCCCTGCCAGGCGTTCAGCAGACCCGCGGCAGTCTGGAAGGTCGCCGTGGTCTGCCCGCTCTTCTCGAAGATGCGGCGAACCACGCAGCGCATGCCGTTGCCGCAGGCGCCGGCTTCGGAGCCGTCATTATTGTAAATGCTGATGAAGGCTTCGGTGCCATCGAGCCGCGGCTTCTGCAGCACCATCAGCTGGTCATAGGGCACGCCGCCGTCCGCGGAGGCCACCGCACGGGCATCATCCGGCGTGATCTTGCCCGCGGAATCGCGCATGTCGACAACGACGATCTCGTTGCCGATGCCGTTCATCTTGGCAAATGCGTGGTTGGCCAGCGCGCTCATGAAAATTCCCGAATTTCGCCTGCCTTATATGGCGATCCTTGGCCCTCTGACCAGTGATTTGGGGCAGCCGCCAAGATGGACTGCCAAGATGAACCGCCATGACGCATCTGTCATGGGACGAATTTGGCGCTCGCGTGTTAGAACGGCGCAGTTCGCGTGAACCGGGAAGCGCGGCCGGATTTTGGCCTTGGTGGGCAGGGCTTTGATGCGGAAGGCTTTGATGCGGAAGGTTTTGGGGAGAATAGAATGATCGGGTTTCGTCGTCTCGCTCTGGCCGCGCTGATCCCGGCGGCGGCCTTGTCGTTCAGCCTGTCCGGCGCCTTGGCGCAGACCCCGAGCCCGACGCCGGACGCCTCGGCAAGCCCCTCGCCGGCTCCGTCGGCCTCGCCCTCTCCGGCCGCCAGCGCTTCGCCCGCACCTGCCGCAACACCGTCGCCGGCGGCCAGCGCATCGCCTGCGCCCGCCGCATCACCCTCACCCGCTGCGAGTGCCTCGCCGAGCCCGGCCGCTCCGCCGCCCGCCGCGGCAGCCACCCCCGCCCCGGTTCAGACCGCCGATCCCTTCGGCCTGGAGACCACGCTCGAATCCCGGAAGGTCGTAATGCTCAAGGGCACGGCGAATTGGGACTCGGCCTTCGATACCCTGGTCGACGCCTTCAAGGCGCTGAACACATTGCTCGACAAGCAGGGCATCAAGCACGCCGGCAATGCGATGATCGTCTACACCTCGACCGACGACACCGGCTTCACCTTCTTCGCCGAGATCCCGGTCGATCAGGATCCGAAGAACCTGTCCAAGGACATGAGCATCGGCAAATCGCCGGAGGGCAAGGCGCTGAAATTCGTCCATCGCGGCTCCTACGACAACATGGACAACACTTATGAGGCGATCACCAATCACCTCGACGACAAGAAGCTGGAAGCCAAGGACACGTTCATCGAGGAGTACCTCACCGATCCGCTCAAGACGGCCGAGGACAAGCTCGTGATCAACGTGTTCGTACCGCTGAAGTGAGACCGATGCGAAAGCCTGCTGCCCTAGCCGCCATTTTCGCCGCAACACTGCTCGCTACGCCCGCGCTCGCCGATGATTTCCCGTCGGCCATCTCCGTGAGCGGCGAGGCGACGGTCTCGGCTGCGCCCGATCTCGCGCAGATCGATGCCGGCGTCGCCAATGATGCCAAATCGGCGAAGGAAGCCTCTGACGCCAACAACGCTGCGATGGGCAAGGTGCTGCTGGCGTTGAAGGGCGCCGGCATTCCTGAAAAGGACTACCAGACCTCGCGCCTGTCGCTGCAGCCGCAATATGCGCCGAACCGCTCGACCGGCGCCTCGCCCGTGGTCGGCTTCCGCGCCTCCAATCGCGTCACGGTGAAGATCCGCGATGTGACAAAGGTGGCTGCTATCATCGACACGCTGGTCAGTGCCGGCGCAAACGACATCGGCAACATCTCTTTCGAGGTAACGCAGGCCTCAAAGCTGCTCGACGATGCGCGCGAGCAGGCGGTGGCGGACGCGCGGCGCAAGGCGGAGATCTACGCCAAGGCCACCGGCGTGACGCTGGGTGCGCCGCTCAGCGTGTCGGAAGGCGGCGCTCCAATGCCGCTGTTCAAGGGACGCATGGCGGCCGCGCCGATGGCGCAGCAGGCGGCCGTTGCGCCCGGCGAGGAGACGCTGTCAGTGACGGTGAATGTGAGCTGGGCGATCAAGCCGAAAGAGCAATAACTCTCGTGTCCCGGACGCGCTGCAGCGTGAAACGCTGCTGCGCTGAGCCGGGACCTAGAAAACTGCACAGTAAGCGCCGAGACATGGGCCCCGGCTCTGCAGCGCACCGTCAAGACACGCTGCGCTGCGTCCGGGGCACGAGCGGTGTGTGTGGCGAAACCTAAATCTCCATCACCTGCCCCGGCTTCATCGCGACAAACCGGTCCTGCGGAATCTTTGCGGCATCGAGCGCTTCCATCAGCGCTTGCGCCGGCGCGTCGATCGCTTCATCCGTCAGCTGGAACGTGCCGTGATGATGTCCGAGCGCTTGTTGCGCGCCGCAATCGGCGAGCGCTTTCACGGCATCTTCCGGATTCATGTGCTGGTCGCGCATGAACCAGCGCGGCTCGTAGGCACCGATGGGGAGAATCGCGAGACGCAGCGCCCCGTGTTTTTCGGCGACGCGGCGAAAGTGGCTGCCATCGCCATAACCGGAGTCGCAGACAACATAGATTTTCCCCGCCGGCGTCTCGAGGACAAAACTTGCCCACAGCGCCTTATTGCGATCGAAAATTCCGCGCGCGGTCCAGTGCCGCGTCGGCACCAGCGTCGCGGCGATGCCGTTGCCGAGCTCGACGCGTTCGTGCCAGTCAAACGCCTCGGCCTTGATCGTCGAATCGTAGCTCCGCATCGTCACGTCATTGCCGAGCGGCGTGACCACGCGCGGCGCAAAATGCTTGGTGAGCCGTGACAGCGTCGCGATGTCGAGATGATCGTAGTGACCGTGCGAGACCAGCACGAGGTCGATCTTCGGCAGCTTCTCGAAAGCGATGCCGGGATCATTGTGCCGCTTCGGTCCGGCAAAGCTGACCGGCGAAACCCGCGAGGACCAGACGGGATCGATGAGGATGTTGAGGCCGCCGGTCTGGATCAGCCAGCTGGCGTGGCCAACGAAGGAGAGCCGTACCTTGCCGCCATCGACGCGCTCCGGCGGAGTATCGGCGTGGGGACTCGGGGCCCAATCCGGCCATTTGGCGCGCTCCCGCCCGCCGCTGAATTGCCAGCGCAGCACCTCACGAAGCGACTTTGGCGGGGAACCGTCCGGATCGAAGAAGTTCAGGCCGTTAAAGTGGTCGGAGACGGGGCCGTCATAGGTTTTCATGCTGGACATCCAGAGGGGCGGGACACCGACGAGCGCGCCGGCCCCGGCAAGCAGTCCGAACAGACGGCGGCGGGTGATCGGCACGGCGGACTCAGGGCTGGTCGGAACGGTAAGACATCACCGCTATATGGGCGGGACGGCCGAAAAAGGAACCCGTCGCCAGAATCGCCCTGTTTTCAGGGTCTTACCCTGGCAAAGCCACCCCGGCGCCCTAACTTTCCTTGACTTTCGGGCGTGGGCGGCGTTTAACCCCGCCACTTTCTCGGAAAGGCTTTCTTTTCGACCCGCCGCCTGGCCCCGGAGGCCAGAGGTCAACGCCCGACAGCGCTATGCGCCCTCGGGCGCAAAGGTGTTTGGAAGATCGCCATTCTGGCGAGCAGGACAAGGACAACTTCATTGTTCGACAATCTGTCGGAACGGCTTGGTGGCATTCTCGATCGTCTGACGGGGCGCGGTGCGCTGACCGAAAAGGACGTCGACGCCGCGATGCGCGAAGTGCGCCGCGCGCTGCTCGAGGCCGACGTTGCGCTCGAAGTCGTGCGCAGCTTCACCGAACGCGTCCGCGAGCAGGCGATCGGCGCCACCGTCGTCAAGTCGGTCACGCCCGGCCAGATGGTGGTCAAGATCGTCCATGACGAGCTGATCAACACGCTCGGCGCCGAAAGCCAGACCATCGACGTCAACTCCGTGCCGCCGGTGCCGATCATGATGGTCGGTCTGCAAGGCTCGGGTAAGACGACCACCACCGCAAAGCTCGCCCGCCGCCTGGTCCAGCGCGACAAGCGCAAGGTGCTGATGGCCTCGCTCGACGTCTATCGCCCGGCGGCGATGGAGCAGCTCGCGGTGCTCGGCCGTGATCTCGACATTCCGACGCTGCCGATCGTCGCAGGCCAGCAGCCGCCGCAGATTGCGAAGCGCGCGCTCGAAGCCGGCAAGCTCGGCGGCTACGACATCGTGCTGCTCGACACCGCCGGCCGCACCACGCTCGACGAAGAGATGATGGCGGAAGCGGCCGCGATCAAAGCGGCCGCCAATCCGCATGAAGTGCTGCTGGTTGCGGACTCACTCACCGGCCAGGACGCCGTGAATCTCGCGCGCGCGTTCGATCAGCGCGTCGGCCTCACCGGCATCGTGCTGACGCGTGTGGACGGCGACGGCCGCGGCGGTGCTGCGCTGTCGATGCGCGCCGTTACCGGCAAGCCGATCAAGCTGATCGGTACCGGTGAAAAGACCGACGCGCTGGAAGATTTCCATCCCGATCGTATCGCCGGCCGCACCCTCGGCATGGGCGACGTGGTCTCGCTGGTCGAACGCGCCGCCGCCAACATCGACGCCGAGAAGGCCGCGCGCACTGCGGAGCGCATGCGCAAGGGTCAGTTCGACCTCAACGA
>JAEWHT010000055.1 GCA_023387695.1 Pseudomonadota bacterium | reverse complement strand
CGACCAGCTCAAGAACAAGACCACGAGCCAGCTCGCCGAGCTCGGCAAGAAGAGCGACGCCATCAACCGCATGAAGATCGAGCTCGGCGAGAAGAACGCCACGATCTTCGCGCTCGAGGCGCGCGAGAAGGCGGTCAAGGAACAGCTTCGCGCCACCGAAGAAGAATTCAACACCAAGACCACGGCCTTGCGCGAGGCCGAGATTGCGCTGAGTGACAAGCAGGGCGAACTCGCCAAGATCAATTCCGAACTATCGGACCGCTCGATGATGGCGGAGAGCCGCCAGGTCGAGCTGGTCGCGGTGCGCGCGCAGATCGACGAGCTGAAGAACCGCGTCGGCGATGCCGAGAAAGAATTCACCGCGACACAGGCGCGGCTGACGCAGGAACGCTCGGAATCGGAAGTCGCCTCGCGTGAGCTCGGCGATGCCCGTGGCCGCGTCGAGAACCTGAACCAGCGCGTCACCGAGCTCGATCGCCAGCTGATCGTGCAGGTGAAGGAAGCCGAGATGCTGTCGGGCCGCGTCGCCGATCTCGAAGGCCGCCTCTCCACGCAAGGCAAGCTGCTTGCCGAGCGCGAGTACGAGAACAACCAGCTCCGCCAGGGCAACGAAAGCTCGGAGCGCACCATCAAGGAATTGCGTGTCGAGATCGCCGCGCTGAGCGGCGGCAAGTCGTCGGCCGCGTTCGAAACCATGCGCGCCGAAAAGGCCGCGCTGGAAGAGCAGCTCGGCACGGCACGCGACGAGCGCGCAAAGCTCCAGCGCGACATCAATGCGATCCAGCAGCAGGCCGAAAGCTCCTGGGCGACCGAGCGCATGGAGAACGCGCTCTTGCGCGAGCGCATCAACGACATCGCCGCCGAGGTGGCGAAACTCGCGATGCAGCTCGAAGGCCCGAACTCGCCGATCGAGGCGCTGCTGGCCGCCGAAGCGGGCCAGCCGCCGAAGCAGGCGCCCCGTCCGGCCAACGGCACCGCCACGAACGGCGCGGTCGCACCCGCCCTCCCCGAGGGTGGCGGAACGCTGGCCGAGCGGATCCGCGCGCTGCAGGCCCACGCCTCCCGCGCACGCCAGCAAGGCGCGTGAGCCGCCCAAAATCCGGCCTCGCCGCGCAATTGTGCAACTTGCGGAAGGTTTTCGGCCCTCAGGCCGCCTGAAAACTTGACACCTTGGGCCCGCACTTCTAAATCGCGGGCTCTAATGCACCGGTCGGCCGACAAGGTCCGGCCGTCTGCGTGATGGTCCCGGGCGCATAGCTCAGCGGGAGAGCGTTCCCTTCACACGGGAGAGGTCCAAGGTTCGATCCCTTGTGCGCCCACCACGCTTCGCCAAGAGGCTTCGCGTGGCGCAGCCACGCCTAATGATGGCGAAGCGTGTCCGGCGTAGCTCGAAGAGCGTAGACGGACTGAGGCGTCTTGCTCCCGCTCCGTCAAAGTCTCGAAAACAACCCCATGCACAGTAGCCCGGCGTCAGCTGGATCGACGCCTTACGAATTTTCCGAAATTAACTTGCTCCGTCGGGCAAAACAGTGGCATGATGGCATCGTCCGGCAATGACGGAGCAAGCTTCACGCGACACGACTTGGCCGCCAGGCCGCATACAGCCCAACGAGCGTCCCGATCACAACCAGCCCTCCCGCCAGAAGCACCTGCAACTCGCCGTCATCGGTGGCGCCGACGGATGACACCAGCCTGGTCACGATGACGAACAGAATGCCCACAGCGGCCGCGGCACCGACGCAGAGATAGGCGAGCTCTCGCGCCAGATTGCGGCCGAGAAGTCCGAGCGCGGTGAAATACATCGCGCAAGCGTTGGGATGAACGAAGAGGGCGATGCGTGCGTAAGAGCCGTAGGCGTCGAAGAGCGACTCACAACGGCCCAGCGCCGCTGATGATGCGACCCGCTGCAGGAACGGCCTGAAGAAGCGAGCCTGCGCGTAACTCAGAACGGCGCCCACGATGATGGCGAGCCACGCCAGGATAAAAACGGACGTATCCGCTGGCTTCGGATTGAGCGCCACGGACATCAGGATGAGAGCTGTGCCGGGAAAATAGCCGAAATACGGGAAGACCGACTCGAGCAGCACGCAGACGAACATGAAGACCGGAAACCAAGCTGAGCCGGTCGCATCCTGGACGATGCTGTTCAAGTCGAACAGGTTCGTCCTGTACAGCACGAGGTACATGCACATCGCCAGTCCCGCCAACGCGTAGAACGGCAACGCTCCCGACAAAAACCGACTCATCCAACCATCACGCTTTGTTTCGCGGACATCGTGGGGATCGTCTATATCAGCCCTGCGCGATCAGGACATCCCGATCTGCTGCGCAGCCGGGCCCGCGACAAAAAGCGTCAATATCGGTCAAACCTCGCGCTGGACCCCTCAGGCGTTTCTGAGGAACGCATCAGGAGATCGGCGGTTGATCTTGCGACCGGTGCCGAACTCGGTTCAGCTCATATCCTGCAATTGTCGGCCGCAATGAAAACACCGAAAAGCGCCGGTCATTCTGCCGACACGGCTTGCTAAGTTGCCCGATCAGGACGTCTGCAACAGCGGAGGATTTGGGATTACGAGAGATCAAGAGGATAAGCTATGAGACAGCAATTTCGATCGCCTGCCGCCAGGGCGGCAAACACCTATTTCAAGCAGGCCCCGGAGAAGGTCGCGACCGATTACGAGAAGGCGCAACAGGCTTTCCACGCAAACACGGAACGGCTGAAAGCCGAACGCCTGGCGCGGGATGCCGGGCAGAAGAGCCAACCCGACGGGACGCACTAGGTGTCGCGATTCTATTTCGACATACGCGACGGTGAGCTGCTCGTCATAGACGAGGAAGGCCTGGATTTGTTCAGTCAACGAGCCGCGGAGATCGAAGCGGCGCTCTCCCTTGCCGATGTTGCCAGCGAGCTCAGATCGTTCGCCAGCAGCGAGGATTTGGCCATCGAAGTTCGGGATGCAGGCGGCCCCGTGCTGAAAGCGACGTTCGTTCGCTTGAGAGGTCACTCGATCAATTGACCTTCCAACCAAACGTCGCAGAATGGCGGATCGAGCCTGTCAAAGCATCGACAGCACGACAATGCCGTTTTCGAGCTCTCCTGACGCAAGGCGCGTGCGCGCCATATGCTCGAACTCCGTTCGATGCTTCTGAAGATAGCCAAACGCCTGCTTCTGTGTACTAAAGGTCGTTGCAAGCCGGCACATCTGCCTGCTGGCTCCGAAAGCGACGAAGAAAATGATGGTTCCGTCTTCCGGTTTGACCCTGCGCACGAGCTGCACTCTCCGGAATGGGGGCGGCGCTGCGATGAGCGCGGTGACGCTGAAGACCACTATGGTGCAGTTTTTCTTGAACGCTTCTTGACCGCGGATGCCGGCAGATCGACTTTGGCCGCGGCTTTCTCGCGCTCCTTGGCCTCGCGGATCTCGCGAAGTCGCGCCATGTTCTTGCGCACTTCGACGGCCTGCCTTTCGACATCAGCCAAAGCCCGCACGCCCTCTTCAGCGGCGAGGCGCTTACGATCGGAACGCGCGATGCTCTCGGGTGACAGCTCGGCCGTTTTCCTGGCGCTCATGCTTCACTCCCTTATATACGCGTCGAAACCCGCTCAATCCGAGGATCGAGCGGGCCAAGCGGCCGTTTCAGTACATCCGTGAAACGGCAGCGCGATATCAAGCCAGCGAGAGATTCTCGGCGCTGACCTTGCCACGCATCTTGTCGGTCTTGGTCTCGAAATTGACCTGTTGGCCTTCAGCAAGACCAGAAAGACCGGCGCGTTCGACGGCGCTGATGTGAACGAACACATCATTTCCGCCGTCGTTCGGCTGAATGAAGCCAAAACCCTTTTGGCCGTTGAACCACTTCACGGTACCTGTCGTCATTCTCTTCTCCAAAGCGCACGAGCGCATTCATGCCGCGCGACAATCACGCGGACACTTTCAATTTCGTCGATGTCTTTGGAAAAGGAGCCCGCGGGCGCATTCAACAAGGCACAGCGGCTGATCGAACAAGAACAACATATACCTCGCTCGCTCTTTTACAAGGGCGGAAGCCGATTTGTTTTTCCGCCGGTTGTTCCCACCGCATCGGCCGAGATCCTGACAAGGCCTTATCGATTGACTTGTTCGCGCGAGAGTGGTCACGTGACGATCGAGGTTGCATCGCGCGCAAAAGCGGATCGACCAATTCGAAGCCGGCGACACATGTCGCGGCGACTATCCTGACAAAAACGCAATGAAGCTCCTGCGCAATTGGCTGCTTGCAGGACGTGTCGCATTTGCAGCCTCAAGCAAGGAACATCAATGCAGGTCGTTGTCAGAGACAACAACGTTGAGCAGGCGCTTCGTGTTCTCAAGAAGAAGATGCAGCGCGAAGGCGTCTTCCGCGAAATGAAGCAGCGGCGCTCCTACGAAAAGCCGTCGGAGAAAAAAGCGCGCGAGAAATCCGAAGCCATTCGCCGCGCGCGCAAGCTCGCTCGCAAGCAGGCGATCCGGGAAGGATTGCTGCCCGCGCCCCCAAAGAAGAAGCCCTTCGAACGCAAACCGCCTTTGCCGGAAGTCAAATCTCCCACGACCTGAGACCTGCGCAAAATCCGACACTCGACAATGTCAGCGTGGAGCTACGGGCCCATACCGCAACATTCGGGCTCGCCTACAAATTAGATTAGGCTGGCCTGTCGGTTCGAGCCCGCATTGACCGCGATCAGCCCCGCATTGGAAGGCGCGCGCTTTTGCAATTGCAATGTTGGACTCGGCCGCGACCTAATCCTTCCTGCCCTCGTCGAGGAACGACTGAACGGCCTCGAATAGTCTGAGGCGGTTCTTTTCCATGAGGATGGAGTGCGTCCCTTCGGCAAGCTGGACGTAGCGCTTGCCGGGCGAGTTCACCAGAAGTGGGAACAGCGTTTGCGCCATATAGGGCGGCGTGTCCTTGTCCCATTCGGCATGGACCAACAACGTCGGCACGGTAATTTTTGCCGGATCATAGTAAGCTTTGCTATCGCCAAAATATTGCTGACTATCCTGAACCACACCATTCGGCGCACGCAGGACGGGAGGCGTCATCGCGGCGCCGACGGGATCGGTGGCAAAGGTTGCATCGGCCCAGGCATCGAACCATCCGGCCGGGATGAGTTCTGCCTTCTTGTCCTCGGCAACGCCCGTGTACCACCTCTCCTTGGCCTGTGCTCTCGTGACAGTGCGGTACGCACCGAGCTTGCCTGGGCCCGCCTGCACCAGGGATGCACTCTGTCGTATCCACGCTGGCGCGTACAGCACAAGGCGCTCGACCTTCGATGCGTTTTGTGTCGTGTAAGTCGCCATCAGCGTCGTGCCCCACGACCAGCCGAGCAGGTTGACACGCGAAATGTTGCGACGCTGCAGGACGTAGTCCACCACCGATCCGATGTCCTTGACCGCGGTCTCTCCCGTCACGATCGGCGAATTGGCCTCGGGCTTGTCCGCCATCTCCGCAGGACGCGTCGACTTGCCATAACCGCGAAGGTCCAGCAACCAAACGTCATAGCCGCGCGATGCGATGTACTCCATCCACGACTGACCATCGAGCTTGAGATCGAAGGCCGTCTCAGAGGGGTAGGTCGCCCCATGGACATAGATGATCGTTTGCTCGGGCCTGAAGGTCGTCATGTTGGCAGGCCGCTTGTTGCGGACGTAGATCTCGATGCCTGGATCACTCGCCTTGACCATCGTCTCTTCGGTGACAAGAGCAGTCGATTGAGCGAGCGCAGCGCTGCCGAAGACGGCCGCAGCGAGAACACCAAACAGTGGCGATGCCTGCATGTGAACCTCCCCTTTTGCACCCGGCCCGGTCGGGCGTATCGTTGGCCGAAGCTTAGCGTCGATCGGTCATGGTTCAAGGGGAAAGGCGCACACTCATTTGAATGGGGCGCACATCGGCATATCGATGGTTGTTTGCCGTTGTGCTATTGATCGGCCGTTTCATTTTAGACGGATTGGGAGGTATTCATGAAAATAGTATGTGCTCTCGCCGGAATGTTGTTGGCTTCGCTTATTTGCGGCACGGCCGAAGCGCAATTCGCGCGGGAAGCGTTTTACTCGATTCCTTCAGAGACCACGTCAGCGGCTGATTTTCTGACAGGCAAAAAAGGAACGCCTGTCACGATCGCAGGGCAGCTGCGGCTCGCCAAGTCGGGCGCGGCGAAGCAACCGCTCGTCATTCTCTTGCATTCGGCGAGTGGCCCCATCACGGATGGCGCGCCTTTCGAGGAATGGCCGCGGGTCCTCAATGACATCGGAATCGCCACGTTCGCCGTCGACAGCTATGCCGGTCGCGGACTGGTCAACTACCCCGGCGATCCGAACAAGATTTCCTTTCTCACCCGAATTCTCGACGCTTACCGTGCGCTCGACATCGCAGCAAAGGATCCGCGGATCGACTCTTCGCGGATCGCCGTGATGGGCTTCTCCCAGGGCGCATCCGCCGCGCTCTATTCCAGCATGGCGCGGTTTCAGAAAATGTACGGCAGCCCGGACCTTCATTTCATAGGGCATATATCCGCCTACGCCGTATGTACCACGCGCTTTCGCGACGAGGAGAACGTGACCGCGCCGATCCTCATGTTGCACGGAACAGCGGACGACCTCACTCCCATCGCACCGTGCCGCGAGTATGCGGAGCGAATTTCCAAAGCCGGCAAGAGCGCACGCATCATCGAATACCCGGACGCTTACCATCAATTCGATGCCCCGGTGTACAAGGCCGCTATCAAGTTCGAGCAGGCGCCGAACCCGGTGAAGCGGTGCCGTCTCGAAGAAGGCGAGAATGGCGCAAGTCTCAACGTCGAGACAAAACAACCGCTGGCGCCAGGCGATTCCTGTTATGAAAAGGGATTTACGGGAGCCTTCTACCAGGAAGCGGCGGCGAACAAGTCCCACGAAGACGTCAAGGCATTCCTGAAGGAGCTCTTCCGCTTGCAGTAAGCATGCGAAGGACCACAGCGAGAAGCCATCCTGTCAAATGGTCCCCCGGCCTTCATGGGCAGGCCGGGGATTCTCGGCCAAGCAGGGGATACTACGCGATCTCGACGAGCTCGATCTCCTGCGCGCCCGCGCCGACGACATCGCCCACCGCCTTCCCCATCAGCGACTTCGCGACCGGCGAGACGAACGAGATCGAGCCGGCCTTCGGGTCGGCTTCGTCCTCGCCGACGATGCGATAGGTCTGCACGCGGCCATCGGCACGGCTGAAGGTCACGGTGCTGCCGAACGCGACGACATCTGATGACACCGGATTGGCAACGAGCTGCGCCGTGCGCAGGCGCTCGGTCAGATAGCGCACGTCCCGCAAGGGCACGGCCGACTGCCGGCGCTTCTCGTTGACGTCGTCGATGGCTTGCGCGGCTTCATAGGCTTCGCGCGCGTCCTTTAGCTGCGCCTGCAGGGACTGCAGGCCTGTCTCCGTCACGAGGTTGGGATGCGGTGAGATCGGGCGATCCGGCAACAACGTCTCGGAGGCGGTCTCGGCGCTCTCTTCTTTGGTAAAGGCGACGCTCAATTCGAAATCCTGTCGAATGGTTTTGGTACGATTGCAGCAGACGTCGAACATGGGATTGGGTTCGATCGGCTGCCGATGGGTCACCTCTCCCCAGCGGGGAGAGGTCGGATTGCTTTGGTGCGCAATTGCGCGCCGGGGCAATCCGGGTGAGGGGCCGCAGCATCCGCTGGGACTGAAACCCCTCACCCGGACGGCATCTTCGATGCGATCCGACCTCTCTCTACGGGAGAGGTGTACGAGCCCTCCGCTCGTCTTTACTATCCCAGATCCTGTCGATCCTTATATCTCAAGTTCGACGAAACGTCGTAGCTTGAAGACGAGGTCCGGCAACGCCTGGCGGAACCGGGTCGCGTTCTGGAAATTGGTCGAGAACGGCGCGAAGGTGATCATCGCGTTCCAGTGCCTGTATCCATAAACCGTGATCGAGACGCCGGACGCAGGAAACCCCTCGATCTTGCGCAACTCGCCGAGCACGAGCTCGGCAATCGCTTCCGCCTTGAGGAGTTGCTTGCCATCCGCCGTCAGCGGTTGAGCGGGAGCGACGGCCGGCTTTGCAGCAGCCGGCGCTTCAACGGGGGCGTTCTGAAGTTTCGGCGACTCCGCTTCCGGGATCTCGGGCACCATCGTGACCGGGTCGCCCGTTCGCGCGGCCGGCATGAAGTCGGCAAGCGGCGGCGGGCTGGCAGCGTCTGCGCGCTTGTTGCCTCCCAGGATGCTGCTGATCATGGCCACAAGGCCAGCATCCTTTGCGTCATCACTCATTACGGCTCCCCCCGGCTCGGCCTACTGTAACACCGGTCACGGTGGCCACCACAAGGGCCGCACGTCAGACCAAGCCATCACTCCTGCATGGCTCGAGCTCCGCCGCAGCGCAACGCGACCAGCACGCCGCGCCGATGAGACGATCGGTCACTGCTTCTCGAATGGAACGTATTGCTGATACTCCTTGGGCACGGAGCTGCGATAGCGATCGGGCACCGTCCCGGTATCCATCGAATGCTGCATCTCCTGCTGGCTCAT
This sequence comes from Pseudomonadota bacterium, assembly GCA_023387695.1. Classification (GTDB taxonomy): domain Bacteria; phylum Pseudomonadota; class Alphaproteobacteria; order Rhizobiales; family Xanthobacteraceae; genus Bradyrhizobium. The sequence goes on along the minus strand of JAEWHT010000055.1, from coordinate 42,852 downwards.
GGCCTTCGGCATCGTCTTCTTTGCCGGCTTCTTCGCGGCGCTCTTCTTCGAACTGGTCGACGGGCTCGGCGTGTCCGCGGTCGTGCCCGGCGTCGACGTCGTGGCCGCCGGCGTCGTGGCAGACGGTGCGGCGGTCGCAGCCGGTGGCGTGGCCGTGGCGGGCGGCGTGGTCTGCGCCGATGCGAGCGGTGTTTGCGAGATGAGCACCAGTGTCGCGGCCGCAGCCAGCAAATATGATCTTTGCATCAGAACCTCCAAAATGACTGATCCCCAATCAGGGAAGCATCCTCCCATGGGATCGCCCGTGCAAGTCCGTTGAAGATAGGCGGGACCACGGCTACGGACTGTGGCCGGGATCACATTGCCGCGGCGGCTTGCCGCATGCGGACGCGAACGACAATGTGTCGGAGAATTCCGAGACTGCGCGACGCCTGATCAGGCGCCATGCGCGCACAAATACAATTTTTACGCGAGCGCAGAATTCACCGCACCAATCGCTTCGCCGATTAGGTCGGCGAGGCTGACATTGCCTCGATATCGAAGATGTCGATGACGAGAATGTTATTCGGCAGCGCCGCAGGCAAAATTTTCAAACCACATCCACAGGTTGCTCGCAGCAATCGCTGCTGGAACCGCGTCGCTGCCGCGCAATGTGTGAAGCAACACATAGCGAGGCCAAATTTCGCAATCTATCCTCACATGCATATTTCATGACCAACAACTTCAGCTTTAGTTGCTTGCCGTCGTCACTTTTCATGGAGGTACTTTATGAGCAGTCGTCACGCCACACCACCGCGCGGTCTCAACGCTACCCGTTCGCCGCTGTCACAAGGCCGCTTTGGCCGCATGTTTCGCACGTTGACACCGGCAAATTTCGGGCCGAACGACGCCGACAATATCGCCAACCTCTCGGCACTTGCCGACAACATGGTCGGCGATTTTGATCCGCCCAAGGACGGCCCCGATGCCGAGGAGAGCGGAATCCCCGCGCTCTATACTTACTTCGGACAGTTCATCGATCACGACATCACCTTCGATCCGGTGAGCTCGCTGACCAAGCAGCAGGATCCGGACGGGCTCATCGATTTCCGCACGCCGTCGTTCGATCTGGACAATCTCTACGGGCGCGGTCCGAACGACCAGCCCTATATGTACGACAACAACGGCAAGTTTCTTCTCGGCGATCCCCTCGCCGGCACCGGCGTATCCAGCGCCTTCGACCTGCCGCGCTTCAAGGGACGCGCACTCATCGGCGATCCCCGCAACGACGAGAACAGCATCGTCTCGCAGTTCCAGGGACTGATGCTGCGTTTTCACAATCGCATGGTCGATGACAACGACAGCCTGTCCTTCCAGGACGTGCAACAGCGCGTCCGCTTCCACTACCAATATGTCGTGCTCAACGACTTCCTGCCCCAGATCGTCACGGCGAGCGTACTGAACGATCTCAAGACCGGCGGTCGCTACGATCGCAGCAAGCTCGCTTATTATCACTGGAAGACGTTCCCCTATATGCCGGTCGAGTTCTCCGTCGCGGCCTACCGGCTCGGGCACTCCATGATCCGGCCCGGCTACCGGTTGAACGACGCCGGCAACATGCTGCTGCAGATCTTCCCCGACCCCAACAACCCCGACAACAACGCGCTGACCGGATTCCGCGCCATGGGTCCCGGACGCGCGATCGACTGGGGGCGCTTCATCGACATCGACACGCGTGCCTATGGCGTCGAGGACGACAGCACCAATGCCGACAACATGCGGCGGCTCCAGTTTGCCTATCGCATCGACACATCGCTGGTCGATCCGCTGCGCAAGCTGCCGCCGGAGATCGCTTCCAATCCGGCGTCGCTGGCGCTTCGCAATCTCGAACGCGGCTGGCGACTTGGCCTGCCTTCAGGCCAGGGTGTTGCGCGGGCAATGCACCAGACGCCGCTGCCCGACGAGCAGATCATCGTCGGCCGGGCCGTCGATATCCCCGGCTCAGGCGATCCTCAGGTTCCGATCGCATCGATTGCCAACGGCGCCTTCAAGGGCAACTGCCCGCTCTGGACCTACATTCTCGCGGAAGCGCGCCAGTTCCAGACCGCCATCCAGGTCCCTGCCACCGGTGCGCCGGCGGCCGGGATCAACACCCCGCAACTCGGCCCGGTCGGTGGACGCATCGTCGCCGAAGTCTTCCTCGGCATGATGTTCGGCGATGCCTCCTCCGTGCTGTCGCTCGATCCGAACTGGGCGCCGGTGACCGGTAGCGACTTCAGGCTGAAGGATCTCGTGACTTACGCACTGGGCCAGGGCGCGCCGCTGCATTGAGTTGGTGATGATCGAAAGTACAAGGGCCGCGCGCACCACGCGCGGCCCTTTGCTGCATCTCTTCCCAACAGACGGGGTTCCTTTTTGCTCGCCGCGGGTGTTTCCTTTGCATGGCGGAGAACGGACATGCTGGGATTCGGCATCGTGATGCAGCGGCTCGACGGACCGACCCTGTGGAAGCTCTCGCGGACCGGCGCGGTGACGTTCGAACAGGCGGGCGCGATTGTCGCCGCTCTTGCCATGTCCGTTCACAAGACGCCGGTGCCGCCGGAGGTCGCCTCCATGCGCGCGTATATGGAGACCGAGCTGCGGCACGACGACGGCAAAGTCCCTAAGCATGTCGCCAGCGATGTCCTTGCGCTGATCGATCGCCTGTCGCCCGGCGACGGGCTTTGTCATTGCGATCTGAGCCCGGGCAATGTGATCATGACGGCGGAAGGCGCAAAGCTCGTCGACTGGACTTTCGCGATGCGCGCGCCCGCCGCCGTCGACCTCGCGTTCCTGCACGTCATCCTTTCCGAACTCGCCCCGGAAATTGCCGACAATCCGGAGCGTCCGCGCGCGACCAATGCGGCAGCGCAATCCGAATATGCGCGGCTGGCCGGCATGTCTCTCGCGGACCTGACGACGGCAATGCAGCCGTATTTGCCCATCGTCCGCACCTTCGTTGTGCTCGGCAACGTGGTGCCTTCCTTGCGGGAGCGGCTGATCCAGCGCATCGAGGCGGGTTTGCGCTCGAACGACTGAATTCTTGTGGCCGCGCGCGAGCGCCAGCGCCTCTGTGAGAAACATCACAAAGGCGGAGGCGCGGCGCGGTGCGCTCGGCGAAATTCTCAGAGAATCCGGGCGTTTTGAACCTTGGGTGGAGGGAGTGTGACCAACGTCGCAGAGCTTGGTGAAGGGTTCCAATATCTGCAACGGGATCGTTTCATTGATCGGAACCACTCCCGTGAAAAACCATTTTGCACTGCTGGATCCGCTGCGCTTCGCCACCGCTGTTGGCGTCGCCATCTTTCACCAGATGTTCTGGTCATGGGCCTGGGTCTCGATTGGCGTCCAGGGCTTCGAGCGCTACGTCGCCGCCGAAGTCATCTATCCGTCCGCTGCGCCCTACACATGGTTCGGCTGGGTGGGCGTCGAGATCTTCTTCGTCATCTCCGGCTTCGTCATCGCCAATTCCGCGTGCAAGTCTTCGCCGGGTGAGTTCCTGCTCGGTCGCGCACTCAGGCTTTATCCGGCGGTTTGGGTTTGTGCCACCGCAACTCTCCTCGTGCTGCTCATCTTCGGAAGCGGACCCGCATCCCAATTCATCCTGCCCTATCTCCACGCCGTGCTGATGGTCCCCAAGGGGGTCACGGGTGAGTGGCTTGATGGCGTCTACTGGACGCTGGCTGCCGAGACCGCGTTTTACGGGCTCGTGTATTGCGCGATGCTCACGAAGAAGGTCACGCTGAGGCACCTCGCCTTGGGTCTCACCATCTACAGCGCGATCTTCAATGCTTTCTCGCTCGTGGTGCTGTCGTGCACGACGCCGGCTGATTTGCCCTATCTCATCATCCTGATGTTTCGGGTTCCGGCCGCAGCGTATCTGTTGAATCATGGCTGCTTCTTTGCGCTGGGCATCTGGCTGTTCATTTCCGCAAACAGGGAATTGACCAAGCTTGAACGGATCGCCGTCGCCATCACATGTCTTTCGGGCGCCGCCGAGATCTACTATTTCGCGTCCTTCTTCCTGACGAGCATTCCCGCGATCGCGGACCAGTCGGCCCTCGTGCCGATCATGGTTTGGGGTGCCGCGGTGCTCCTGATCGCCGTGGCCGCAAACCGCAACAGGAACAGGCGCGCTGCCGGCATCGCGTCTCCCGAGGCGCCTGCCTATTGGAGAACGCTCGGACTGATCACCTATCCGCTCTACCTCAGCCACAACGTCGTCGGCACCGCGATCATTCGCGCCCTGGTCGATGCTGGCCTCGATGCCACCACCGCCGTCTGCGTCCAGCTAGGCATTCTTGTCCTGATCTGCTGGTTCATCTGCGCGAAGGTCGAGCCAGCCATCAGAGCTGCGATGACGCGCACGATTGGATATTTCGGACAGCTCCCTGCAAGACTGCCGAAATCGACGCGTCCGAAGTTTTCCCGAGGGCTGGGGCTTCGCTCGCCCGTCCCGGCGAAGATGATCGCCACGCCGTAATAGAAGATGGCCTGCTGGGGTCATCGCGCCTTAGACTAGCTTCCTGAACACCGCAGGACGCATCGAATGAAGGTCACCAGGGAGATGGTGGATCAAGGCTTGCGCGGCCGATATGCCTTTGGCCGGATCATCGCAAGCTTTGTTCACACGACATGGTTCTCTCTGCTCGTGTTCCGTCTCTCTGCCGCCGTCTTGCGGGGGCGCAACATCAGGGGACTTGCCTGCCGAGAGCAAAACATTCCAAGCAGGAATGGCGGGCCGCCTATTCGTGTGAGAGTCTATCGGCCAATCACTGAAGCTCGACCGCTGCCGATCATGCTCTACATGCACGGCGGCGGCTATGTTCACGGGGTGCCCGAGCAGTTCGGCTCGATCCTGAAAGACCTCATCGACACGGAGCCGTGCATCGTCGTCGCGCCGGACTATCGAAAGGCCGTTGAAGCGCCCTACCCGGCCGCGTTCAATGATTGCTACGACACCCTGCTCTGGATCAGGGACAATGCGGCCTCCCTCGGCGGACGAACCGACAAGTTCATCGTGGCCGGCCACAGCGCGGGTGGAGGGCTTGCGGCTGCCGTGTCGCTCAAGGCGACCGATACGGACGACGCAAACATAGCGTTTCAAATGCCGGTCTATCCGATGATCGATGACCGGCAGACCAGCGCATCCGTCGTCGGCAACGACGCGCCGGTTTGGGATGAACAAGCCAACAGGCTGGCATGGGCTCGCTATCTCGACGGCCAGGAGACCATCACGCCTTACGCGGCTGCGGCACGCTGCACGGACTATACGAGATTGCCGCCGACGATCACGTTTGTCGGCAGTCTCGAGCCGTTTCGGGATGAAACGAAAATCTACGTCGAGAACCTTCGCCGAGCCAACATTCCGGTCGCGTTCGAAATCTTCGACGGTGCCTACCATGGTTTTGATATGATGGTGCCGGATGCCCCGATCAGCAGGCGCGCACATCGGTTCTTGATGGACAGCTTCCGGACGTTTGTTCAGCGGTATTTCAATGAGGCCGATGCCGGGCGTGCCTGAGGTCGCGATATCAGCTAACGCGCGGCCCCGAGACCGCTCTCCGCAATCCGCTCCGCAAACCAGAGCGACTGCGCCTGATCGACGACACCGCTGACATAGACCTCCGACCTCGTCACGTTGGTCTTGTCCAGCACCAGCAGCACGCCGATCCGGTAAGCGAACCAGATGTGCGGATCGGTCAGCGCCATCAGCTTGTGCTGGTCGTGCTCCAGCGGGGTGTGATTGCTGGCCTTGCGGATCTCGAGGGTGAGCAGATTGTTCGGGATCTCGCGCTGGTGCACGACCACATCCGGATAGATCGACTTGCCGAGATGATCGTCGGTCGAGATGATCGTGCCATGCGGCAGATGCAGCGTGCGCTCGCCGAGCCGATCGTAATTGCAGTCGACCGACCAGCCGGAAAACTGCCGCTCGAGATAAACGGCGAAGCGGTGCGTGATCGCACGTTCGCCGACGTCCTTCTCGAACAGGAATCTTTCGTGGGCGTAGAAGTCCCGGAGCGCCGCGATTACCTTGTTCAGCTCGGTCTGCATTGTGCCTCCGGGCTTTTGGCGCTCCGTTTGTATGCGCCCTTACATCTGGACTTCGATCAGCCGCGGGCCCGGCTCGGCGACGGCCTCGGCCAGCGCCTTGTTGAACTCGTCGGCGTTGGTGACGGCGCGGCCGGGGACGCCCATGCCCTTCGCCAGCGCGACGAAATCAAGCGTCGGACGATCGAGGCGGAGCATGTCGTTGGCGCGCTGACCGGGTTCGCCGGCGCCGACATTGTCGAACTCGCCGCGCAGGATCTGGTAGATGCGGTTGGCGAACACGATGGTGACGATGTTGAGGTTTTCGCGGGCCTGCGTCCACAGCGACTGGATCGTGTACATCGCACTGCCGTCGCCGACCATGGTGATGACCTTGCGGTCCGGGCAGGCGATCGCGGCGCCGATCGACAGCGGCGTTGAGAAGCCGATCGAGCCGCCCATGTTCTGCAGCCAGTCGTGCGGCGCGGCGGCCGCCGTCGGCGGGAAGAAGCCGCGGCCGGTGGTGAGGGACTCGTCGACCATGATCGCGTTTTCGGGGATCGCGCACGCAATCGCCTGCGCGATCGAGGCGAAGGTAAGCGCGCCGGTCGGCTTGAGCAGCTCAGCCGAGGCGTGCGGCTTGACGTCCTTGGCGCTGGCCTTCACCGCGCCGGCGAGCGCTTCGAGCGCTGCAACCGAATTCTCGCCCCAGGAGGTCATGCGATGGACCTCGCAGCCGTCGGGCTTGAGCATGCTCGGCTTGTTCGGATAGGCGAAGAAGGCCACGGGATCGTCGGACTCGACCAGCACGATGTGACGGAACTTGGCCAGCATCGGCAACGCGTTCTCGATGACGTAATGGATGCGGTCGATCGAATAGCGGCCACGGCCACGCGCCATCTTCGGGCGGAAGGTCGGACCCATCACGGTGCAGCCGGTCTTGCCGGCGATGCGCTCGGCCAGCGCCAGGCCCTGCTCGCTCAGCGCGCTGCCGGTCATCAGCAGCAGCGTGCCCTCGCCGTCGCCGTGCAGGATCTTTGCGGCCTGCTCGACCGCCTGCGGCGAATAGCTGGCGCGTTGCTGTTCGGCCGGAACCTCGGCAACGCCGTCGGCCTCGTTCCAGGCGGTGTCGGCGGGCAGGATCAGCGTCGCAATCTGCGGCGGCGCGCTCTTGGCTGCGGCAATCGCGGCGGCGCCGTCAGCGGCGACCGATTTGGAATTCGGCGACGTCCGGACCCAGGAGGACATCGGGCGGGCCAGGCCCTCGATGTCGGAGGTCAACGGCGCGTTGTAGTCGATGTGATAGACGGCATGCTGGCCGACGATGTTGACGATGCCGGAATTGGCCTTCTTGGCGTTGTGCAGATTGGCGAGGCCATTGGCGAGGCCCGGGCCGAGATGCAGCAGGGTCGAGGCCGGCGAGCCCTTCATGCGGAAATAGCCGTCGGCCGCGCCCGTCACCACGCCTTCGAACAGGCCAAGCACGCAGCGCATGCCCGGCACCCGGTCGAGCGCCGCGACGAAATGCATCTCGGAGGTGCCGGGGTTGGTGAAGCAGACGTCCACCCCGCCCTTGACCATCGTCCGCACCAGGCTTTCCGCACCGTTCATCCCAAGACTCCCGCAGGCAATTTCAGCGATCCATTCGATCAATCATTGTTCGCTCGGCCCGTCAAAGCAATAGCGGGCATTGCGGCCCTGCCCCGCGCGACAATGCGCGGGTTTGGCTAACGATTTTTCGGCGAATTGACATGGTTGCCGATTTGGTAACGCCGTCCGCCGGGGATGGCTGGTCTCACGGCCCCGTGGCTTGCGGAATGCGCGCAAATATGGCCTGTGGGTCTCGTTGAATCGATTTTTTCTTGGGGGAAACAATGACCCGGTTTTTTGCCGCGCAGATCACCGCAATCGCACTGTTGCTGGCCGGCGCGGCCGACGCATCCGCGGCGGGAATGGTAGACTTCACTGGCACCGGCTCCACCACCTATCTCGGCGGCGGCGCGAGCCCGATCCCCCGTACCACCGTCATGTACAACGGCAACTATGCCCCCGGCACGATCGTGGTGAACACCTCCGAGCGCCGTCTGTATCTGGTGCTCCAGAACGGCCAGGCGCTGCGTTACGGCATCGGCGTTGGCCGCGACGGCTTCCGCTGGGGCGGGGTGCACAAGATCACCGCCAAGAAGGAATGGCCGGAATGGACGCCGCCGTCGCAGATGATCGCCCGCCGGCCCGATTTGCCGCGCCACATGAAGGGCGGTATCGAAAACCCGCTCGGCGCGCGCGCGATGTATCTGGGCTCGACGCTCTACCGCATCCACGGCTCCAACGAACCGGAGACGATCGGCCAGGCGGTGTCTTCCGGTTGCTTCCGCATGACCAATGACGACGTCACCGACCTCTATGGCCGCGTCGGGGTCGGCACCACCGTGGTGGTGCTCAACAACTAATCCGAGCGCAAACTCTCGTAGGGTGGGTTAGCCGAAGGCGTAACCCACCACTGTTCGCATCTACAGAGACGGAAGAGGTGGATTACGCCTTCGGCTAATCCACCCTACGGTACTTTCCTGAAAGTGGCGGGAACCCGCTTGCCGCGCGAATTTGCGGACTTGTGCGTTGCCGGCGAATACGGCAGCGTTGCGTGACGATGCGCGATTTCAACCAGCCCTCGGCTGCCCCTCGCTTCGCCCTGCTGGCGTTTGCCGTTTTCGCGCTTGTGCCTGACACCGCTACCATGGCCATCGCTGGCGAGCTGCCCGCGATCGCCTCACGCCAGCGCACCGAGAAGAAGAGCTTCACCGACGCCGAGATCGTCGACGGCTTCTTCAAGACCGCCTTCGGCGCCGAATATCACCTCGCCGGCCGCGTCGATCGTATCCGCAAGTTCGATGCCCCGGTGCGCGTATTCGCCGAGACCGATCGCGCCGACCGCAAGGCGCAGCTGGCGAAGGTCGTGGCCGACATCGGCAAACGCGTGCAGCATCTCGACATCGCCATGACCGACAACAGCGAGGCCGCGAATGTGCGGGTGAAGCTGGTGCGCGACCGCGATCTCTATCGCACCATTGCGAGCTTCTACGGCGCGGAGAAAGCGCGCGAGATCCGTACCTCGCTCGATCCGCAATGCCTGTCCGGCTTCCGCAAGAACGAGCAATTCGAGATCGAGCATTCCGACGTCATCCTTACCGTCGACACCAGCGACTTCACCTTCCTCGACTGCGCCTATGAGGAGGTGCTGCAGTCGCTCGGGCCGATCAACGATACATCGAGCGTGCCGTGGACGATGTTCAACGACAATGTGTCGATGGGCTATTTCGACGTCTACGACCAGTACATCCTCAACCTGCTCTACGACCCCCGCATCCGACCCGGCATGACCGTGCTGGAGGTGAGAGCAGTGCTGCCCGAGGTGCTCACGGACGTGCGCGCCTGGGTGAAGCAGGTGAACGATTTGAAGGAGTGAGGTGCTCGTAGTTTGTAGGGTGGGTTAGCGCCAGCGTAACCCACCTTTTCGACTTCCGCGTCGGCAGAAATGGTGGGTTACGCCATGCGACTGCGCTTCGCGCATCCGCATGTCTAACCCACCCTACGATTACTGCACCAGATCCGCGACCGTTGTCGCAGCCTTGAGTCCGGTGCCAGTGAGCACTGCCACCGTGGTCTCGTTCGCCTTGATGACGCCGCTGGCCGAGAGTTTCTCCAGCGCGGCAGCCGCGCTGGCGCTGGTGGGCTCGGCGAACAGGCCCTGCCGCGCAAGACGACGCAGAGCAGCGACGATTTCGTCTTCGCTGAGTGCGACCGTACCGCCGCCGCTTTCGCGCAACGCGCCGATGATCTCGCGCAGCCGCAGCGGATATTTGATCGCGGTACCTTCGGCGATGGTCTTGTTCACCTCACGCGCAACAGGCGTATCGACGCCGGCCTTGAAGCTGGCATCGATCGGCGAGCAATTGAGCGGCTGGGCCGCGAACAGGCGCGGCAGCTTTGCGATCTGCCCCGCCTTCAACAACTCGCGGAAGCCGAAGGCGCAACCCAAGAGGCTGCTGCCGGCACCGACGGGAACGATGACGTTGTCGGGCGCGCGAAAGCCGAGATCTTCCCAGATCTCATAGGCAAACGATTTGGTGCCTTCGAGGAAGAACGGCTGCCAATTGTGACTGGCATAGAACGTCTGGCTCGACTGCCGGATCGCTTCCGCCTCCGATTCCTCGCGCGGACCTTCAACGAGTTGCACCTCGGCGCCGTAAGCGCGCACCTGCGCGATTTTTGCTGGCGAAGTCGAGGCCGGCGCCAGAATCTTCACGCGGATGCCGCCGGCGGCGCCAAGCCCTGCCATCGACGAGCCGCCATTGCCGGAGGAATCTTCCAGGATGGCGTTGACGCCGATCTGACGGAGGAAGGACAGCATGACCGCAGAGCCGCGGTCCTTGAAGCTGCCGGTCGGGTTGAACCATTCGAGCTTGAAGAACGGCCGCAGATCGCCCCAGTTCTGCTGCACCAGCGGCGTGCAACCGACGCCGAGCGAAATCGGATCCTTGATCTCCACCGGCAACGCCGCCCGGTAGCGCCACAGCGAGCGCGTGCCGCTGTCGATATCCGCGCGCGAGATCCCCGCCCCCGGCGTCACCAGCAGCGGCGTCCGCTCGTCCGAGCACCAGCGCGGCTCGTGAAGCGGATAGAGCTTTCCATTGCGGGGATCGATGTAGCTGGCGGCGGACATGGCGCACTCCGAGAACGAGGCCGGAGCTGGAGGGTATGTCTGATTGTCTAGGCCTTGCCTAGCCCGATACGCCGCATCAGCTCCTTGAACCGTGCATCGCTGCGAAGGGAATCGAAGGCCGGCCGCAGCAGGATCGAGGGATTGAAGCGGGCGTCGTAGGCCTTATCGAGCCAATCGAGCGCGGCTTCGCGATCACCGAGACCTACATAGATCAGCGCGATGTTGGCCTGCGCCGACGGATAGGTATCGCCATGGGCTGCCATGTCCGCAGCAATCGCTACGGCCTCGTCCTTGCGGCCGGAGACGGCTTAAGCATAGGCGAGGTTGGAGTCGAATACGCTGGTGTGGCCGGAGATCTCGATAGCCTTGCGGAACTCGGTGATGGCCTCATCGAAGCTGCCGAGCTGCACCAGGGCTTGCCCAAGCTCGTAGTGGCCGACGGCGAATCCGGGATCGAGCTCGAGCGTCTTGCGGCTCTGCGCGACCGCGGCGTCGAACTCATGGTTGATGCAGAGCGCATCGGCAATGTCGGCGCCGATGATGAGGGAGAGCGGATCGAGGCTCTGTGCCTGGCTGAGCTGCTGCAGCGCCTCGGCCGTCTTGCCCGTCAGCATCAAATGCCAGGCATACCAATGATGCGCCGTGGCATAGCTGGGATTGAGACGGATGGCTGCCTCGTATTCGGAAGCAGCGACATCCCAATCCCAACCGTAGAGATCGAGTGCGAAGGCGAGCGAGGTGTGGGCCTCGCCGAGCGTGCCGTCGAGTTCAAGCGCCCTGCTCGCCGCAGCCGTTGCCTTGGAAAAGGCTTCCGTGGTCGAGAGCACGCCGTATTCCCAATCACCGGCCAGCGCATAGGCATCGGCAAGGCCGGAATGCGCCTCGGCATAGGTGCGGTCGATCTCGATGGCCTGGCGGAAATATTTGATGGCCGAGCGGAGGCCCTCGCCCGTGCGCTTGTTCAGGAAGTAGCGGCCTTTCAGATAGTTTTCGTAGGCTAGCGGATCGATGCTGCGCACCATTTCAAGCGCGGCGCGGTCGCCGTGATTCAGCGTGGCGCGCACTTGGCCTGCCACGGCGCCGGCAACGCGGACCTGAAGCGTCAGCGCATCGCGCATGTCGCCTTCATAGGAGTCAGCCCAGATGCGGCTGTCATCGTTGGCGTGGATCAGCTGGGCCGTGATCCGAACGCGGCCATTCGCGCGCATCACGCTGCCCTCGATCACGGCATCGACGTTGAGTTCGCGGGCGATGGTTGCGAGCGATTTGTGCGCGCCTTTGTAGCTCATCGCCGAGGTGCGCGAGATCACCCTGAGCGCATCGACCTTGCCGAGCTGGGTGATCAGCTCACCGGTCATGCCGTCGGCAAAGAAATCCTGCGACGGGTCTTCCGAGGTATCGACCAGCGGCAGCACCGCGAGCGAATGGATGGTTTGCGGCGTCTCGCGCCAGGGCGACAGCCAAACGACAAACGCCACGGCAAGCAGCATGACCAGGCCGATCGATGCGAACAGGCCGCGCCGGCGAGCTATGGCGGGCGGTGCTGGAGGCACCGCTTCTGGTGCAGGCGGCGCATGAGGCTGGCGCTCGTTCCCATCGATGACGACCGTGACGTCGGCCAGGAAGCGATAGCCGCGGCGCGCCACCGTCTCGACGAAGCGCGGGCTTTCCGCGGAATCGCCGAGCGCCTCCCTGATCTTGCTCACGGCCTTGTTGAGCCCGTGATCGTAGTCGACCACCGTCTGCGGCCAGAGCAGCGTGCGCAGCTCCTCGCGGGTCACCACCTCGCCCGGCCGTTCCAGTAGCGCCGAGAGCAATTGAAACGGCTGCTCCTGCAAACGCACCCGCCTGCCGTTCTTGACCAGCTCACCACTACGCGGATCGGCCTCGAACGCACCGAACTTCGTGCGTCGCGTCGCGGAGGCTGCGATCGGCCTGTCGATCAATTCCGGTTCGTGCAGCATGGATGGCTCATCGAAGTGTGGGGGAGGACCGGTTGGAAGCCGATGATTTCACAGGGCTTCCCGGGGGACTGCGATTCCAGAGAAAGATCATCGGCCGTCCATTGAGATCGATCGCAGTTTCGATCAGGAGAGCCGCGCACAACCACACGGGACCACGCGAGGCTAATGATGCACAACGGCGTCAATGCAAAACGGGAGGGCATGCTGACGCTCGACTCGGCTTACAATTTTGCGCGGTTCCTGAGCTGCGACGCCGAGGCCGCCGAGCACATCGTGCAGGCCGCCTTTCTCCGCGGCGATGGCGACGCGGGGCGACGAAACCGGACGGCGATGTTGAAGGGCGTGCGGAATTGCTATCGGACATGGCTGACCACCCGGCGGCGACGCGATCGGCAAAGTGATGTATTCGCACACAAGCGATTACCTGACGCGGTCGCCGCCTCCGTCCTCCGATCGGACGACCGCGCAGACAAAATTACGGTGAGCCCCGTCGTCGATGCGGCCGCGCTGCGCTGCGCCATCGAAACCCTGCCGCGGCGTCTGCGCGAAATCCTGGTGCTACGCGAAATCGATTCGCTGTCCTACCGTGAGATCGCAGAAGTCACGTCGCTGCCGAACGGCGAGGTCATGTCGCGGCTGGCCAGCGCGCGGCGCATGCTTGCTGGCTCAGTCGCCCATCAACAAAATTAATATAATAATATCAATATCTTAAATCACGGCAGCCGCGGACGGATCGTTCGTACGGTGCGCCCGCGCCATTCCTGTCAGGCCTGCCAATGCCCATATGAAGGGCAGACAATCGGCCGGGCCGGCCCCCTACGATTAACTTGTCTGTCGTGGCTGGCCGCTACAATATGTTGGATTGCGTCGCCGGGCCGTGGTCCGGCAACGCCGTTGAGCCAGGCCCGTCCGAGCGGCGGGCCGTTGGCTTTTTGGGAGTTTGGCCATGAGCCGCGCGAACCGTACTGACCACATCCGCCTCACCTCGCACCCCGAGCCGGGCCGCAAGGCAGCCTTTCCGATTTACTGGGGCGCCGCCGACGCACGCGCCCGCGGGCCGATCATCGGGACGGTGTCGCGCGCCGGGGATCGCAACGTGATCGGTAGCCATGGCGGCTCCTACGCGATGTATCGCGCGCTTGCCGTTTCCGCCGGTGCGCTGGATCCGATTCGCAGACCCGATCTCACCAACACCTTCCCGGCGGCGACCATCGGCCCGTTCGAGCAGTGGCGCGATCCTGCAAAAATCGTCGCGCTCGATCCCTGGGGCCATCTGGTCGCCGAGAATTTCGGCAAGGACATCGCCGAGGGCGTCGACATTCGCCCGAGCATCGCGATCACGCGCGCACGGCTCGACCTGCCCGAGATCCGCGAGGCGCTCGCCGCAAAGCGCCTGCGCGCTGACGGTGAGGTCGTGCATGCCAATGGCAGCGTCTCCGTCGTGAAGATCGCGATCGATCCGGTCTGGTATCTGCCCGGCCTTGCAGAGCGCTTCCAAACCAACGAGACCGAGCTGCGCCGCACGCTGTTCGAACAGACCGCCGGCATGTTCCCCGAGCTCGTGACCCGGCCGGACCTGAAGGTGTTCCTGCCGCCGATCGGCGGCACGACAGTTTACATGTTCGGCGATGTGACAAAACTGCCGGACCATCGCACCAAGATCACCTGCCGCGTGCATGACGAGTGCAACGGCTCGGACGTGTTCGGCTCCGACATCTGCACCTGCCGTCCCTATCTCATCCACGGCATCGAGGAGTCCGCGCGCGGCGCGCAGGAGGGCGGGCTCGGGCTCGTCGTCTACAACCGCAAGGAAGGCCGCGCGCTCGGCGAGGTCACCAAATTCCTGGTCTACAACGCGCGCAAGCGCCAGGAGGATGGCGATGCGGCCGCCGCCTATTTCGAGCGTACCGAATGCGTCGCGGGCGTCCAGGACGCGCGCTTCCAGCAATTGATGCCGGACACGATCCACTGGCTCGGCCTGAAGCGTATCGACCGTTTCTTGTCGATGAGCGACATGAAGTACGACGCGCTGACCTCGCAGGGCATCGACATCGTCGAGCGCGTGCCTATCCCGCTCGAGCTGATCCCGGCTGACGCGCATGTCGAGATCGCGGCGAAGAAGGCCGCCGGCTATTACACGACCGACATCGCGCCGGAGAAGGACGTGAACGGTGTCGTCGGGCGCTCGCTGGAAAAATACTGATCTGGTGATGGCGGACGTTTTGAAACACGAAGCCCGCGCGCTGCTCACCGCACACGCGGTTCGCGCGCGTGCGGGGCAAATGCTCGACATTGGCCTGCATGGCGGGCTAACGCATTTCACCATCGATCTCGACCGCATGGACGGCGTTGCGGAAGCCGTGCTCGCGGTCACCCGCAAGGCTTATCCGACGCTCGACATTCCCTTCCATGCACGGTGGCGGCATTTCGTGTTCGGCGGTGTCGACCGCTGGGCGCAATTGGCTGATGCAGCACCGTGGCCTGATAGCGCGGCACGGGCGCGCGCGGAGTTTGACCTCGCCATCGTCAGCGTGTTGCTCGATGCCGGCGCTGGCGCGACCTGGCGCTATCGCGACACCGTGACCGGACAAGGCATCGGCCGATCCGAGGGGCTCGCGCTCGCAAGCCTCGACATGTTTGCCGCTGGCCTGTTCTCTCGCGACAGAAGCGCACCGTTCAGGGTCGACGCCGATGTGCTCGCGAAGCTGCCGCTCGCGGCGCTGACATCGGCCTTTCAGGTGAGCGATGCCAACCCGCTGCTCGGCCTCGAGGGACGCACGGATCTGCTTCAGCGCCTCGGCAAGCAGGTCGCGGCCCACGCAGATGTATTCGGCATGCACGATACGCCGCGGCCGGGCGGCCTGTTCGACCACATCGTCGCGCAGGCGAAGGGCGGCGCCGTTCCAGCACCCGCTATCCTGTCGGCGGTGCTGAACCAGCTCGGACCGATCTGGCCGTCGCGGCTCGAACTCGCCGGCGTTCCGCTCGGCGATTGCTGGCGCCATCCGGCGATCAAGGCGGACGATGCGACCGCCGGTCTCGTACCACTGCACAAGCTATCGCAATGGCTGAGCTACTCGCTGATCGAGCCGCTGCAGCGCGCAGGCTTTGATGTAACCGATATCGACGGCCTCACCGGGCTTGCCGAGTACCGCAATGGCGGATTGTTCGTCGATCACGAGGTGCTGCGCCTGCGCGATGCCGGGGATGCTGATCGCGCACATGCGGTGGACTCTCTGCTCGTGGTCGAATGGCGCGCGCTCACAGTCGCGCTGCTGGATCGTGTTGCAGATCTCGTCCGCGCCAAACTCGGCCGCACGCCGCAGTCGCTGCCGCTTGCCAGCATCCTGGAAGGCGGCACCTGGGCCGCGGGCCGGGCCATTGCCTTTGCGCGCCGTCCCGACGGTTCACCGCCGCTCAAGGTGATCAGCGACGGCACAGTGTTTTAGAGCATGGACAATGATTTGCGACCCCGCGCGTCATTGCGAGCGCAGCGAAGCAATCCAGAATCTTTCCTCGGTGGGACCCTGGATTGCTTCGCTGCGCTCGCAATGACGGCTCGATGAATTTCAGGAGCATCACATGGAAGGCGTCACGATCGTCGATCATCCGCTGGTGCAGCACAAGCTGACGCTGGTGCGGGACAAATCGATCTCGACAAAATCGTTCCGCGAGCTGATCAAGGAGATCGGCATGCTCTTGTGCTACGAGGTGACGCGCGACCTGCCGCTCACAGACACGGTGATCGACACGCCGCTGGCGACGATGCATTCGGCCAAGATTGCCGGCAAGAAATTGGTGTTCGTGCCGATGCTGCGCGCCGGCACGACCTTCGTCGACGGCATGATGGATTTGGTGCCGACCGCGCGCGTCGCGCATATCGGGCTCTACCGTGAGCCGGAAAGCTTTGCCGCGGTCGAGTACTTCTTCAAGTCACCATCCGATCTCAGCGAGCGCCTGGCGATCGTGGTGACGCCTGTCGTCGCCACCGCCAACACCGCCGTGGCCGCGGTGGACCGGCTGAAAGAGCGCGGCGCCAAAGACATCCGCCTCGCCTGCCTGATCGCCGCACCTGAGGGGCTCGAGCGATTGCGTGGCCTGCACCCGGACGTTCACATCTGGACCGCCGCGGTGGATGAAGGCCTCGACGACAACGGCTTCATCCTGCCCGGCCTCGGCGATGCCGGCGACCGCGCTTACGGGACGCGTTAGGTCGTCATGCCCGGGCTTGTCCCGGGCATCCACGCTCTTGCAGACCGTAGCTAAAGACGTGGATGGCCGGGTCAAGCCCGGCCATGACGCTGTGGGGTACGGTCGACGGCCCTTACCGCTTCAAATCTTCCCGCTACCGCAGATGCCCTTCAGGGCCTGCCACTCCTTGTCCGTCAACAATGGCGGGCCGCTGGCGGGGCGATCTTCCCTCGTCATGCGGGCAAGGCGATCCTCGGTCAGCGGATGGCTCGACAGGATCGTCGCGAAGCTCGAGCCGCCTTCCTTGCCGGTGATTCGGAACATCAATTCGGCCGCAGGCTTCGGCGAGCGGCCGAGCTTGTGCATGATCTCGATCGCGAAAGTATCGGCATTGGTCTCTGCCTCGCGCGAATAGGAGGCTTCGACCACGCTGCGCGAGGCGAAGATCACGGCGGATGAGCCGGTGACGTCGCCGAACAACAGGCCGATCAGGAACGAGGTGCCGCCGTTGTAGATCAGGCCGCGCATGTTGTCGTGATGCTTGAGATGGCCGAGCTCGTGGGCAAGGATGCCGGCTAGCTCATCGGGAGTTTCCGCCTTGTCGATCAGCGCGCTCAGCACGTAGACCTTGCCGCCCGGCAGCGCGAACGCATTCGGTATCGCGGTTTGCAGCACACCTGATGTCATGGAATCATCGTCGAGGCCGGCAGCGTCGCGCAGGCGATTGACGAGCTTGGAGAACGCCGCCTGACCGGCCGCGTCGCTGCAAGCAGCGCCGTGGAAGAACGTCTTCACCTGGACCTCGGACGCATCGCCAATCCGCCGCTCGATCGGTTTCGGCACCAGCGGCGCCAGGCGATCCGCGGCGAGCGGCACGCCGAACAGCACGACGCAGACAATCGAGACGGCAGCCGCAACCGACCAGCCGACAATCTTGGCAACGCCGCGGCCGGTGGTCTGGTGCTCGTCGATCCCAGCACATCGCGCGACGATATCGGCTCCGAAAGCAGCGTCGCGAATCTCGAGCCGCGCCAGCGGCGGTGCGAAGATCGAGGTCAAGCGCAGGATGCCGGCCGGACTATCGGCGCGACGGATTTGATCATAGGCCCAGCGCGTGATGGTTCCGCCTGCTTGTGCGTCGCTCGGATCGGCGATCTCGAGCGCATCACCAAGTGTCAGCGTGACCTGCCGCCGGCGGCTCGATAGGCCGTCGAAGAAGATCGCTGACTGCCCGGGCTTGGCCTCGGCGCCGGGCTCGGCGGTCACATCACTCACAGCTCAGAATCCCGCGACATCGAGGCCATCGGCAAAGCCTTCGCCGAGCGCGCTGGCGAGTTCGCCACTGGCGCGGACATCGGCCGCCGCCCCGATATCATGCACCGCAACGGTTTCGAGCACCTTGGCCCAGAGATCGCGCTGGAGATAGACGCGCATGATGATGTTGATGGCGAGGGCAAAGGCGAGATAGCCGATGACCATCGCCACCATCAACGGGATGCTCTTGGCGCCCTGGCCGGGGCCGAATGCCTCTTCCGCCGACACGCCGGTGAGCTGCAGGACCAGCGCCATGGCGCCGGCCACATAGAGACCGAACAGCGTCGTGAGTAGCGTCCACCAGCCGATCATCTTCCAGTAGAGACCGTAGAACGCGTCGTGCGGCAGTGACGAGGAGATGCGCACGCCGCCGATGCGGAGACCATCGAGCCACCAGCGCCATTCGCGCGCCTTGAACTCGGCATAAAGGAACGGTGCGAGCGGGAAGATCATGATCGCGATCGGGCTCAGCAGCCACAGCCACCAGGCGCGCTTGAAGAACTCCCAGCCGCGGCCAACGAACTCGCCTTGCAGGTCGCCGAAATGCGTGTGCTGCATCTTGTAGCGCTCGAGCGAGGCCTCGCGCCACGGCAGCGCCAGGCCGAACGTCAGGAACACCAGGGCGCCCCACAGCATCGCGCGGAACGAATAGGCCCAGCCGGAACCATCCATCCAGAAACGCACGCCGCGCCAGACCGTGCGCGTCAGGCGATAGCGCCGCGCGCGAAAAATCGCGAACTGGCCGAAAGCGTAGAAGGAGATGAACAGCGGCGTCGAGGCAAAGCCCTGCCAGCGCTCGAACTCGATACCGATGAGGAAATAGGCGAGGTAGATCGGCACGAGGATCGCAAGCGCGATCAGGAAGCCGATCAAGAGCTCCTTGGCGCGGCCGGTGTATTCGGCGGCGTCGCCATCAATCGACGTGTTCGACCACAAATGCCGGCGGATGTCGGTAACGAGCCAGAAGCGGTAGAAGCCGAAGGTGACCAGCTCGAGTGCTGCCCCCTTCGTGACCATCTTGCGGAACTCGGTGCGATTGCCGGTGAAGTCGACCCGCGTGGGCGGCAGCGGCGGCGGGATCGGTTCAGAAGGACCCTGGGGGGCCCATTGCATGTCGTTCACGGCGGACAACCTCGGGATGCGGACCTGATCCGCTCAAACTATAGATCAGAGATTAGTCGATCCCTACGACAAGCGGGTTCGATTTGCCTCGGTTTCGAGCGAAATCTTGCACGGTTTCACGACAAACGGCGTGCTGGAGATCACGCTTGCGGCAAAACTGTCGCTTGCTCCGAAGCACGTAACGCGTTGTAATTGTACTTCAAATACCGCAGCGCAGAATTCACAAAAATCGCGCGGTCCACGTCAGGGAGAACGGTCATGCATGGGACCATGGAAAGCGCGACAAAGCTCGACGCACTGCGCGAGCGCGCTTCGTCATTGTCGCTGGAGCAATTCGATCCCGGCGATCCCGAGCTGTTCAGGACCGATACGTTCTGGCCGTATTTCGATCGCCTGCGCCGCGAAGATCCTGTGCACTACTGCAAGGACTCGATGTTCGGGCCGTATTGGTCGGTGACGCGCTACAACGACATCATGGAGATCGAGACCAACCATTCGGTGTTCTCCTCGGCCTCCGCGCTCGGCGGCATCACCATCCGCGATATCGATCCCGATCTGCGCCGCGAGAGCTTCATCTCGATGGATCCGCCGCGGCATGCCGCGCAGCGCAAGACCGTGGCGCCGATGTTCACGCCGACGCATCTGGACAATCTCGCGCTCAACATCCGCAAGCGCTCGGCCGAGTGCCTGGACAATTTGCCCGTGGGCGAGGTGTTTGACTGGGTCGACCACGTTTCGATCGAGCTCACCACGCAGATGCTCGCGGTGCTGTTCGACTTCCCCTGGGAAGACCGCCGCAAGCTGACACGCTGGTCAGACATCGCCACCACTATTCCCGGTCCCGACGGCCTCGTCGCGACCGAAGACGAACGGCAGGTCGAACTGACCGAATGCGCGCAATATTTCGCGCGGCTCTGGAAGGAACGTAGCGAGCAGCCGCCGAAGAGCGATCTGCTCTCGATGATGGCGCATGGCCCAGCGACGCGCGACATGGACGCCAAAAACTTCCTCGGCAATCTCATTCTCTTGATCGTCGGCGGCAACGACACCACGCGCAACACCATGTCGGGCTCGCTGCTCGCGCTGAGCCAGCATCCGGAGCAATATCGCAAGCTGCGTGAAAACCCCGCACTGCTCGACAGCTTCGTGCCCGAGGTGATCCGCTGGCAGACGCCGCTGGCGCATATGCGCCGCACCGCGCTCGCGGACTTCGAATTCCGCGGCAAGCAGATCAGGAAGGGTGACAAGGTCGTGATGTGGTACGTCTCGGGCAACCGCGACGAAGAGGCGATCGAGAAGCCCTACGACTTCATCATCGACCGCGCTCGGCCGCGCACGCATCTGTCCTTCGGCTTCGGCATTCACCGCTGCGTGGGCCTGCGGCTTGCCGAACTCCAGCTCAAGATTATCTGGGAAGAGATCCTGAAGCGGTTCGACCATATCGACGTGGTCGGTGAGCCGAAGCGGGTCTATTCGAGCTTCGTGAAGGGTTTGGAGACGCTGCCGGTCAAGATTGCAGTGTGACCTCTGAATTATAGTGTATAACATTGGCACTTGCGACGACGCCCCACGCCCGCGACGGCGTGAACGAACACACTGGAGCGACTGCCCATGAACATTCAGACCCCGGTCAAGGCCGACAAGGCCGAGCGCATGCGTCGCGCGCGCGAGGAAGCCTATGCGACCCCGCTGAAGAATTTTCATCCCGGCGCGCCCAGGCTGTTTCAGGACGACACGCTGTGGCCGTGGTTCGAACGGCTGCGCAAGGAAGAGCCGGTGCATTACTGCACCAACGCGCCGATCGAGCCGTACTGGTCGGTTGTCAAATACAACGACATCATGCATGTCGACACCAATCACGGCATCTTCTCGTCCGACTCGACGCTCGGCGGCATCGCGATCCGCGACGTGCCTGAGGGCTACGACTGGCCGAGCTTCATCGCGATGGACCAGCCGAAGCATTCGTCGCAGCGCAAGACCGTGTCGCCGATGTTCACGCCGACGCATCTGGACGAGTTGGCAAAGTTGATCCGCCAGCGCTCGCAGACCGTGCTCGACAATCTGCCGCGCAACGAGACCTTCAATTTCGTCGAGCGCGTCTCGATCGAGCTGACGACGCAGATGCTGGCGACGCTGTTCGACTTCCCCTGGGAGGAACGGCGCAAGCTGACGCGCTGGTCCGACGTCTCCACTGCCCTGCCCAAGAGCGGCATCGTCGAATCCGCCGAGCAGCGCCGCCGCGAGATGGACGAGTGCTACGCCTACATGTCCAAGCTGTGGAACGAGCGCGTCAACTCGGCGCCGCGCAACGACCTGCTGTCGCTGATGGCCCATAGCGACGCCACGCGCCACATGGATCCCGACAATCTCATGGGCAACATCATCCTGCTCATCGTCGGCGGCAACGATACCACGCGCAACACCATGACCGGCTCGGTGCTGGCGCTGAACGAGAATCCCGAACAATACGACAAGCTCCGTGCCAACCCCGCGCTGATCGACACCATGGTGCCGGAAGTGATCCGCTGGCAGACACCGCTGGCGCATATGCGCCGCACGGCGCTGCAGGACACCGAGATCGGCGGCAAGCACATCAAGAAGGGCGACCGCGTCGTGATGTGGTACGTCTCCGGCAACCGCGACGAGGAGATGATCGAAAAGCCGGACGAGTTCATCATCGATCG
This sequence comes from Pseudomonadota bacterium, assembly GCA_023387695.1. Classification (GTDB taxonomy): domain Bacteria; phylum Pseudomonadota; class Alphaproteobacteria; order Rhizobiales; family Xanthobacteraceae; genus Bradyrhizobium. Next base: position 20,806 of record JAEWHT010000055.1, on the reverse strand, counting down.
TGCCCGGCCGCGGACGCATCTCTCCTTCGGCTTCGGCATCCACCGCTGCGTCGGCATGCGGCTCGCCGAACTGCAGCTGCGGATCGTCTGGGAAGAGATGCTGAAGCGGTTCGACCGCATCGAGGTGGTCGGGGAGCCGAAGCGGATCTATTCCAGCTTCATCAAGGGCTATGAGACGCTGCCGGTGCGGATTCCGGGGTAGGTTCTCTCCTCCGTCATTGCGAGGAGCCCTTGCGACGAAGCAATCCAGACTACCACCGAGGAAAGATTCCTGGATTGCTTCGCTACGCTCGCAATGACGAGGATGCATTTGCGCGTCACAGCTGCGACGGCGGGCGCCACGAGCCTCAGCTATAAAATTTCGGCATGACAGGTCGCGCCAGATGCGAAGACAACGCGGCGCCTGACTGTTCTACGACACGACCGCATCTAACTCAATTTGATGTCCCACACGCCTTCCTTGCGGCAGGCGGCGACTTCGTCGCGCAGCAGCGCGGTGACGGCGAGTGAGGCTGTCGAGGCCGGGCGGTCGATCGGAGAAGCGAAAATGAGTTCGCGCGTCATTGGTTTCGAGACGACAGCGGTTTCCAGCCGCCCGTCCGCGACCTCGGCGTGGACCGACGAGGGCGGCAATAGGGCAAAGCCAAGGCCTTCCTCGACCAGGCTCGTCAGCACGCGGAATGAATCTGCTTCCAGCTGGACGGTGAGCTTGATCTTGCGCTGCGCGGCGGCGTGCTCGATCAGCGCGCGGAGGCCGTGGGAATGACTGGGCAGCACCAGTCGCTGCCGCAGCAGCCAGCCGATATCGACGTTTTTCTTGCGCGCGAGGCCGCAACCGCGCGGGCCAACGGCGACGATGTTGTCGCGCCCCAGGCTCTGTACATTGAGATGCAGATCGGCGGAACGGCCATAGAGGATGGCGAGATCCATCTCGCCACGATGCAGCCATTCGACGATATGGCCGCTGTAGCTCTCGACGATGCGCAGCGAGATGCCGGGATATTTTTCGACGCAGCGCCGCGCGAAGCGCGCCGACAGCACGCAGCTCACGGTCGGAACCAGGCCGAGCACGACCTGGCCCGACGGCGGGCCCTTGGCCGACTGGATATCGTCGCGGATCTGGTCGATCTGCCGCACGATGCCGGAGGTGCGCGCCAGCAGCAGGCGCCCGGCCTCGGTCAGCACCATGCCGCGACCGTTGCGAGTGAACAGCTCGGTGCGCAGCTCATGCTCGAGCAGCTTGATCTGCCGCGAAAGCGCCGGCTGCGCCACGCGCAATGTGTCGGAGGCCTTGCTCAGGCTCCCGAGCTCCGCCACGCAACTGAAGGTCCTGAGCTGCCGGAAATCCATGCTTGCCAATCCTGGAAGGCTACTCCATACGCTATAGCAAATGAGCATAGGGGGCTGGCGATGTTTTCACAACGCCAGAGGATTGGCCGGCGTTATCTTAACTGCCTACCATACGGGAAACGCCATGAGTGAAGACCACCACAGCGAAGATTACGCCGACATCCGAGAAGCCGTCGCAAAGCTCTGCGCGCAGTTTCCCGGCGAATACTGGCGCAAGCTCGATCGCGAGATGGCCTACCCCAAGGCCTTCGTAGACGCGCTGACTGAGGCCGGCTATCTCTCGGTGCTGATCCCCGAGGAATATGGCGGCGCGGGCCTGAAGCTTTCTGCTGCGGCTGCGATCCTCGAAGAGATCCAGCGCGCCGGCTGCAACGGCGGCGGCTGCCACGCCCAGATGTACACGATGGGCACGGTGCTGCGGCACGGCAATGACGAGCAGAAGGCAAAGTACCTGCCGAAGATCGCGAGCGGCGAATTGCGGCTCCAGGCCTTCGGCGTCACCGAGCCGACCAGCGGCACGGATACTTCGTCGCTCAAGACGTTTGCGCGCAAGGAAGGCAACGACAGCTACATCGTCAACGGCCAGAAGATCTGGACCAGCCGCGCCGAGCATTCCGACCTGATGGTGCTGCTGGCGCGCACCACGCCGAAGGAGCAGGCCAAGAAGCGGACCGACGGTCTGTCTGTCTTCATCGTCGACATGCGCGAGGCCAAGAACAATGGCCTCGAGATCCGTCCGATCCGCACCATGATGAACCACGCCACCACCGAAGTGTTCTTTACCGACATGAAGGTGCCGGCGGAGAACCTGATCGGCGAGGAAGGCAAGGGCTTCCGCTACATCCTCTCCGGCATGAATGCCGAACGCATCCTGATCGCCGCCGAGTGTATCGGCGACGCCAAATGGTTTATTGCGAAAGCGACCAACTACGCCAAGGAGCGCGCGGTGTTCGGCCGTCCGATCGGCCAGAACCAGGGCATTCAGTTCCCGATCGCCAAGGCCTACGCCTCGATGCGCGCGGCCGAATTGATGGTGAAGGAAGCCACACGCAAATACGAAGCTGGCCTCGACTGCGGCGCGGAGGCCAACATGGCCAAGATGCTGGCGGCCGACGCGTCCTGGGAAGCGGCGAACGCCTGCATCCAGACCCATGGCGGCTTCGGCTTCGCCGAGGAATACGACGTCGAGCGCAAGTTCCGCGAGACTCGACTGTACCAGGTGGCGCCGATCTCGACCAACCTCGTGCTGTCCTTTGTCGCCGAGCACGTGCTCGGCATGCCCCGCTCGTACTGAGGCCGCATCATGGGAGCACTTGACGGGATCAGGGTGATTGCGGTCGAGCAGGCCGTGGCAGCGCCGTTCTGCACCTCGCGGCTGGCCGATGCCGGCGCGGAAGTGATCAAGATCGAGCGGCCCGAGGGCGATTTCGCCCGCGGCTACGACGCCGCGGCCAAGGGCCAGAGCAGCTATTTCGTCTGGCTCAATCGCGGCAAGCAATCGGCCGTGGTCGACCTCGCCACCAAAGACGGCCGCGCCGAGCTGGAGAAGCTGATCGCGAGCGCTGACGTGCTGGTGCAGAACCTCAAGCCGGGCTCAATGGACAAGCTTGGCTTCTCGCGCGAGCGGCTGCTCAGGGACTATCCGAAGCTGATCTCGTGCACGATCACCGGCTATGGCGACGAAGGCCCTTACGCGCATCGCAAGGCCTATGATTTGCTGATCCAGGCCGAGAGCGGGCTTGCTTCCATCACCGGCAACCCCGACGGCGCCTCGCGCGTCGGCATGTCGATCGTCGACGTCGCCACCGGCGCGACCGCGCATGCGGCGATCCTGGAAGCGCTGATCGCACGCGGACGGACCGGCAAAGGCGCGGACATCCGCATCTCCATGTTCGACGTGATGGCAGACTGGTGCACCGTGCCGCTGCTGAACGCCGAGGCCGGCAATCCGCCGAAGCGCATGGGCCTGCGCCATCCCTCGATCGCGCCCTATGGCGTGTTCACGTCGAAGGACGGCAAGGACATCCTGATCTCGATCCAGAGCGAACGCGAGTGGAAGACGCTGTGTGCCGAGGTGCTGGACCGGCCTGATCTGCCTGCCGATCCCCGCGTCGCCAACATGGTGGAGCGCGTGCGCAATCGCGATTTCACCGACACGACCGTCGCGGATATCTTCGGCAGGATGACGCGCGATGAGCTGCTCAAGCGGCTGTCGGACGCGGACATTGCGTTCGCCGAGGTCAACACCATGAGCGATCTCACCAACCATCCGCATCTGCGCCGCATCGAAGTGGACACGCCGAACGGCCGCGTCAGCTATCCCGCGCCGGCGCCGATCATCGTCGGTGAGACCCGCGCTTTCGGCGCGGTGCCCGCGATCGGCGAAAATCCCAAGAAGTAAGAAGAGCGAGGCGTCATGACCGAGAAGCTCGACATCGATCACCTCAAGCAGTGGATCGGCCGTAGCACGGAGGCCACCGACATCGTCACCGCGCAGCTCGTCATGGGCCTGCGCGCGACGCTGTTCCAGGACGTCGGCGAGCCCAAGACGGGCGACGCCGCGCCGTTCACGGTGCATTGGTGCCTGGCGCAGCCGGTGTTTCCGATGTCGATGCTAGGCCCCGACGGCCACCCCACCCGTGGCGGCTTCCTGCCGCCGGTGCCGCTGCCGCGCCGGATGTGGGCCGGCGGCGAGATCGAATTTTTGCAGCCGTTGCGCGTCGGTGATGAATCGACGCGGACCTCGCGCATTGCCGATGTGCAGGTGAAGACGGGCTCGACGGGCACGCTGTGCTTCGTCTCGGTCGAGCACAGCATCTCCTCGCCGCGTGGCGTCGCCATCCGTGAGCGGCAGGACATCGTCTATCGCGAGATGACGAGCAGCGCACCAGCGAGCGCAAAGGCCCTGCCCCCGCCGCCGAAGGCACAACACCGCGAGACGCATGTCAGCGATCCCGTGCTGCTGTTTCGTTATTCCGCGCTGACCTTCAACGGCCACCGCATTCATTACGATCGCGACTACGTCACCAAAGTCGAGGGTTATCCGGGCCTGATCTTCCACGGCCCCCTGCAGGCTGCGCTCATCATCGAGATGGCGGCAAAGCTCCGCAGCGGCAAGCCGCCGAGGAAGTTTACCTATCGCGGCCTGCAGCCGCTGTTCGAGGGAACGGAGTTCTCCATCAACGCCAACGAGACAGAGGCCAGCATGGAGCTGTGGACGGCGAATGCGGAGGGGCAGCCGACGATGAAGGGGACGGCGGTGTGGTGAGGCACCGCTGTCTCTCCATCGTCATTGCGAGCGCAGCGAAGCAATCCAGAGTCTTTCCGCAGAAGCAGTCTGGATTGCTTCGTCGCAAGAGCTCCTCGCAATGACGGTGTGGGGTTGCTACCTTCAATAGACAACGGGACGGAAACCAATGGCCAAGAACGGCAAGACCGGCAGCAAGTCCGTCACCGTCAAGCAGGCGACGCTCGACCTGCTGCGTTCCTTCGGGATCAAGAAGGTGTTCGGCAATCCCGGCTCGACCGAGCTGCCGTTCCTGAGCGACTGGCCCGACGATATCGACTACGTGCTGGCGCTGCAGGAGGCCTCCGCTGTCGGCATGGCTGATGGCTACGCCCAGGCGACACGCAACGCCGGTTTCGTCAATCTGCATTCCGCTGCCGGCGTCGGCAACGCGCTTGGCAACATCTACACTGCGCATCGCAACCAGACGCCACTCGTCATCACCGCCGGCCAGCAGGCCCGTTCGATCCTGCCGCTGCAGGCGTTTCTTTACGCCGAGCGCGCGTCGGAGTTTCCGCGCCCTTATGTGAAATATAGCGTCGAGCCGGCGCGGCCCGAGGATGTGCCGGCCGCGATCGCACGTGCCTATTACACCGCGATGCAGCCTCCTTGCGGGCCCACCTTCGTCTCGATTCCGATTGATGACTGGGCGCATGCCTGTGCGCCGGTCGAAGCGCGCAAAGTCAGCCGTGAAACCGGGCCTGAGCCTGACGCGATGAAGGCGCTGGTCGCAGCGCTCGGCTCAGCAAAGCACCCTGCCCTCGTCGTCGGCCCCGGCGTCGATCGCGCCAGCGCCGTGGACCTGATGGTGCGCGTCGCCGAGAAGGCCAAGGCGAGGGTGTGGGTCAGCCCGTTCTCGGCGCGCTGCTCATTCCCCGAGCGGCATCCGCAATTCGCGGGCTTCCTGCATGCATCACCCGCTCAGCTCTCCGATGCCTTGCGCGAGCACGATCTCGTCGTCGTCATCGGCGCGCCGGTATTCACCTTCCATGTTGAAGGCCATGCCGCGATCTTCGACGGCGGCACAACGATCTTCCAGATCACCGACGATGCCGATGCGGCCGCGGTGACGCCGGTCGGCACCAGCATCATCGCGACCATGAAGCCGGCGTTGAGCCTGCTGCTCGACATGCTGCCGGAGAGCAAACGTGCCGCGCCAAAGGGCCGCACGCTGCCGCCGGCGCCGAAGGCTGCCGATCCGCTGCCTGTCGAATTCCTGCTGCACTCGCTCTCGCAAGCAATGCCCGAGGACGCTTCACTCGTCGAGGAAGTGCCGTCACACCGCCCGGCGATGCAAAAATTCCTGCCGATGCGCGGCCAAGACTCTTTCTACACCATGGCGAGCGGCGGCCTCGGCTATTCGCTGCCCGCCGCCATCGGCATGGCGCTGGGCAAGCCAAAGCAACGCACGGTTTGCCTGATCGGCGACGGCTCGGCGATGTATTCGATCCAGGCACTGTGGACCGCCGCGCAACGCAAGCTGCCGTTGACGATCGTCGTCATCAACAATTCCGGCTACGGCGCGATGCGCTCGTTCAGCCAGGTGATGCAGGTGCGAAACGTACCCGGGCTGGAATTGCCGGGAATCGATTTCGTGAAGCTTGCCGAAGGCATGGGCTGTCACGCCGTGCGGGTGAGCAAGGCCGCGGAGCTCGGCGATGCGCTGAAGCGCGGGATGGCGCATGAGGGGACGAGCCTGGTGGAGGTCGTCGTGGATTCGGCGGTGCCGGTGCTGTACGGGCAGAAGCATTGACGAAGAGACTATCTGAAATGGCTCTCGCCTTCGTCATTCCGGGGCGGTCCGCAGGACCGAACCCGGAATCTCGAGATCCCGGGTTCGCTGCTTCGCAGTGCCCCGGGATGACCTGACGGTCACTTCCCGAACTCGTCCCGCATCTTCGCCTGGATCTTCGCCATGCCGCCGATCCAGCGGTCGTAGTTCTCGGTCTTCTTGCGCATATAGCCGAGCACTTGGGGATGCGGGAGGATCAGGAAGCTTTCCTGCTCGAGCCCGGCGAGCACATCTTTCGCGACCTGCTCGGGCGTGAGGTCACCGTCACCGGATTGCGGGCCCTTGGGGATCGAACGCAGCATGTTGGTGTCGACGCCCTGCGGACAGAGGATCGAGACCTTGATGTTGTCGGCCTTGTGCGAAATCGCGAGGTTCTCGGCAAAGCCGACTGCGGCATGCTTCGTGGTCGAATAGGCAGGGCTGCCGACCTGCGACAGCAGCCCCGCGGCCGAGATGGTGTTGAGGAAATAGCCGCCGCCGCGCGTCTTCATCCGGGGGATGAGATGTCGCGCAGCGTAGACATGCGCCATCACGTGGATCGCCCAGGAGCGTTGCCAGGGTTCGTCGGAGGCGCCGCCGGCGTTCACCGACATCGGATCGAAGCCGCCGCCGATGCCGGCATTGGAGCAGAACAGCGCGATCGGGCCGAACTGCCGCTCCGTCTCTTCGATGACGTGGGTGATGTCCTTTTCCTGCGCAACATCGCATTTGAAAGCTGCGCCATCGACCGTCGCGGCGACGGCGCGCGCATTCGCGGCGTCCATGTCCGCGACCACCACCTTGGTTGCACCCGCCCGGTGAAAGGCCTCGCACAGCGCCTTGCCGATGCCGTTGGCGCCGCCCGTGACGACCACGACCTTGCCGGTCACCTGCATGCGACGTCTCCTCTTTTATACAGCGCTTCGCTTGTTTGCCGCTTGGCTTATGCCGCTTCGCGGAACTTAGCTCAACACGAGGTCGAGCACCGCTGCATAATGGCATGCCGCACCGGCCAAGACAAAGCCGTGCCAGATCGCATTCTGGAAACGCAGCCGCCGCCAAGCGTGGAAGATCACGCCAAAGCTATAGAGCAGGCCACCCGCGAGGATGAAACCCAGCGCCAGCGCGGGCAGCGCCTTGACCACGGGACCGTAGAGCATCACGCCGCTCCAGCCCATGGCGAGATAGATACCGACCGCGACGCGGTCGAAACGACCGGGCCGGCAGAGCTTCAGCACGATGCCAAGAATTGCCACGCACCAAACGCCGGCGAGCAGCACCAGCGCAAACACGCTGTCCTTCACCTCGAGGATGAACGGCGTGTAGGTCGCGGCAATCAGCAGATAGATCGCGGAATGGTCAAAGCGGCGCAGCAGCCATTTGGCGGGCGAGACCGGCCAGAGATTATAGGTCGCCGACAGCACCAGCATCGATATGAGGCCGGCGACATAGATCGAAACGCCGACAATGTCGGTTGCATCGGCATAAACAGCGGTCAGCACCACCAGCACGGTCGCGGCAATGATGCCGGAGAGCACGCCGATCCCATGGATGACGCCGTCGGCAATCAGCTCGGCGCGATCGTAATTCCAGCGGATCGCGTCGGCTGCCGCGTGGACGGAGGTGGATGCAAGTTGTTTCAATCTGAAGACGGTCATGGCAATCCGCAAAGCAATTACAAGGCCACTCTTCTATGGGTCTTTCGGGACCGGCGCGTCGTTCAAACGGCTGATCGCCGATAAAGGCGGTCAAAGTATGAAGCTTGATTTTCCTCACGCAATTGCCACTTTTGTGAACGGCATCACTGTTCCGCCCGCCCAAGATCCATCAGCTCACAATCACGTTCATATGGCATTCAGTTTCCAGGATATGGTCGAGGAAGCGCGCCTGTCGGCCCGGGCGCTGATCGACTATGGCGAGCACTTCTTCAACCCGACGGTGCGACTTGGTGTCACCGGCCTGTCGCGGGCCGGTAAGACCGTATTCATCACCGCGCTGATCCACGGGCTGACGCGCGGCGGCCGGTTTCCGGTGTTCGAGGCCTATTCATCGGGCCGGATCGCGCGGGCACATCTGGTACCGCAGCCCGACGATGCCGTGCCGCGCTTTTCATACGAGAACCATCTGCGCGCGCTGATCGAGGAACGGCGCTGGCCGAACTCGACCGTCGACATCAGCGAGCTGCGCCTCGTCATCGACTATCAGCGTCCGAACGGAGCCGATCGCACGCTGACGCTCGACATCGTCGACTATCCCGGCGAATGGCTGCTCGACCTGCCGCTGCTGCAAAAGAGTTTCGAGCAATGGTCGGCGGAGAGCCTCGCGCTCTCGCGCGAAGCGCCGCGCGCGCACCTGGCCGCGGATTGGCACGCGCATCTCGCCACGCTGAAGCCCGAAGCGCGCGAGGACGAACAGGCGACGCTGACGGCTGCAAAACTGTTCACCCAATATTTGCGTGCCTGCCGCGACGAGCGGTTTGCGATGAGCCTGTTGCCGCCCGGCCGCTTCCTGATGCCGGGCAGTCTCGCCGACACGCCGGCACTGACCTTCGCGCCGCTCGATGTGCCCGTCGGCGGCCAGGCACCGGAAGGATCGCTATGGGCGATGATGGTGCGCCGCTACGAGGCCTACAAGGACGTCGTGGTGCGGCCGTTCTTCCGGGATCATTTCGCACGGCTCGATCGCCAGATCGTGCTGGCCGATGCGCTCTCCGCATTCAACGCGGGACCTGAGGCGCTGCACGATCTCGAAGCAGCGCTCGCCGGCATTCTCGATTGCTTCAACATCGGCCGCAGCACGTTTCTCTCCAGCATGTTCAGGCCGCGTATCGACCGCATCCTGTTCGCCGCAACCAAGGCTGATCATTTGCATCATTCCAGCCACGACCGGCTCGAGGCCGTGCTGCGCCGTGCCGTTGCGCGTGCTGTGGCTCGCGCCGACGATACCGGCGCTGAGATCGATGTGGTCGCGCTCGCCGCCGTCCGCGCCACGCGCGAGGCACAGGTTGCGCATGGCCGCGACAAACTGCCCTCGATCCTCGGTACGCCGGCCGCCGGCGAGAGCGCGAACGGCGAATTCTTTGACGGCAACACCGAGGTCGCGACCTTTCCGGGCGATTTGCCGCTCGATCCCGAGCCGCTGTTCAACGGCAACGATGCGTTCCGCGGATTGTCGACGGAAGCCGCGGAGAAGAGCGATTTCCGCTTCCTGCGCTTCCGCCCGCCAAAGCTCGAACGCGATGGCGACAGCGAGCCCACGCTGCCGCATATCCGCCTCGACCGTGCCTTGCAGTTCCTGATCGGAGACAAGCTCGCATGAACGACCGATCTCAACCGCGGCGGCCGGCGACATTCCGGCTCGACAATCCCGATGTCGTCGTCACCGAGGCCGACGAGACCAGCCGGCTCAGCCGCGCCACCATCCAGATCACACCGGAGCCCGATCCGGCGATGTTGCCGGTGCCGATTGAGACCGTACTTCCTGCGCGACGCGGCTTTCCCTGGGGCGCGCTGTTCTGGTCCGGCCTCGCCGGATTGACACTGCTCGGCGTCGGGCTCAGCGTCGTGCATCTGATCGAGGATCTGTTTGCGCGCAGCGAAAGCCTCGGCTTCGTCGGCGTGGCGCTCGCCTTCGTCACCACGCTTGCGCTCGCCGTGGTGATCGGGCGCGAGGCGTTCGGCCTTGCGCGGCTTGCGACGATCGAGAAGCTGCATCGGCGTGCCGCCGAGGTGCTCGCCAGTGACGATCGCAAGGAGAGCCGCGCCATTGTGCAGGACCTGATCGCGATCGCGCACCAGAACCCGCAGTTGGCGCGCGCCCGCGCTGCGCTGGAGAGCCATACCGGTGAGATCATTGACGGGGCCGACATGATCCGGCTCGCCGAGCGCGAATTGATGTCGCCGCTGGATGCGGAGGCGCGGCGGCTGGTGTCGTCGGCCGCGCAGCGGGTGTCGATCGTCACGGCGGTGTCGCCGCGCGCGCTGTTCGATGTGCTGTTCGTGTTCGTGGCCTCGCTGCGCCTGATCCGCCAGCTCGCCCGGCTCTACGGCGGCCGGCCCGGCGCGCTCGGCATGATCCGCCTGCTCCGCCACGTCATCGCCCATCTTGCCATTACCGGCGGCCTTGCCGCGAGCGACAGCCTGGTGCAGCAGATGCTCGGCCACGGGATCGCAGCAAAGCTGTCGCAGCGGCTGGGCGAGGGCATGCTCAACGGACTGCTGACGGCGCGGCTGGGCCTGGCCGCGATCGACGTCACCAGGCCGCTGCCGTTCGCGGCCCTGCCGCCGCCAAAGCTCTCGGATCTCGCGACGGATCTGCTGCGGAGGAAAGAGGAAGAGGAGCAGCGCTAGCCGAGTGAGCGCTTCTCGAATTCGCCGGCCAGCACTCGCCACTGGAACAGCGGCGAGTCCTTCGGCGGTGAGAGCTCCGGGGTCCATCCACTGAGCTTTTCGATCGCGTAGGTGTCGATCAGAGCACCACGCCAGCGGCGTTCGACTTGACCGAGCGGCTCGCGTTTTGCGGCGATGTATGCCCACAACGGCAAACGATCGTCGGGCTGACGACCGACATAGATTCCCGCCTGCCCGTTGATCCGGTCCATGCCGGGATCACGAAAATCCTGGAAGCGGCCGCGCTCAGTGAGTTCGACGACGGGCACCCGCCCCCTGAACAGCCAGCGCATCATGGCATAGGTGCGGTAGTCCGTGGTCGCGATCCAGGTCGCGCCAGTTTCATCCAGCGCGGCTTGCGCACGCGCGGCGACCTGCTCGTAGCCGGCCTCGGCACCGATCGGATCCATCTTGCCGAGGAAATTCCAGGGCGCCGCGACGTAATAGAGGAACACGAGCACCACGAAGGCAACCCCCGAGACCAGCGCCGCATTCACCCAAAAGGTGCTCTGACGGATCATCCGCGCTGACCAGCCGTCCTTCGGCAGCATCGCGAGATTGATCGCCGCGGCCGCAAAGCCTGTCGGCCACATGAACATCGGCCAGGTGTCGCCGACCCGCAGCGTCAGCGACTTGAACAGGAAATAGGCGAAGGGAACCAGCACGGCCGTCGACAGCAGGATCGCGACCGGCTCGCGGGAGCGATAGCCGCGCCACGCCGTCATCGCGAGGCCTGACAGCACCACCGGCAGTAGGACGAAACCGACGAGGCCGAATTGCAGACCGATGTAATCACCGATTGTGCGCAGCGAGATGCCGTAATTGGCGGTGGCGCGCACGCCCTGGAAACGGAACGAGGCCCAATCGTGCTGCGCGTTCCAGATCAGCACCGGCGAGAACATTGCGATCGCAATCAGCACCGCAAGATAAGGATAGGGGCTGCGCAGCCAGCGCAACCGCCAATCCGGCACCAGCAGAAACGCGGCAACCGCCGGCGCGAACATGATGGCGGTGAATTTCGACAGCATCGACAGGCCGGCGAACAGACCGGCCGCGAGCCACCAGCGGCCGTCGCCGCTTTGCGCCAATCGCACCAGCGACCACATCATCGCCACCGCAAACGGGATCATGGCGACGTCGGGCGCGACCTTGGCCATCAGCAGGCCGTAATAGAGCGCGGCCTCCGGCATCAGCACCGCCACCACGATCGCGCGCACATCATGGGTCATGCGGCGGACGATGTCGGCGAGCAACAATTGCGTCACCAGCATCGCGACAATGCCGCCGAAGCGGACGCCCAGCACGGTATCGCCAAAGATCGCAGTGCCGAAATGGATCAGCCAGGCGATGCCGGGCGGATGATCGAGGAAGCTCAGCGCCGCCTCTTTCGACCAGGTCCAGTAATAGGCCTCGTCGGTGCGCAACTCGATCGCGGAGGCGTAGATGATGCGCATCGCAGTCATCGCGGCGATCACCAGCGCGGCCACGACAAGCGGCCGGCGCGAGGCGCCGTTGGGCTTTGCCGTGATGTCGGGAGCGATCGTCACGGCCGCGCTTTTCCCTGACTTGGGAGGGGGAGTCAATGTGGCCACCGTCGCTTGTCCAGCACGGCAGCGGAATGCTTTGCCACCCTGCGATACTTACCGTTACGTAACCTTGCCGCGCATGTGATCGGAGGGCCTGTTCACAGGCGGAATTTAACTCTCTGCTGGCTGTTCTCCTCAGTGAACTGGTACAAGCGAATCATGGCCGCGACCGCCCTTTCACGACTGCCCGAACTCGTCCGCTCGACCAGCGCGCGGCAGGTCCGGCTGGTCTGCGGCGTCATCCTGTTCTCTTACGTGGTCAGCCATTTCCTCAACCACGCGCTCGGCAACATCTCGGTCGATGCCATGCAGGTCGGGGTCACCTACCACATGGCGTTCTGGCAGTTCCTGCCGGTGGCGATCGTGTTCTATACCGCCGCGCTGACCCATATGGGTCTCGGCGTCTATGCGCTGTACCAGCGCCGCCAGTTCCGCTGGCGGACGATCGAGCCGCTGCAGCTCGTGCTGGGCCTGAGCATCCCCGCGTTGGTAATGGCGCATGTGATCGGCGTCAGACTCGCACAGACGCTGTACGGGCACGAGAAGCTCTATCCGCAGGAACTCTATCTGTTCTTCGTGGCGGCGCCCGACCGGCTCTGGACGATGACGATCCTGCTGATCGTCGCCTGGGTGCACGGCTGCATCGGCATCTTTTTCTGGCTGCGGATGAAGCCGTTCTTCGTCCGTGCGGCACCCTATCTGCTGGCGGCCGCCGTGCTGATCCCGACGCTGGCGCTGCTCGGCATCTACCAGGGTGGCCGCAGTGTCGCCGCCGACAGCGAGGATGCAGATTGGCGCAAGCAGAATTATACGCAGCGCGAGGTCGGCACGTTCGCACAGGCCGCTACGCTCGACCGCATCACTGGCCGATTGACGATCGGGTATTTCGGGCTGCTAGGGCTGGCGATGGTCGCACGCGGTGTCCGCGGCTGGCGCGAGCGGCGCGGCGGCATGATCGCGCTGTCCTACGGCAACGGCAAGACGGTGCGCGTGCCCAAGGGGCTCTCCGTGCTGGAAGCGAGCCTGCGCCACAACGTGCCCCATGCCAGCGTCTGCGGCGGCCGTGCGCGCTGCTCCACTTGCCGTATCCGCATCATCGGCGACCACGACGCATTGCCCGAGCCATCGCAGCGGGAGGCCTTCGTGCTGGCACGCGTCGGCACCGCCGATCCCTCGATCCGGCTGGCCTGCCAGTTGCGGCCGAACTGCGACCTTTCCTTCTTCCAGCTGTTCATGCCGCACATGCTCTCGGCCGACGCGCAGACGACGTCGCCGGCGCGGATCGGCCAGGAGCGCTATCTGGTCAGCCTGTTCGTCGACATGCGCGGCTCGACGCAGCTCGCCGAGAAGCGGCTGCCGTTCGACACCGTCTTCATCGTCAATCGCTTCTTGGGTGCAGTGTCGCAGGCCGTGATCGAGAATGGCGGTCAGCCCAACCAGTTCGTCGGCGACGGCATGCTGGCGCTGTTCGGCCTCGCCAGCGATCCGCACACCGCCTGCCGGCAGGCGCTGAAGGCTGTGGCTGGCATCGCGACCCATGTCGACGAGCTCAACGAGCTCTTGAGCCACGATCTGCGCCAGCCGATCCGCTTCGGCATCGGCGTCCATGGCGGCGAGGTCATCATCGGCGACATCGGCTATCGCGATCACATCGTCTTCACCGCGCTCGGCGATGCCGTGAATGTCGCTGCCCGGCTCCAGGACATGACCAAGACGCTCGCCTGCGAGGCTGTTGTCTCCGAGGAAGTCCGCCTCACCGCCGGCCTCTCCGAGGATGCGCTGCCAAAGCAGGAGGTCGCGATCCGCGGCCGCGATGAGCCGATGGTCGTGCGCGTCGTCACCGACACCAGGACATTGTCCGCGATCATCGCCGGCGGCGAGCGCGTCGCGGCGTAACACCGGCCTGTTGCAGCGCAGCGGCATGGGCTTGCTGCGAAAGCACGAATTGACTTCAGCTGAGTCGTTGCGACAGATGGGCGCGGGATCGCGGTGATGACCGCGAGCCAACGAAAAGCTCCGGGAGGAGACGACATGTTCGACCGACGCGACCTGCTCAAAGGAGCGGGCCTCGCCGCGCTTGCGGCTACACTGAATTCCACCAAAGCACTGGCACTCGACACCGTCACGCTCCCATTCGCCAATGGCGAGCGGCCGCTGGTGAAATATCCGCAGAAGCGGCCGATGATCGGCCTGACCAGCCGCCCGCCGCAGCTTGAGACGCCGTTCGCGGTGTTCAACGACGGCCCAATCACGCCGAACAACGCGTTCTTCGTGCGCTATCACCTCGCCGGCCTCCCCTACGATCTCGACCCCGACAAGTTCACGCTCGAGATCAAGGGCAAGGTCGACAAGCCGCTGAAGCTGTCGCTGAAAGACATCCGCAAGATGAAGGCGACAGAGATCGTCGCCGTCAACCAGTGCTCCGGCAACAGCCGCGGCTTCTCCGAGCCGCGCGTCGCTGGTGGCCAACTCGCCAATGGTGCGATGGGCAATGCGCGCTGGCGCGGCGTGCCGTTGAAGACCGTGCTCGATATGGCCGGCGTGCAGGCCGGCGCCAAGCAGGTCGTGTTCGCCGGCATGGATGGCCCTGTCAGCGATAAGACGCCCGATTTCGCCAAGGCGCTCGACCTCGAACACGCCACCAATGGCGAGGTGATGCTGGCCTACGGCATGAACGGCGAGGATTTGCCGTTCCTCAACGGCTTCCCGCTGCGCCTGATCGTTCCCGGCTATTACGGCACCTATTGGGTCAAGCACCTCAACGAGATCACCGTCGTCGACACCGTCTATGACGGCTTCTGGATGAAGGGTGCCTACCGGATTCCGGACACGCCGAACAATTCGATCGAGCCCGGCACGACGCCGAAGGCGACGATCCCGATCAATCGCTTCACGATCCGCTCGTTCATCACCAATGTGACCGACGGCGCCAAGCTAAAGGCGGGACGCACGACACTGCGCGGCATCGCCTTCGACAGCGGCAAGGGCATCAAGGACGTCTCAGTCTCCACCGACGGCGGCAAGACCTGGGTCGCCGCCAAGCTCGGCAAGGATCTCGGCAATTACTCGTTCCGCGAATGGATGCTGCCGGTGAAGCTTGCTTCCGGCCAGGTCGAACTCAAGGTGCGCGCCACCAGCAATGCCGGCGAAACGCAGCCGGACACGCCACGCTGGAACCCGGCGGGTTATTTGCGCAACGTCGTCGAAACCGTCCGCGTCAGCGTAGCCTGAGGAGGATTATCATGCAGCGCACCGTTCTCCTCGCCACCACGCTTGGCATTGTCGCCTTGGTGGGTTCGGCCCTTGCCGCGCCGGTCAATTACAAGACGCCGGATGAGGTTGCGGCCTTCAAGCCGGGCCCCAATCTCGAGGTCGTGCAAGGCAATTGCGCCGCCTGCCACTCGTCGGACTACATCGCCACACAGCCGCCGATGAAGGACAAGAAAGGGTTCTGGCAGGCCGAGGTGACCAAGATGATCAAGGTCTATGGCGCACCGATCGACGATGCCGACGTCAGCAAGATCGTCGACTATCTGGCCGCGACTTATTGACGGCGTCCGGCTCAATTGACCGCGAAACGGGCAAAACCGGCAAAAACGCCGCGAAGTTGAGCGAATTTCAGCGAAATGCGGATGTGGTTTGATCTACCAAGCCCGCCACATTCCGCGTATCGTATAGGACCGAACCGGCCGGTTGGCGGGGACTGGCGGTTCGTGATCTCGGAGGAAGACCCGCGGAGAAGTCGTGATGGCTAAAGGTACGGTCAAGTGGTTCAACCCGACCAAGGGTTATGGATTTATCCAGCCTGCGTCGGGCGGCAAGGATGTGTTCGTGCATATCTCGGCAGTGCAGAAAGCCGGTCTGTCGTCCCTGAACGAAGGACAGACGGTGGAATACGAAGAGATCGCAAACCGGGGCAAAACCTCCGCAGAGAACCTCAAAGTATAAGCCGCCAGCTTTTGCTGCCTCCCGGATTTATCCGGGAGTGAGGCCAAAAAAATTTCAGAAGACGATCAGTGCATTCGACGACAGGCGTTGCGACTGCACACGGAAAGCTATTTGCTCGCAGAGATCGCCATTCAACGCCGCAGCAATGACAATCGCGACCGCATGTGGTCAGCCCACCGGCAACGGTGCGTCGCGCTTGATCTCCTCCATCACCGCATAGGTGCGCGTCTCGCGCACGCCCGGCATCGACAGCAAGGTCTCGCCAAGGAAGCGCCGATACGCGGTCATGTCGGCAAGCCGCGCCTTCACTAGATAGTCGAAGCCGCCTGCAACCATGTGACACTCCAGCACTTCAGGCGCGAGTTTTACCGCGCGCGCAAAACGCTCGAAATTATCCGGCGTGGTCTTGTCGAGCAGCACTTCGACGAACACCAGCAAGCCCAGCCCAAGCCGGTGCGGATTGAGCCGCGCGCCATAACCTTCGACAAAGCCCTCGCGCTGCAGACGCTTGAGCCGCTCGCCGATCGAGGTCGGCGACAGGCCGATGCGCTCGGCGAGCTCGACATTGGCTATGCGCCCATCCTCCTGCAAAATTGAGAGGATTCTCCGGTCGATTCGATCAAGTTCCATATTATATACGTCCATTCTGCATATGATCTTCATTTCCTAAGGCAAAATCGCTATCTTGTCTATCGAACTACGGTCAGACGGGCTTTATCCTGGATTTCAGCCACAGGACACGCCATGCCGAACATCCCGCCTCCCTTCTCCGCCCTGTATGCCCCTGACGACGCCGATATCGCTGCGCGCCTTTTTCCGACGGCACATCTTGGCCCACCGCAGGAAGCGCGGATCGACCGCACCGCGACCCGGCTGATCGAGGCGATCCGCAAGCGCGACGACCGGCTCGCAGGTAATCTGGGCGGAGTCGAAGACATGCTGCGCGAGTTCGCGCTCTCGACCAAGGAAGGCCTTGCCTTGATGGTGCTGGCGGAAGCGCTGCTCCGCGTGCCCGATGCCCGCACCGCCGACCAGTTCATCGAGGACAAGCTCGGTGAGGGTGACTTCATCCACCACGAGACCAAGTCCACCGCATTCCTGGTCAACGCCTCGGCCTGGGCGCTCGGCCTGTCGGCGCGCGTGATCCAGCCCGGCGAGACGCCCGACGGTACCATCGGCCGGCTCGTGAAGCGGCTCGGCGCGCCCGCCGTGCGCACCGCGACGCGCCAGGCGATGCGGCTCATGGGCAATCATTTCGTGCTCGGCGAGACCATCGAGCAGGCGCTGGAGCGGGGCAAGCCGCGCTCCGGGCAAAAGCCGCGCTACTCCTTCGACATGCTCGGCGAAGGTGCGCGCACGGCGGCCGATGCCAAGCGTTATTTCGATGCCTATGCCAGCGCGATCGAGACCATCGGCAAGGCCGCCGGCAACCACCCCCTGCCCGACCGCCCCGGCATCTCGGTCAAACTCTCGGCGCTGCATCCGCGCTTCGAGGCGATCAGCCGCGCGCGCGTGATGGCCGAGTTGGTGCCGCTGCTGCTCGACCTCGCGCAACGCGCCAAGGCCCATGACCTCAACTTCACCGTCGATGCCGAGGAGTCCGACCGGCTCGAGCTCTCGCTCGATGTGATCGCGGCAACGCTCGCCGATCCCTCTCTCAAAGGCTGGGACGGCTTTGGCCTTGCGATCCAGGCCTATCAGAAGCGCGCCAGCGCGGTGATCGACTACATCCACGAGCTTGCGCGCGCACATGATCGCAAGCTGATGGTGCGCCTGGTCAAGGGCGCTTATTGGGACACTGAGATCAAGCGCGCACAGGAGCGCGGGCTCGACGGCTATCCGGTGTTCACCCGCAAGGCGATGACGGATCTGAACTACGTCGCCTGCGCATCGAAGCTCTTGAACCTGCGACCGCGCATCTTCCCGCAATTCGCGACCCACAACGCCCTTACGGTGGCGACCGTGCTGGAACTCGCCGGCGACAGCGGCGGGTTCGAATTCCAGCGGCTGCATGGCATGGGCGAGGCGCTTTACGAGCAGCTCGCCAAGGATCATCCTGATATCGCTTACCGTACCTATGCGCCGGTCGGTAGCCATCGCGACCTGCTTGCTTATCTGGTGCGGCGCCTCCTCGAGAACGGCGCCAACTCGTCCTTCGTGGCGCAGGCGGCCGACTACCGCGTACCGGTGCCGGCGCTGTTAAAGCGACCGATCGATCTCATCGTTCGTCCCGATCATGCGCATCACGCCAAGATCCCGCTCCCAGGCGATCTCTTTGCGCCTGAGCGGCACAATTCGGCCGGCGTCGAGTTCGGCGAGCGTGCAGCGCTCGACCGGCTGCTCGCCGTCGTCAAGGCCGCAACGCCCAATCTCAAGCCGATCGTCAACGCAACGCCCGAGCAAGCGGGTGCGGCGATCAGCGCGGCACGCGCGGGCTTTGCCGGATGGAGCCGAACACCAGCGGGGACACGCGCGGCGACGCTGGAGCAGGCCGCGCATCTGCTGGAAAGCCGCGGCGCGCTGTTCCTTGCGCTGTTGCAAGCGGAAGGCGGCAAGACGCTTGACGACGCGCTCTCCGAACTGCGCGAAGCCGCCGATTTCTGCCGCTACTACGCCGCACAGGGTCGGAAGCTGTTTGGCAGCGAGACCGCCATGCCGGGCCCGACTGGCGAGAGCAACGTGCTCGCCATGCGCGGCCGCGGCGTATTCGTCGCGATCTCGCCGTGGAATTTTCCGCTGGCGATTTTCCTCGGCCAGGTCACCGCGGCACTGATGGCCGGCAATAGCGTCGTTGCAAAGCCTGCCGAGCAGACGCCGCGCATCGCGCGCGAAGCCGTCGCGCTGCTGCACGAGGCCGGTATCCCCGCAAGCGCATTGCACCTCGTCGCTGGTGACGGAAGCATCGGTGCTGCGCTCACCGCGCACGCTGATATCGCAGGTGTCGTCTTCACCGGCTCGACCGAAGTCGCGCGTCATATCAACCGGACGCTCGCCGCCAAGGACGGGCCGATCGTGCCGCTGATCGCGGAGACCGGCGGCATCAACGCCATGATCGCAGACGCCACTGCTCTGCCCGAGCAGGTCGCCGACGACGTCGTCACCTCCGCCTTCCGATCTGCGGGCCAGCGTTGCTCCGCGCTGCGGCTGCTGTTCGTGCAGGAGGATGTCGCCGACCGTATGATCGAGATGATCGCGGGTGCGGCGCGTGAACTGAAGATCGGCAACCCCTCGGAGGTCGCGACCCATGTCGGTCCTGTGATCGATACTGATGCCAAGCAGCGCCTCGACGCCCACATTGCCAAGATGAAGAGCGAGGCGCGGCTGCACTTTGCGGGCAACGCGCCCGACGGCTGCTTCGTCGCGCCTCATATCTTTGAGCTCCGCGATGCCGGCCAGCTCACGGAAGAAGTGTTCGGTCCGATCCTGCATGTGGTCCGCTACCGGGCCGAGACGCTCGAACGCGTGCTGCAAGCCATCGAACGCACCGGCTATGGCCTGACGCTCGGAATCCACTCCCGCATCGACGATACGGTCGAGGCCATCATCGACCGCGTCCAGGTCGGCAACATCTACGTCAACCGCAACATGATCGGCGCCGTGGTCGGCGTGCAACCGTTCGGCGGCAACGGCCTGTCCGGAACCGGCCCCAAGGCCGGCGGCCCGCACTACCTTGCGCGCTTCGCCACCGAGCAGACCGTCACCATCAATACGGCCGCGGCCGGCGGCAACGCAGCCCTGCTGGCGGGCGAGGAGTGAGGTCCGCATCGGCGACCGCCTCCCTGCAATGGGCCCTGCGCCCCACGCCGTTGCATCCCGCTGAAACATCGGTCTAATGCTGCGATGACTAGCCTGCGCGAATTCCAGCGCGCGGGAAACAAACAAGAGCGAGGGAGCAACGCCGCGATGGAAAAAGGCATTTTTGCAGGGCTCAAGGTCCTGGACTGCGCGAGCTTCATCGCAGCGCCCGCGGCCGCGACCGTGCTGTCCGATTTCGGCGCCGACGTCATCAAGATCGAGCCGCCCGGCGCAGGCGATCCCTACCGCAATCTGCCCAACCTGCCCGGCTATCCCACCGGCGAGCACAATTTCGCCTGGCTGCTCGAGGCCCGCAACAAGAAGAGCCTCGCGCTCGACCTCGCCAAGCCCGAGGCGCAGGCCGTGCTCTACAAGCTGGTGGAGGAGGCCGACGTCTTCATCACCAACATGCCACCGCCGGTGCGCGGCAGACTCGGCATCAGCTACGACCATCTCGCCCATCTCAATGACCGGCTGATCTACGCCTCCTTCACCGGCTATGGCGAGAAAGGCGAGGAAGCCAACAAGCCCGGCTTCGACAGCAACGCCTATTGGGCGCGCTCCGGTCTGATGGATCTCGTCCGTGCCGATACCGACACGACGCCGGCGCGGTCGGTCGCCGGCATGGGCGATCATCCCTGCGCCATGGCGTTGTATAGCGCGATCGTTACCGCGCTCTATC
>JAEWHT010000363.1 GCA_023387695.1 Pseudomonadota bacterium | reverse complement strand
GTCCTGGAGCGTCAGGCCCTCGCGGCGCTGGCCGGCATGCATGGTGAATCCACCGCCGGGATCGGCGTTGTAGCAGGCGGCGAAGCGGTGCGCCTTCGAGGCTGGAACATAGAAATCAGTGTCGGTCATGCCGAGCGGATCGAGGATGCGTGCTTTGAGGAACTGCTCGAACGGCATTCCCGAGATCTTGCCGACGAGATAGCCGAGGACGTCGGTCGCGACCGAATAGTTCCAGGCCTCGCCGGGCGAGAACTCCAGCGGGATCTTTGCAAGGCTCTGGATCATGCCTTCAAGCGTGCCTGACTTCTCGACCTCGCCGATCTTCTCGGCGCGATAGGCGGCATCGACATTGGAGCGCTGCTGGAAGCCATAGGTCAGCCCTGACGTGTGCCGCAGCAGGTCGACGATCAGCATTGGCCGGGACGGCGGCCGGGTCAGGAAGTTGGGGTGGGTGCCGGCGACGAAGACGCCGAGGTTCTTCCACTCCGGAATGTACTTTGCGACGGGCTCGTCGATCGCAACCAGACCTTCCTCGACCAGCATCATGAAGGCGACGCTGGTGAGCGGCTTGGTCATGGAATAGATGCGGTAGATGGTGTCGTCCTTGATCGGCGCCTTGCGCTCGACATCGGCGAGACCCTGCACCGAGCTGTGGGCGATCTTGCCGCGGCGGTAGACCAGGAGATGCGTGCCCGGGAAGCGGCCGGCGTCGATGTAGCGCTTCTTCAGATGGGCATCGACGCGGTCGAGCGCGGCCTTGGACACGCCCACGGATTCGGGCGAGGCGGGGGTAGGGGCGAGCATTAGTTCCTCCGGGCAGATTTGTTGGACGTTGATAGCCGAAATGAGGGTCCTATTCCAAGCGGGTCGCGCTTAACGCGGGGCCGCTGGTTGGTGTAGGCTCACATTGGAACGCCTCCAGGGAGCCCGAAGGATCCCAAGGGACCAACGAGAAAATTCAGGGCAAACGCACCATGACCCAGTTCAACGAGACCGAACTCACCGAAGCCGTCGTCAAGAGCTTCGACAACACGCCAAACCCGCGTGCGAAATTACTGCTCCAGGAATTGGTGAAGTCGCTGCACGATTACGTGAGCAAGACGGGTCTGACCTTCGAGGAGTGGGAATATGCCATCGAATTCCTGACCCGCACCGGCCAGAAATGCACCGACACCCGCCAGGAATTCATCCTGCTCTCCGACGTGCTGGGCGTGTCCATGCTGGTCGACGCGGTCAACCACCGCGATCGGGAAGGTGCGACCCAGACCACGGTGCTCGGCCCATTCTATGTCGGCGAGCACAAGGTTACCGCTCACGGCACCGACATCTCGCCGAACAATCTCACGGGCGAGCGGATGTTCGTGCAGACCCGGGTCACCGATCTCCAGGGCAAGCCGCTCGCGAACGTGCCCGTCGATGTCTGGCACGCCGACGATGACGGCTTCTACGATTCCCAAAAGCCAAATTATGACGAGGTCGGCGCCTCGGCGCGGGCGCGCTTCGTCACCGATAGCGATGGCCGCTTCTTCTTCCGTACCATCTTGCCGTGCAGCTATCCGATTCCGACGGACGGGCCGGTGGGCGAGATGATCATGCAGACCCGGCGTCACCCGATGCGTCCGGCGCATGTGCACTTCCTGGTCAATGCCAAGGGCTACGAGCCGCTGATCACCCACGTCTTCATGGACGGTGACAAATATCTCGATTCCGACGTGGTGTTCGGGGTGAAGGACGATTTGATCGCCAAGATCGAGCCGCGCAACGATGCGACGATGCCTGACGGCAGCAAGCCGAGCGGGCGGTGGCACCTGATGACGTACGAATTCCACCTCAAGCCCGGTGGCGGCATCGCACCGAAGCCGCTGGGGACGAAGGCGGCGGAGCCGGCCTGAGCGCTAGCGCGCGTGCAGGAGGGCGAGCAGCGCCACGACGATGCAGGCCAGTATCACGCTGGTCAGCTTCCAGAACAGCAGCGGATTGCGCTCGATCAGGGGCGTGGTTCGCGTGCTGAGATAGGTCGGATTTGGGTTGCGGAGCTCGTAGGTGAATTCGAACAGGTCTTCATGACGCTTGTTGGGATCGGGATGTAGCGCTTTGCGCAGCGCGCCATCGATCCAG
Organism: Pseudomonadota bacterium; assembly: GCA_023387695.1. Classification (GTDB taxonomy): domain Bacteria; phylum Pseudomonadota; class Alphaproteobacteria; order Rhizobiales; family Xanthobacteraceae; genus Bradyrhizobium. Next base: position 1,512 of record JAEWHT010000363.1, on the reverse strand, counting down.
ACGGGCACCGCGCGGTCGTCGTGGCTGGCCGGACGATATCTGAGCTTCCATGCGTCCGATCGTCCCCTGATGCGCGCGAGTTGCGCGCCATAGGGCAGGCTTCCGGTCAGCATCTGGTAGCAGATACTCGCGAGCGAAAACATGTCCGACCGCGGCGAGCCGCCCTCGCCGAGAAAATATTCCGGCGCGGTATACTGAACCGTGCCGAGGATCTCGGCATCCGCCGTGCCGGGGGCCGCTTCGACCACGCCGGCGACCTTGACCGCTCCGAAGTCGATGATCTTCGCCGTGCCGGTCTTGTCGATCAGGATATTGTCGGGTCTCAAGTCCTGATGAAGCATCTCCATGCGATGAAAGGCGCGCAGACCCGCCGCTATCTGATCCACGATGCCCCGCACGGTCTCGAGATCAGGGCGCGGATTGTCCAGCATCCATTGCCTCAGCGTCTGCCCCTCGATGAATTCGGTTGCGACGTAGAGGTAGTTGCGTCGTTTCGATCGCGCGCGTGGCTTCAGCACGTGCGGGTTGTCGATCCGGCGTGCGATCCATTCCTCCATCAGGAAGCGCTTCAGATAGGCGGGATCGTCGCGCAGATCGATCGAGGGGATCTTCAGCGCGACCATCTCCTCGGTCTCGGTGTCGACGGCGAGATAGATGTGGCTGCGGCTGCTGGCATGCACCTCGCGGACGATGCGATAGCCGTCAAACAAGGTGCGCGGCTCGAGCAACGGTGGCAGCGGCAGTTCGGCGGTGCCGCCGAAAATATCGGCGGAGCCGATTTGCGGCACCTCGTCGATCCGCAGGACCTGTACGGTGATGTTGTCGTCGCTGCCGCGTCGATAGGCTTCCTCGGCGAGGGCCCTGGCCGCCGCATCGAGATCATTCGCGTGCGTTTCGAGCACGCTCGCGACGAAGCGATGATCAACGAATTCGTAGGCGCCGTCCGTTGCCAGCAGGAAGATATCGCCTGGATCGACCTGAAGGGCCTGATAATCGATCTCGATCTGTGAATTGATCCCGAGCGCGCGGCCGAGATAGGTCTGCTCCGACGAAACGATGACGCGGTGGTCTTCGGTGAGTTGCTCGAGCGCCTTGCCAACGACACGATAAACCCGGCAGTCGCCGACGTGAAAGACATGAGCCGTCGTCGATTTCACGATCATGGCCGTGAAGGTGCAGACGTAGCCCTTGTCGCGATCATAGGCGTATTGGCTGCGGCGCGTTTCCGCGTGCAGCCACGAATTGGTGGCTTCGAGCACGCGGCGCGCCGAATGCTTCACCGTCCAGGATTCGGAGGTGCAGTAATAGTCGGTCAGGAAGCTCTTGACCGCGGACTCGCTCGCGACCTGGCTCACGGCGCTGCTCGAGATGCCGTCAGCCAGCACGACGGCGATCCCCTTCAGGCTCAACAGCGGCTCAGCCGGGATCAGCGCGCCGTGAAAGTCCTGGTTGACCGGCTTGCGCCCCTTGTCGGAGCGCTGCCCGATCGAAATCTTCAGCCCGCCGCTCATC
>JAEWHT010000319.1 GCA_023387695.1 Pseudomonadota bacterium | reverse complement strand
CGTGCTCGTGCGGCTCGCGCAGCACGTAGCCGCGGCCCCACACGGTCTCGATGAAGTTGCGTCCCTCGGAAGCGTTGGCGAGCTTCTTGCGGAGCTTGCAGATGAAGACGTCGATGATCTTCAGCTCGGGCTCGTCCATACCGCCATAGAGGTGGTTGAGGAACATTTCCTTGGTGAGGGTCGTACCCTTGCGGAGCGAGAGCAGCTCCAGCATCCGGTATTCCTTACCGGTCAGGTGCACGCGCTGGCCACCGACTTCGACGGTCTTGGTGTCGAGGTTGACGACGAGGTCGCCGGTCTGGATGACCGACTGGGCGTGACCCTTGGAGCGGCGCACGATCGCGTGGATGCGGGCAACCAGCTCGTCTTTATGGAAGGGTTTGGTCATGTAGTCGTCGGCGCCGACGCCGAGACCTTTGACCTTGTCCTCGATGCCGGCGAGGCCGGAGAGGATCAGGATCGGTGTCTTGATCTTGGAGACCCGAAGCTGCTTGAGCACGTCGTATCCGGACATGTCGGGCAGGTTAAGGTCGAGAAGGATAATGTCGTAATCGTATAACTTACCGAGATCGACGCCTTCTTCCCCCAAATCGGTCGTGTAGACGTTGAAGCTCTCAGACTTCAGCATCAGCTCGATCGACTGCGCGACGGCGCTGTCATCTTCAATCAGCAAAACGCGCATGCCAGTTCCCCATAGTCGCCGCTCCTGGGCGTCAGGTCGGCCGCATTCGCGGCACTCAACAAAACGCCTTTGAACAACTGATTCGGATCCTGACAACAGATGGTTAACAAATCCTGATTCTGGAACGCAAGTCCCTCGGTGCAATTTTTCTCGAATCGCCCTAAGGTCTTGCGTAGGAAGCAGCTTTCGTTATCCGGCTCCGTTCAAGTTCCACTTTAAGAGACGGGCCTAACCGACTCCCGCGACTCAGCCTTCTTCTGAAGGGGAGCCACGCTCAGTCACAAAGACAGTGACGCAATGATTAACGATGCGGGTAAACACGAAGTTAAGCGCCGTTCAGAAATATGGCGAAATTTAAGGGTTTCGCCGTGAAAGCCCGGATATCGAAGGCGACCACCTTAATGAAGGCCCCCTTATGAAGGCTTTGGCCGAACAGATCGGCGACATCGACGGCGTCAATATCTATGGCCGTGTGGTCGGCGTTCGCGGCTTGATGGTCGAAGTGGCCGGCCCGATCCACGCAATGTCGGTCGGCGCGCGCCTCGTGATCGAAACCGGTGCCAACCGTTCCATCCCCTGCGAGGTGATCGGCTTCTCCGGCAACAACGCTGTCGTGATGCCGTTTGCCGGCCTCGATGGCGTGCGCCGCGGCTGCAAGGCCGTCATCGCCAATGCCGCCAATCAAGTGCGTCCGTCGTCGGCCTGGCTCGGTCGCGTCGTCAATGCGCTGGGCGAGCCGATCGACGGCAAGGGGCCGTTGCCGCAAGGCGCTTCGCCAATGCCGTACCGCAACTCGCCGCCGCCGGCGCATTCGCGCAAGCGCGTCGGCGCGCCGCTCGATCTCGGCGTGCGCGCCATGAATACGTTCCTCACCTGCTGCCGCGGTCAGCGCATGGGTATCTTCGCAGGTTCCGGCGTCGGCAAATCGGTGCTGCTCTCGATGCTCGCGCGCAATGTCGATGCTGCCGTCAGCGTCATCGGGCTGATCGGCGAACGCGGCCGCGAAGTGCAGGAATTCCTGCAGGACGATCTCGGTGAGGAAGGCCTCGCGCGCTCCGTGGTTGTCGTTGCGACCTCCGACGAGCCGGCGCTGATGCGGCGGCAGGCGGCCTATCTGACGCTCGCGGTCGCCGAATATTTTCGCGACGAGGGGCAGGACGTTCTCTGCCTGATGGACTCCGTGACGCGCTTCGCCATGGCCCAGCGCGAGATCGGACTGTCCGCCGGCGAACCGCCGACCGCCAAGGGCTACACCTCGACGGTCTTCACCGAGCTGCCGAAGCTACTCGAGCGCGCCGGCCCGGGACTGGGTGAGGGCGCCATCACCGCGATCTTCACGGTGCTGGTCGACGGCGACGATCACAACGAGCCGATCGCGGACGCCGTTCGCGGTATCCTCGATGGCCACATCGTGATGCAGCGCTCGATCGCCGAACGAGGCCGCTACCCCGCCATCAACATCCTCAAATCCGTGTCCCGCACCATGCCGAAATCGGCCGATCCGCAATTCTGGCCTGTTATCCAGAAGGCGAGGGCGGTGATGGCGACCTACGCTGATATGGAGGAGCTGATCCGGCTCGGCGCCTACCGGGCCGGCTCCAGCCCCGAGGTCGACGAGGCGATCCGGCTGCACGAGCCGCTGGAGGCCTTCCTTCGGCAGCGCAAGGACGAAAATGCGTCACTTGCCGACGGCTACCGTCAGTTGGCGCAAATCCTCGGTAATTTGGAAACGGAACGCTAACTTTGTCCCGTCATCATCCCATCCCACAGAGTAGCAGAGCCGGTCTTGGCCTCAATCGGGCCTGTGGGGAGACCGGTGCCGTCCCACGTGCAGGTAAGGGACTTCTGGGGAGTACGAGTCGATGAAGTCACGTGATACCCTCATCCGCCTGAAGAAGTTTCAGGTCGACGAGAAGCGCCGCCGGGTTGCCCAGATCGAGTCCATGATCGCCGACTTCCAGCGGATGTCAGTCGATCTCGATCGCGAGATCCAGACCGAGCAGGACCGCGCCGGGATCAACGACCCCGCGCATTTTGCCTATCCGACCTACGCCAAGGCCGCCATCCAGCGCCGCGAGAACCTGACCCGCTCGGCCGACGAGCTGAGGGGCCAGCTCGAGGAAGCCAAGGCCGCGCTCGGCGAGGCCTTCGAGGAACTGAAGAAGGTCGAGCTCCTGGACGAGCGTGACCAGGCCCGCGAGCGCGCCGAGGAAAACGCCCGCGAGCAGGCCGATCTCGATAGCATCGGCTTGATGCGCTCCCGCATCGGCGCCGTCGCGTAAGCGGCAGCCAGCGTCAAAACACCTGAGAATTGCGAGCCCGGACCCGCAAGGTCCGGGTTTTTGCGTGTGCTGTCCACAGTGTGGCGCGCCGGCCCTTGGTGACGGGCTCGGCCGCGGGCTATGGTAGTGGAGTGCCGGGGTCCGCGTGAGATGCGACGGGGCCGCGCGTTGGGGGGCTGAATGCTGACGCCAGCTGAGCTGGTCGGGCTGATTGAGGCGGTGGCGAAGCGCGACCAGGCCGCGTTCGAGCGCCTCTATGGCGCCACGCGCGCGAAACTCTATGGCGTCGTCCTCCGTATCTTGCGCCGACAGGATCTCGCAGAGGAGGTCATTCAGGAGACCTACGTCAAGATCTGGAACAGCGCCGGCCAATTCAACCCGACGCTGTCGTCGCCGATCACGTGGATGGCATCGATCGCGCGCAACCGCGCCATCGATATCGTGCGCAAGAAGACGGAGGCCTCCATCGAGGAGGAGCCGCAGGCGATGGAAGTCGCTGCCGACAGTCCCGATCCCCTGGCGCGCCGGGAGATGACCGAGGAGTTGAAGCGGCTGCTGGAATGTGTCGGCCGGCTCGAGCCGGACCGACAGAGGCTTGTGCTTCTCGCGTACTACAACGGCTGGAGCCGCGAGCAATTGGCGGAGAAATTTGCTGCGCCCGTCAATACGGTGAAGACGTGGCTCCGGCGCAGCATGCTGGATATCCGGGAGTGCCTCGGACTGTGATGAGACTATGAGAAAGGATCTGGATCGCAACTGATGGCCTACACGGACGACCATATCGCGCTCGCTGCGGAATATGCGCTCGGCACGCTCGATGCCGACGAGCGCGCGCAGGTCGCGACGATGATGGCGGTGGACCAGGAGTTCGCCACGATTGTGCAGGCCTGGGAATTCCGGCTCGGCGTTCTCAATCAGATGGTCGGCACGATCGAGCCGCGGCCGATCGTGTGGGAGAATATCAAGCGCGAGATCATGCGGACGATGTCGCCGCGGGATCCGTCCGAAGCGCCGCCTGTGCCGTTGGATGTTGTGCCACTGCCACCACCACCGCCGCCGTTGGAGTTCTATTCACCGCAGCCTTCAACGCCGGAACAGTCGATATCGCCCGAGCCTCCGTCGCTGGACGTGCAGCCGCCGGCGCCACCCCAATCCGACTCCGACGTCATTCCGGATATCGCGCCGCAATTCATTCCGCAGACGCACGCGCCCGACCCGCGCGTGGTCCCGGTGATGCAGGTGCCGATCGTCGACGACACCAACGTGATCTATCTCGAGAGCCGCGTGAAGCGCTGGCGTAATATTGCCGCAGCGGTTGGCGCGCTTGCGGCCGCGCTGCTGGTGACGCTGTCGCTTCAGGTTCTGATGCCCGACGCGCTGCCCGGCGGATTGCGGCCCGCGCCGCGCATTCAGACGGTCCAGGTCAAGACACCTACTGTGCCGTCGTCATTGCCTGCTCAGTATGTCGCGCTGTTGCAGGGCCAGAGCGGCGGCCCTGCTTTCATCCTCACCATTGATGGCGCGACCAAGAACTTCACGGTGCGCAAGGTCGGCGCGACACCGGAGCCGGGCAAGAGTTTTGAGCTCTGGCTGATCTCCGATAAGCTGCCGCGCCCGCGTTCGCTGGGCGTGATCGGCAGCGGCGACTTCACGGCGCGTCCGGTGCTCGCCGGCTACGACGCCGAACTCGTCAACGGCGCAACCTATGCCGTCACCGTCGAGCAGTCCGGTGGCTCGCCCAATGGCCAGCCGACCTCGGCGCCGGTGTTTTCCGGCAAGCTGATCGAAACCGTGCCGCCGTCCCAGCCGCAGGCTCCAGCGAAAAAATAGTCGCGACAACCCCGGATTGTTGTCGCCACCGTCCATCCCGTCGTCGCAATCGGACAATTTCTTCTGAATCCGCCCCTGATTTGAACCTTCATGCATTTTGCGGCGTCAAATGCCCGGAATTTGCAGTCGGCGCCGACGATCATGGTGCCGGAAAGGGGCTAGAAATCACATGGATGCAGCCAAGCCGCCGGGCATTTTTGTTCATCAATATACGGGCCTGCCGCAGGGCCCCGCGTTCGAACATTGGCGCGACAGGGCCCTGGGCGCCTGTGGCCTCGAGATCGGGCCGAGCCATGGCGACAGCATCGATTGCCGGCTGCAGGTCAGCGTGGTCGACAATATCGCGCTCGCCATTCCCGAAGGCGCCTCCGCACGATATTCGCGCACGCAAAGTGGCCTTGCCGATGGCAGCGACGATCTCGTGCTGATTGCCGCGCATGCGGGCACCGTCAACGTCCGGCAGAACGGCCACACCGTCGATCTCGCGCCGGCCCAGATGGTGCTCGCCGACATGAGCATCACCGGCAGCGTCGGTCACACCGACGAGAACCGCTTCACCACCATCCGCATGCCGCGCCGCGCACTGCTCGACATCAATCCGCGCGCCGAAGAGAAGCTGTCGCAGGTGCTGTCGGACGGCGCCGTCGCCGAGACCATCTTCCGCTATCACGGACTTGCCGCCCATCACGCGCCGCATCTCGATGCCGTCGGCCAGCGCCTGACCGCACAGCATATGGTCGATCTCGTCGGCCTCCTGCTCGGCACCGACGCCGAGCACGCCGCGCTCGCGCGTGGTCGCGGCCATGCGGCCGCGCGTCTCGATCTCATGCGTGCCGACGTGATGGCCGCGCTCGGTCGCAACGATCTGTGTCTCTCCGAGGTCGCCACCCGCTCGGGGCTGAGCCCGCGCCAGGCGCAGCGACTGTTCGAGCAGGCCGGCACCACCTTCACCGAATTCGTGCTCGAGCAGCGCCTGCTGATGGCACGCAAGCTGCTCGGTGACCCCCGCGCGCGGGTCCGCAAGATCAGCGACATCGCGCATTCCTCAGGCTTCTCCGACCTGTCCTATTTCAACCGCGCCTTCCGCAAGCGCTTTGGTGCAACGCCGTCGGAATTGCGCGAGGCCTGAGGGCTGATTTTGTGCTGCGGCGCGCTGCTGCCGCAGTTGGTCGATCCGGACGAATGAGCTATATCTGTCGTCGGGACAGATCTCCGGATTCCCTAGGATAGCAAAGTCAACGGACATGGCGCGTATCGTCGTGCTCGGTGCCGGGTTTGCAGGGCTGTGGGCGGCCATTGCTGCCGCGCGCATGCGCGACGAGATCGGTGATGCCGGCCGCGACATCGAAATCCATCTCATTGACCGGAATTCCTACCACAACATCCGTGTTCGCAATTACGAGGTCGACCTCAGCGAGGTCGCGCTGCCCCTTTCAAAGCTGCTCGATCCGATTGGCGTCAGCCACGCTCTTGGCGAGGTCGAGGCCATCGATCCGGCGCGGCGCCAGATCTCGCTGGTGACGAGCAATGGCGAGGAGACGCTGCGCTACGATCGCCTCGTGTGTGCGCTCGGCAGCGAAGTGATGCGCCCGGATATTCCGGGCCTGGCCGAACATGCATTCGACGTCGATACCTATGCTGCGGCGCTACGGCTGGAGGATCATCTCACCTCGCTCGGACGTAGCGCGCCGTCGCCGGGACGGTCGACGGTCGTCGTGGTCGGCGCCGGCTTCACCGGCATCGAGGTCGCCGCCGAAATGCCCGATCGGCTCGTGCGTGCCGGCATTAACGGCAGCCGCCGTATCATTCTGCTCGATCCCAATTCCGCGGTTGGCGCCACGATCGGCGCGGGGGCGCGTCCCGTCATCGAGGCGGCGTTGTCGTCGCTTGAGGTCGAGACACGGCTCGGTGTGCGCGTCGCGTCGGTCGAGGCCGCGGGTGTTCGCTTGAGCTCTGGTGAATTCATCGCAACACAGACAGTGATCTGGTGTGCGGGGATGCGTGCAAGCGGGCTCGCCGCAAGCTTTCCGGGCGCGCGCGATCGCCTCGGCAGGCTGCTGGTCGATCCCTTCATGCGCCTTGCCGATGTGCCCGGTGTCTTCGCTGCCGGCGACGTTGCCTCCAGCGTGGTCGATGGCCTGCATCCGACCGTCATGTCCTGCCAGTTCGCCCGCCCGATGGGGCGCTTTGCCGGCCATAATGTGGTGGCCGATCTCGTCGGTCAGCCGATGCTGCCGCTCAGGATCGACTGGTACGTCACCGTGCTCGATCTCGGTGATTGGGGCGCGCTCTATACCGAGGGCTGGGATCGCGAGGTGCGGACGACCGGCCAGGCTGCGAAGGCCACCAAGCAGACCATCAATCGCAAGCGGATCTATCCGCCGCTCACGGGCAGCAAGGACGATCTCTTCGCTGCGGCAGCGCCGACGGTACAGGCGCCGCCGCCGACTTATGGAACGCAGCGTCGTTGAGCCGGAGCGTACATCCATGAACACCTATGAGGCTCAGTTCGTCGGCTGATCTGTAGATATTGGCGCAGTGTGCGAATGCTGCTCGGATAGAATGGTGATGCTGATGAGCAGAACCCATATCGGGAAAACCACGAGGCTCCAGTCAACGTAATAGCTGCCGATCAGGAGAACGGCTGCAACGGCGTATCCGCCAAGGGCCAACCAGCGTGGCGTCAGCCCCGTGAACACGCCGATCGTCGAGGTCGTAATCATGAAGACGGATGCCGTTTTCACCACGTAGATGTTGATCATCCCGTAGGCGAGGCCGCGTCCGAAGTGGAATGTTGCCGAATTGAGAACGCCTTCCGGGGCGGCATGAAATGCGAGAAGGATGGCGCCCACGACGGCTGCGGCCGTAAACAGCATTGCCAGCAGAAGTACGCCCGCACCGAAGAATACGGTTGCGAAGAACTGGTCTTCGCGCGCGCCAAGCCTGTCTCGAAGCGCGCCCAGGAACCACAAGAATGCAATTCCTGCAAAAGGCACGAGGTTCAGTGCGATCAGGACGTTCGTCGTTCCGGTTTGCAGCCAGGCACCTGTCGCCAGCGGATCGCTCGGCACGGAGCCTCGCATCAGCAAAAACACCGCAAAGAGAAGGACGGAGAACACCACGCCCGCAATGGCAGCGGCCCTTGGGGTTCGCAGACGGGCGTGGACGACGTCTGGCGTGCGCGAAGGCTCATTCATGGTGGCGTTTCCTGAAACAAAGGCTCGGCAACGAGACCCATGATCGACGGCACACCGACAATCCCCAGCCAATCGCGCCGATAGCCCGGAGTCCACTCCTGCATCGGCAGAAGTCTCTGGGGCACCGAAGCATGGATAGAGTTTGCCATGTCGAAAAAGTCCGCGCATGAGCGGCTTATTGAATTTTGGCCTTGAAACCGGACATTGATCGAGATCAACGCTGGTGCGGATTGACTCGCGTCACGCGATCGGTTGCCCGTCGGGCAAAACACCCAAACCTTCGGTCAATCCGTCTCGGCAAAAATATTCCACTTTACCGAAATTCGGAAGCGGCGTATGTGTTGCGCAACCCGGCCCAAGGAAGAGGGGCGTATCGCGATCGTCACGACGCGGGCCGGCACTGCGGTGGGCGTGGGTCACATTGGCGCGAAGGGTTTTGCAGGGCGGGCAACCGTGAGCGAAAGCCTCGCGCGAACGACCGGTGTGATCTGCGTACGGCAAAATCGTGTGGTCCTGGCGCCCGGAGCCTGTGCGCCAAGTCTCGTGGTGATGTGCGATGTCCAACCGGACGCGCTCATCAGCCATCTGCGAGGCGACGGGGGCAATAGTGCATCGCTCCCCGGGGAGATCACGACATAAGCCGTCAAACCACTGCGCAGGGAAGGCCGGATGTTTGGGCTTCACCTGTATGCCGCTGTGCAGATTTTTCGACTGCTACTTCGCACAGTGGACCGCGGGTGCCAGCCGGCACCCGGTCTTCCCTGCGCCCTCTTTCAATCGGGGGTGAGGCGACCAGGCAAAGCTCGGGCGAGATGCGCCGCGAGGATGATAATCTATGTGGGACGTTGAAGAATGGTCTCGTGCCCCGGACGCCGCGCAGCACGAAGTGATG
>JAEWHT010000305.1 GCA_023387695.1 Pseudomonadota bacterium | reverse complement strand
CTTCAAACGTCCGGCGCGCGGTCTCGGCGGCTTCGTTCGCGGCGTCGCGGCCGTGCAGCAGCGCGGTCGCTTCCGTGGCGAGCACCTTCTTGGCCTCGTTGATCTCCGAGCCGCCGAGTGCCTCGAGCTTCCTGATCTCGCTCATCGGCAGCGTCGTGAACAGCTTCAGGAACTTGCCGACGTCGGCATCCTCGGTGTTGCGCCAGTACTGCCAGAAGTCGTAAGGGCTGAACTGGTCGGCGTTGAGCCACACCGCGCCTTGTGCGGTCTTGCCCATCTTGGCGCCCGATGCCGTCGTCAGCAGCGGCGTGGTGAGCGCGAACAATTGGTGGGTGCCCATGCGGCGGCCGAGATCGACGCCCATGATGATGTTGCCCCACTGATCCGAGCCGCCCATCTGCAGATGACAGCCGGTGCGCTTGGCGAGCTCGACGAAGTCGTAGGCCTGGCAGACCATGTAGTTGAACTCGATGAAGCTCATCTCCTGCTCGCGCTCGAGGCGCAGGCGCACGGAGTCCATCGTCAGCATGCGGTTGACCGAGAAGTGCCGGCCGACGTCGCGCAGCATCTCGATCCAGTTGAGCTTGGTCAGCCACTCGGCATTGTCGAGCATGATGGCGTCGCTCTTGCCGGCGCCGTAGTTCAGCACCTTGGCAAACACGCCGCGGATCGATTCCTTGTTGGCCTCGATCTCGGCCACGGTGCGCATCGCGCGCGTCTCGTCCTTGCCGGAGGGGTCGCCGACCATCGTGGTGCCGCCGCCCATCAGCGTGATCGGCTTGTTACCGGACTGCTGGAACCAGTGCAGCATCATCATGGTCAGGTAGTTGCCGATGTGCAGCGAGCGAGCGGTGCAATCGTAGCCGACATAGGCGATCGCCTCGCCCTTGGCGGCGAGTGCGTCCAGCCCCTCGAAATCGGAGCACTGGTGGATGAATCCACGCTCTTGCAGGATATTGAGGAAATCCGATTTAAATGCAGTCATCTGTCGGCGAACCTGATCATTCTTATTTTACGATCATTGCCGCAAGTTGAGGAACCCAAGCCATCCGGGCTGCCGCAAAAATGCGCGTTGTGGCATTATAAGATGTGCTTGTTTGATACAAGTCAGGCGTCGGGGCGGGGGGCGTCGGGGCCAGCTTGAGATGATGTTGACGGCACTTGGTTTGATGAGCGGCACCTCGCTGGACGGGGTGGACGTCGCGCTGATCGAAACCGACGGAAAACAGGTGAAAGCGTTCGGACCATCCGGCTACCGGCCTTACAGCCCGGCGGAACGAAATCTGCTGCGCCAGGCGCTGACCGAGGCCGTGCACCTGCCGCAGCGCGATGCCCGGCCGGGTATTTTGGCCGAGGCCGAGCGCGCGGTGACGCTGGCGCATGCCGAGGCCGTTGCCGCCTTCGTTGCCCAGAACCGGATGAAGCCTGAGGAGATCGACATCGTCGGCTTCCACGGCCAGACCGTGCTGCACCGGCCGGAACGGCGGCTGACGGTTCAGATCGGCGATGCACCGGCGCTGGCCAAGGCCATCCATATTCCAGTCATGCACGACTTCCGCGCCGCCGACGTCGAGGCCGGCGGGCAGGGTGCACCCTTCGTGCCGGTCTACCACCGGGCGCTCGCCAATTCGCTGGAGCGCGAGGGGCCGATCGTGGTGGTCAACATCGGCGGCGTCTCCAACATCACCTATATCGACGGCAACGACACGCTGATCGCCTGCGACACCGGGCCGGGCAACGCGCTGCTCGACGATTTCATGTACCGCACGATGAACCTGGCGTTCGATGCGGAAGGCAAGTTCGCAGCTCTCGGCAAGGTCGACGATGCCTGGATCGCAAAGGCGTTGGAGCTGCCGTTCTTTGCAAACCCGCCGCCGAAATCGCTCGACCGCAACGACTTTGCCGCGCTTAAGCTCGGCGATGTGTTGCCGGCCGATGGAGCCGCGACGCTCACCGCTTTCACCGCGGCTGCGATCGCGCGCGTCATTCCCTTGCTGCCGAAGCGGCCACGAAGCTGGATCGTCTGCGGCGGCGGTGCCCGCAATCTCACCATGCTGCGGATGTTGCGGGAGCGGGTCGGAACGGCCACCGTCGAGGCCGCCGAGGCGCTGGGCTGGGCCTCCGATGCGATCGAGGCACAGGCCTTCGGTTTTCTCGCCGCGCGCGGCCTGAAGGGTCTGCCGCTGTCCTATCCGGCCACCACGGGCGTACCGATGCCGATGACGGGCGGGGTGATCGCCAGACCCTGAAGCTGGCCTGAGGTCACGGCTGGTTGATGCAGATGCATCGATCTTGACGGGTATATGCAATTGCATCTATATTGGATGCAGCTGCATCAAACCGCCGGGATCGTACCATGACCGCTTCGCTTGAAACGCCCGCTGCACTGAAACTCATCAGTCACAAGCTTTGCCCCTACGTGCAGCGCGCGGTGATCGCGCTGAAGGAGAAGGGCATACCGTTCGAGCGGATCGATATCGATCTCGCGAACAAGCCTGACTGGTTTGTGAAAATATCGCCGCTCGGCAAGGTGCCGGTACTGGTGGTGACGACGGAGGAGGGCGAGGTCGCGCTGTTCGAGAGCAACGTGATCTGCGAGTTCATCGAGGAGACGCAGGGCGGGGCGAAGCTGCATCCGATCGATCCGCTGAAGCGAGCCAAGCATCGCGCCTGGATGGAGTTCGGTTCGGCAACCCTCGGCGATCTCTGGGGGCTGGAGACCACGACGGATCCGGCCATCTTCGAAAGCAAGCGGCAGGCGCTCGCGGCGAAATTCGCGCGCGTGGAAGCCGCGCTTGGGGCAGGGCCCTATTTTGCCGGTGAGGCGTTCAGCCTGGTCGACGCGGTGTTCGCGCCGGTCTTCCGCTATTTCGACCTGTTCGACGAACTGACCGAGCACGGCATCTTCAAGGATTTGCCCAAGGTCCGCGCCTGGCGCGCAGAGCTTGCCACACGTCCGAGCGTTCGCACGGCCGTCGGCGCCGACTATCCGCAATTGCTGCGCGCGTTCCTGGTGCGCCATGATGCGCATCTGTTGAAGATCGCGGCGTGAAGCGCGCTCAAGCTCGCCTAGAGCTCCGCAGCCATCTTCGCCAGCGTCGCGATGGTGTTCATGTTGCGCGCGGTGCCGGTCTTGGCAGCCGGGATCGCGAGCTTTGATGATCCCATGCCGTCGCCGTAGTGGACGTAGATCTCGCGGTGGCCGAGCCTGATCTCTTCGTCCTTTTGACCACGAACGCCGGCGAGCACGTCTGCGGGCGGTGGCTTGTCGAGGAAAATCGCAACCGTGCGGTTCGGTGCCATCTTTGGAAATGGATTGTCGGCCGCCACTTGCGCCATCTCGGCAGCGGTGCGCACGAGCACGCCGACCGGCGCGCCGGCGTAGACGTGCAGGCGCTTTTCGAGCGCAGCCTTGATCGCGGATTCCGATTTGCGGCTGGTGAAGACCACATTGCCGCTGGCGATGTAGGTGCGTACGGCACCAAAGCCGAGCTCTTCGCACATCGCCTTGAGCTCGGTCATCGGCAGCTTTCCGGTGCCGCCGACATTGACCGCGCGCAGCAGGGCTACGAACGCGGTCATGTCATTCTTACCGCACGTTGGCGAGACGCATGTCGAGATAGGCCGTGATGGTCTCCATCAGCGGCTCGAGCTTGGCGTCGAAGAAATGATTGGCGCCCGGGATGACCTGCTGATCGATCACGATGCCCTTCTGCGTCTTCAGCTTCTCGACGAGCGTGTTGACGTCCTTGGGCGGCACCACTGCGTCCTTCTCGCCATGCACGATCAGGCCCGATGACGGGCAGGGCGCGAGGAACGAGAAGTCGTAGAGATTGGCCGGCGGCGCGATCGAGATGAAGCCCTCGACCTCGGGGCGGCGCATCAGGAGCTGCATGCCGATCCAGGCGCCGAACGAGAAGCCGGCAACCCAGCAGGCGCGCGCTTCGGGATTGATGGTCTGTGCCCAGTCGAGCGCTGCTGCCGCATCCGACAATTCGCCGGTGCCGTGGTCGAACGAACCCTGGCTGCGGCCGACGCCGCGGAAGTTGAAGCGCAGCACCGAGAAGCCGCGATGCGCAAACGCGTAGTAGCACTGGTACACGATCTGGTGGTTCATCGTGCCGTGAAACTGCGGATGCGGATGCAGGATCATCGCGATCGGCGCGTTCTTCTGCTTGGCCGGGTGATAGCGGCCTTCGAGACGGCCGGCGGGGCCAGTGAAAATAACTTCAGGCATGGATGATCTCTTGATTGATCGGCTGGAGAGGCGGTCCTCGGCAATCAACCGATTGTGGCCCTCATCGACAGCGGTGCCGACGAAAGCGCGAATGGAAGGATGAGAAGCGTGCGCCTCGCGGTGATGCGCAGACGGCGCGCGGTGACGTGACGGAGCGCGTTCTAACATAGGCTGCGGGGCAAAAAGCAAGCATCTTGAACATCGGTCAATGGACTCAAGATGTTAGTGTGATCGTGGTGCGGCTCTGCAAAGCGTGGGTGCGGAATCGCGGTTGCCAAGCGCACGGGCGAGGCCCATGTCGGGCGTGGCCGGCGGAACGGCCGGCGATGCAGGGTAATATATTACTTCATGCCGAGACGCGTCTATCTCGACTGGAATGCGACCACGCCGCTGCGCCCCGAGGCGCGGGCGGCGATGCTGGCTGCCTACGAGCTGATCGGCAATCCGTCCTCGGTCCATGCCGAGGGGCGCGAGGCGCGGCGGCTGGTCGAAGATGCGCGTGGCGCGCTGGCAACGGCCGTGGGCGCGCTGCCGCGGAACGTCGTCTTTACCTCCGCGGGAACCGAGGCCAATGCGCTGGCGCTCTCGCCTGGCCTGCGCAGCCGATCGGGCGAGACGGTGCGGCGGTTGGTGGTCTCCGCGGTCGAGCATGCCTCCGTGCTGGCAGGTGGCCAGTTTCCGGCAGAGAGCATCAGCCAGATCCGAGTCACACACTCCGGCGTGGTCGATCTCGATCATCTCCGAGAGCTGCTTGCCGATGGCCTGCCTGCGCTGGTCTCGATCATGGCGGCCAACAACGAAACCGGCGCGCTCCAGCCGGTAGCGGAGGCGTCGGCGATCGTCCATGAGGCCGGAGGTCTCCTACATGTCGACGCGATCCAGGCGCTCGGCAAAATTGCGTTCAATATTAACGCGGTAGGCGCAGACCTTGCGACCTTTTCTGCGCACAAGATCGGCGGCCCCAAGGGCGTTGGCGCACTGGTCGTGGCCGAGGGCTTGGTTGGTCTGGAGCCGGTACTGCGAGGCGGTGGACAGGAGCTCGGCCGAAGGGCGGGAACCGAGAATGTCGCTGGTATCGCCGGGTTCGGCGGGGCGGTGAGAGCTGCCCTTCAGGCTCTGCCGGAAGATGCAGAGCGGATGACAAGCCTCAGGGATCACTTGGGAAATGGTATTCGCGCGATCGCCGGGGCAGCCGTCTTCTCGGATGACGTGAAGAGGTTGCCAAATACTGTTTTGTTCACCGCGCCAGGGCTCAAGGCCGAGACCGCCGTCATCGGCTTCGACCTCGAAGGCATCGCTGTATCCTCGGGTTCCGCTTGTTCCTCAGGCAAGGTCCAGCCATCCCACGTGCTCTCGGCCATGGGGTACGACCCGGCTGTGGCGCAGGGAGCGGTGCGTCTCAGTCTGGGCTGGTCCACGGAACCGGATGACATCAACAGGGCGTTAGAGGCTTGGCGAAAGCTCGGTAATACCCTACTTAGAGCCTAAGCGACGAAACACGGCTTGAACCGTTCTAAGCCCGTGCTTTCCGCACAGAAACATCGTAATACTCGTCCGAGTTTGATCCACCGTGGTCCTTGAAACCACGAGCGGAGGATAGAATGCCAGCCGTCCAGGAGACGGTCGAGCGCGTCAAGCGCATCGACGTCGACCAGTATCGTTATGGGTTTGAGACCCAGATCGAGTCCGAGAAGGCCCCCAAGGGGCTGTCGGAAGAGATCGTAAAATTCATCTCGCAGAAGAAGAATGAACCCGCCTGGATGCTCCAGTGGCGGCTTGAGGCCTATCGCCGCTGGCTGACCATGACCGAGCCGACTTGGGCGCGCGTCGATTATCCCAAGATCGACTTCCATGACCTCTATTATTACGCGGCGCCGAAGCCGAAGAAGACGGTCACCTCGCTCGACGAGATCGATC
Organism: Pseudomonadota bacterium; assembly: GCA_023387695.1. Classification (GTDB taxonomy): domain Bacteria; phylum Pseudomonadota; class Alphaproteobacteria; order Rhizobiales; family Xanthobacteraceae; genus Bradyrhizobium. The sequence goes on along the minus strand of JAEWHT010000305.1, from coordinate 5,254 downwards.
CGGAGATCCTGAAGACTTACGAGAAGCTCGGCATTCCCCTGCGGGAAGTCGCGATGCTCGAAGGCGTGGAGCCGAAGCCCGGCGAGCAAGATCCGGCCCGCCGCAAGATCGCGGTCGATGCGGTCTTCGATTCGGTTTCGGTCGCGACCACCTTCAAGGCGGAGCTCAAGAAGGCCGGCGTGATCTTCATGCCGATCTCGGAAGCCATCCGCGAGCATCCCGAACTGGTGCAGAAGTATCTGGGCTCGGTGGTTCCGACCTCGGACAATTTCTACGCGACGCTGAACTCGGCGGTGTTCTCCGACGGCTCGTTCGTTTACGTGCCGCCAGGCGTGCGCTGCCCGATGGAGCTGTCGACCTATTTCCGCATCAACGAGCGCAACACCGGCCAGTTCGAGCGCACGTTGATCATCGCCGACAAGGGTTCCTACGTCTCTTACCTCGAAGGCTGCACCGCGCCGCAGCGCGACGAGAACCAACTGCACGCCGCCGTGGTCGAGCTCGTCGCGCATGACGACGCCGAGATCAAATATTCGACGGTGCAGAACTGGTATCCGGGCAATTCGGAAGGCAAGGGCGGCATCTACAACTTCGTCACCAAGCGTGGCGACTGCCGTGGCGACCGTTCCAAGATCTCCTGGACCCAGGTCGAGACGGGCTCGGCGATCACCTGGAAGTATCCGAGCTGCATTCTTCGCGGCGACAACTCAAGCGGCGAGTTCTACTCGATCGCGATCTCGAACGGCTTCCAGCAGGTCGATTCGGGCACCAAGATGATTCATCTCGGCAACAACACGTCGAGCCGCATCATCTCGAAGGGCATCGCCGCCGGCAAGTCGCAGAACACCTATCGTGGTCTCGTTACGGCTCACCGCAAGGCGACCGGCGCGCGCAACTTCACGGCCTGCGATTCCCTGCTGATCGGCGACAAATGCGGCGCGCACACCGTGCCGTACATCGAGGCCAAGAATTCCTCAGCGACGTTCGAGCACGAAGCGACGACATCAAAGATCTCCGAGGACGTGCTGTTCTACTGCATCCAGCGCGGCCTCTCCCAGGAAGAGGCTGTCGGCCTCGTCGTCAACGGCTTCGTCAAGGACGTGCTGCAGCAACTGCCGATAGAATTCGCGGTGGAAGCGCAGAAGCTGATTTCGATCTCGCTTGAAGGGTCGGTCGGTTAATTGCCGATCCTCGCGGCGCGCTTAGGCGCTCCAACATCATCTGAATAAACTGGATACCAAGATGGCTTTGCTTGAAGTGAAAGACCTCAAGGTTCGTGTCGAGGAGCGTGAGATCCTCCACGGGTTGACGCTGACCGTGAACGAGGGCGAGATCCACGCGATCATGGGGCCGAACGGCTCCGGCAAGTCGACGCTCTCGCACGTCATCGCCGGCAAGCCTGGCTACGAGGTCACCGACGGTCAGATCCTGTTCAAGGGTGAAGACCTGCTGGAGATGTCGCCGGACGAGCGCGCCGCCAAGGGCGTGTTCCTGGCGTTCCAGTATCCGGTCGAGATCCCCGGCGTCGCCACCATGACCTTCCTGCGCACCGCGCTGAACGCGCAGCGCAAGGCCCGCGGCGAGAGCGAATATTCGACGCCGGACTTCCTGAAGAAGGTCCGCGAGGTCTCGAAGTCGCTGAACATCCCGCAGGACATGCTCAAGCGCGGCGTCAATGTCGGTTTCTCCGGCGGCGAGAAGAAGCGCAACGAGGTGCTGCAGATGGCGCTGTTCGAGCCGAGCCTGTGCATCCTCGACGAGATGGATTCAGGGCTAGACATCGACGCGCTGCGCATCGCGGCCGACGGCGTTAACGCGCTGCATTCGCCCAAGCGCGCGATGGTCGTCATTACCCATTATCAGCGGCTGCTGAACTACATCGTGCCGGACATCGTGCACGTGATGTCGAAGGGCCGTGTCGTGAAGAGCGGCGGCAAGGAACTGGCGCTGGAGCTGGAAGCGTCCGGCTACGCCCAGTTCGAGGACGCCGCGTAAGGAATTTTGCGATGAACGTTGCTGTGGCAAAGACCGGAAACGGCCGCGCGGTGAGCGATCTCTTCGCCAGCGCCGAAGGCCGCCTACCGGGTTCGCCGTCCGTGATCGCCGTGCGCCGCGAGGCGTTTGAGACCTATGAGCGTCTCGGCCTGCCGCACCGCCGGATCGAGGAATGGAAATACACTGACCTGCGCGCGCTGGTCGGTGAGGTGCTGCCGCTGGCAGCCGTGCCTGATGCAGCCGCTCTGAAGCGCGCCGCGGAGGCCGTGAAGGCGCATGCGATCGCAGGCGCCCGCAAGCTGGTGCTGGTCGACGGCGTGTTCGCGGCCGATCTCTCCGACGTCAAGGCGCTGACCGTCGAGGCTGGTTTCAAGACGCTCCGGGACACGCTGGAGAAGGATGCGGGTCTGCTGAAGACTGTGTCCACCGATGCCGTGATAGCGCTGAATGCGGCGATGGCGACCGACGGTGTCGTGCTGTCGATCGCCGACGGTGCGCAGCTGTCCGCGCCGATCCAGATCCTCCACATCGCGACCGCTTCGTCCGCGTCCGCCTTCACCCGCTCGCAGGTCGCGATCGGGAAGGGCGCTCGCGCCACTATCGTTGAGAGCTTCGTTGCGGCAGGTAGCAAGGCCTACCAGGTCAACGACGCCGTCATCGTGACGGTCGGCGATGAGTCCGTCGTTGCCCACATGCGTCTGATGGACGATGCCCCTGACGCCGTGAACGTCAGCTCGCACTTCGTCACCATCGGCGCCAACGTCAAATTCAATTTCTTCAACATGACGACCGGTGCAGCCGTCAGCCGCCTCCAGGGTTTCATCACACTGGCAGGCGAGAACAGCGAGCTCTCGGCCAACGGCGTCAATTTGTTGCAGAAGACCGAGCATGGCGACACCACGCTGGTGGTCGACCACGCCGTTCCGAACTGCGTCAGCCGCGAAGTGTTCCGCGCGGTGATCGACGACCGCGCCCATTCGGTGTTCCAGGGCCGCATCATCGTCCGTCCCGACGCGCAGAAGACCGACGGCAAGATGATGACGCGGGCGTTGCTGCTCTCGGACGAAGCCGAGGCCGACAACAAGCCCGAGCTCGAGATCTTCGCGGATGACGTCTCCTGCGGCCACGGCGCTACCGCCGGTGCGCTGGATGACAGCCTGCTGTTCTACCTGAAGGCCCGTGGCTTGCCCGAGAAGCAGGCCCAGGCGCTGCTGATCCAGGCCTTCGTCGGCGAGGCGATCGAGCAGATCGCGGATGATGGCCTGCGCGAGCACGTGATCGGCATCGCCGAGCGCTGGCTGGAGCGTCGGGCATGAGCACGCATCCCGCGGTCAAGAACGGCACCTATGACGTAGCGCGCGTGCGCCAGGATTTCCCGGCGCTTAGCCTTCAGGTCTATGGCAAGCCGCTGGTCTATCTCGACAACGCGGCCTCCGCGCAGAAGCCGAGCGCCGTGCTGGATCGCATGACGCAGGCCTATCAATCCGAATATGCCAACGTGCATCGCGGGCTGCACTACCTCGCCAACGCGGCGACGGAGGCTTACGAGGGCGGACGTACCAAGGTCGCGCAGTTCATCAATGCGCCCCGCACCGAGGAAGTGATCTTCACCCGCAATGCGACAGAAGCGATCAATCTGGTCGCGTCGTCCTGGGGGGCGCCGAACATCAAAGAAGGCGACGAGATCGTCATCTCGATCATGGAGCACCACTCCAACATCGTTCCCTGGCATTTCCTCAGGGAGCGCCAGGGTGCCGTGATCAAGTGGGCGCCGGTCGATGACGAGGGCAATTTCCTCATCGACGAGTTCGAGAAGCTGCTGACGTCGAAGACCAAGCTGGTCGCGATCACGCAGATGTCGAATGCGCTGGGCACCATCGTGCCGGTCAAGGACGTCGTGAAGATCGCGCATGCCCGCGGCATCCCCGTGCTGGTCGATGGCAGCCAGGGCGCGGTGCACATTCCGGTCGACGTCCAGGACATCGGCTGCGACTTCTACGTCTTCACCGGACACAAGGTGTACGGGCCGACCGGCATCGGTGTGCTCTGGGCCAAGTACGACCATCTCGTGGCGATGCGACCCTTCAATGGCGGCGGCGAGATGATCCGCGAGGTCTCGCGCGATGTTGTCACTTATGGCGATCCCCCGCACAAATTCGAGGCGGGCACGCCGGCGATCGTGGAGGCCGTGGGACTTGGCGCTGCCATCGATTACGTCAATTCGATCGGCAAGGAACGCATCGCCGCGCACGAGCACGATCTCGTTGCCTACGCCCAGGAGAAGCTGCGCGAGATCAACTCGCTGCGGCTGATCGGCACGGCCCGTGGCAAGGGCCCGGTGATCTCGTTCGAGCTGAAGGGCGCGCACGCCCATGACGTCGCCACCGTGATCGACCGTCAGGGCATCGCGGTGCGCGCCGGCACCCATTGCGTGATGCCGCTTTTAGAGCGGTTCAACGTCACGGCCACCTGCCGCGCCTCGTTCGGCATGTATAATACGCGGGAAGAAGTCGATCATCTGGCACAGGCGCTGTTGAAGGCGCGGGATTTGTTCGCATGAGTGACACGGCCGAAATCAAAGCCAATCCGATGGAGACCCTCTCGGCGCTTCCGCCGGAGGAGACCGAGCGTCTGACCACCGAGATCATTGCCGGACTCAAGACCGTGTTCGACCCGGAAATCCCGGCCGACATCTACGAACTCGGTCTGATCTACAAGGTCGAGATCAAGGATGACCGTTCCGTCGACGTGAAGATGACGCTGACGACGCCGAATTGTCCGGCCGCCGGCGAGCTGCCGACCATGGTCGAGAACGCAGTCGCCAGCGTCCCCGGCGTCGGCGTGGTCGACGTCAAGGTCGTCTGGGAGCCGGCCTGGACGCCAGAACGCATGAGCGACGAGGCGCGCCTCGTCCTCAACATGTGGTGACGCGTACCCTCGATATTGAATTCGCTCCGCAACGGACCACATCACTGACATGACACAGGCAACACCAGCATCCACTCCGAAGCCGCGGCGTCCGCGTCCGCAGGTGATGCGGCTGACCGATGCCGCCGCTCAGCGCATCAGCGAGCTGACCCAGCGCGCCGATTCCGAGATCGTAGGCTTGCGCGTCGGCGTGAAGAATGGCGGCTGCGCCGGCCAGTCCTACACGGTCGAATACGCCCACGATATCCGCCCGACCGACGAAGTCGTCGAGGACAAGGGCGTCAAGATCCTGGTCGACCCCAAGGCCGTGCTGTTCCTGCTCGGCACCGAG
>JAEWHT010000287.1 GCA_023387695.1 Pseudomonadota bacterium | reverse complement strand
CCTTGCGGCGGACCGGCTGCCCGACGCCGTATTTTTGCAGTGCAATAGCGTTTTCGAGCGTCGAGGATTTCGTGTGTTCTTGCATGGAAATGACCTGAAAAGCCGGCAATTGCGCGTTTTGTGGGCGCCTGAGGGGACCGGACCTCTGAGATAACCCGCCATCGCGTTCACGACAACGCACGAATGGGCATGGTCCTATGTGATGCGATGTTGCGCATACCCGCTGCGCTGCTAATGTTTGAGGCGAAAAAGCAATTCCGGATCGGCCCTTGGGCCGTGGAAAGACAGTTTGTATGAATGACCACACGCGGCTCCGCGACGGCCATGTGCCGCACGGTGAGCTGGAGGGGTCGATGGCGGCGGTGGCATTTGCCACTGAACCTGCCGTCCCCGCGCAAGCGGGAACCGGCGTCTATGCGGCGCTGGACCTCGGCACCAACAATTGCAGGCTCCTGATCGCCTGTCCGACCCACGATGGCTTTCGCGTGGTCGATTCCTTCTCGCGGATCATCCGGCTCGGCGAGGGCGTCTCGGCGACCGGGTGCATCAGCGAGGCCGCGATCGATCGCGCCATCGCCGCGCTCAGCATCTGCCGGGACAAGATCAATTTGCGCAAGGCCAAGCGGCTGCGGCTGATCGCCACCGAAGCCTGCCGCGCGGCCTCGAACGCGGAAGGCTTCCGCAGCCGCGTCGCGGCCGAGACCGGCATCGAGCTCGAGGTGATCGACCGCGAGACCGAGGCCTCGCTCGCCATGCTCGGTTGCTCGCCGCTGGTCGACCCGAAGGGCCGCGGCGCCATCCTGTTCGATATCGGCGGCGGCTCGACCGAGCTGGTGCGTATCGAGCGCGATCCGCAAAATCCGGAGCCGCGCATCAAGGCGTGGATGTCGATCCCCTATGGTGTGGTCACGCTCGCCGAGCAGTTCGGCGGCCGCGACGTCACGCCCGAAATCTACGCGGCGATGGAGCAAGCCGTCGCAAGCCATGTCGCGCCCTTCGCCGACCAACATGGCCGCGATCTCACCGACATGCACCTGCTCGGCACGTCAGGCACCGTGACCACGCTTGCCGGCATCCATCTCAATTTGCTGCGCTACGACCGTCGCCGCATCGACAGCATCTGGATGAACGATGCCGACATCAGCGCGACCATCAGCAAGCTGCTCGGCATGAGCTATGAAGACCGCGCCAACAACAGTTGCATCAGCGTCGAGCGCGCCGATCTCGTGCTCGCCGGCTGCGCCATTCTCGATGCGATCAGGCGGGCCTTCCCGCTGCCGCGTTTGCGCGTCGCCGATCGGGGCCTCCGCGAGGGCATGCTGGTCGAGATGATGCGCGAGGACGGCGCGCTCAGGAGCTGGTGAGATGGCGAAAGACACCACCGGCCGCTTGCACGTCCAGGTCAAGACTGCCGGCAAGCGCAAATTGTCGTCGAAGCTCTGGCTGGAGCGGCAGCTCAACGATCCCTATGTCGCCAAGGCCAAGGCCGCGGGCTACCGCTCGCGCGCCGCGTTCAAGCTCCTGGAGATCGACGACAAGTTTCGGCTGCTGAAGCCGGGCATGGCCGTGATCGATCTCGGTGCTGCCCCCGGTGGCTGGAGCCAGATTGCGGCCAAGCGCGTCGGCTCGGTCGATGGCAAGGGCAAGGTCGTCGCGATCGACCTGCTGGAGATGCCTGAGATTCCCGGCGTCGATTTCGCGCAGCTCGATTTCATGGACAACGACGCACCGGACAAGCTCACTGCCATGCTCGGCGGCGGCGCCGATATCGTGATGTCCGACATGGCCGCCAACACGACCGGCCATCGCAAGACCGATCAGCTCCGCATCGTCGGTTTGGTCGAGACGGCGGCGGCCTTTGCTTGTGACGTGCTCAAGCCCGGCGGCGCGTTTCTGGCCAAGACATTCCAGAGTGGCGCCGACGCCGATCTGCTCGCCCAGCTCAAGCGCGACTTTGCGACCGTGCGCCATGTGAAGCCGGCGGCGAGCCGGCAGGATTCCTCGGAGCGCTACGTGCTCGCGACGGGATTCCGGGGCGGGGCGAAGGCGTAACCACAAGCGCCATTCGTCGCTCCGGCCGGCCGGGACATTGAACCAACAGCCGATCCGCTGACACCCAAACCATTGCCCATCGCCGCGCTCGCGGGGATGGCGGCGCGCGGCCCAGCCGTCCACGAACAATGAACTTGATCCGGAGATGCGCGACTCAACGAGTGACCGGATCAATGGAGTTGCGACATGAAGGGCAGGGCATCTTGGCGCGAGGCGCTCCTTGTCGGCCTGCTGATGGCTTGCAGTTTCGGCACCTGTGGGGCGGCGTCGGCGGCGCAGCCGGCGGCTCCGCCTCCCGGATATGCAATTTCAGAGAAGCACACCAAGACGTCGCCTGATGGTGCGACAACGATCGATCAATATCTGAACCAGGAGACCGACGAGTGGAAATGGCTGTTCTGGGCGCGCCGGGCGGACACGTTCGCGCGGCTCGATCCGGAGCCGGCCGGTTACCCGGCGGGGTTTGTCTTCACCAACGATCAAGACTGGATCATTCGCCTGCAGAAGACCGGCTCCGGAGAGCAGTCGCTTTATCTGTATCGCTTCACGCCGAAGGGTTTTGTGAGCGCGACCAAAAAGCCGCTCGGGGATCTCGCATGGGCCTATATGAAGAGTCGGCCCGACTGGCGAAAGATCATCAAGGCGCCGGAGTATCATGAGGCGGCGTATCTGTGGGAGGGGCTCGAAGACAACTACCGCAAGCTCGGCGTCGATTGGCCCGCGAACCGCTATCTGGTGATCGGCCTGTCCGGTGATGCCGACGTCAAGGGGCGCAAACACGAGCAGACGGGCGTCGTGAACGGCTGGCGCTGCCGATACGATCTGCAGACCGGAAAGTTCGACGTGCCGCCTGCATTCTCATCCGACAATGCGAAGGCTTTGGTGCCGAAGTGAGCGACTGACCCGCGCCTGCCGGCATTTGCCAGAAGAACCAGCTCAAGGCCGCCGAGGCGCGGACCGGTCCGGCCTGGCGGCGCAGGCCGGTTTCAGGATCGCGCCGAAGCTCAGCCACAGGCCGACGGAGAAGGCGGCAAATGCCCCGAGGATCAGGAACATCGGCGCGTAGCCGAGCTCCTGCGCGATCCAGCCGCCGATCGCCGGGCTGAACGATGCGCCAATACCCTGCACCGTCATGACGGCGCCCTGGCCGGCGTTGATGCGGCCGGTTCCGTTGAGAATGCGCGCGACCAGGCCAGGGACCGCCACGCTCTGCAGGCCGGCCCCGATGCCGTCGAGGATCTGCGCGGGATAGACGCCCCATTTATTCAACATCCACGCCGCGATGACACCGCGTATGGGAAGGGCGATGAACGAAACCAGCAGCACGAGCCAGTAGCCTTCCTTTTCGGCCATGCGCATCGCCGCCAACGAGGTCAGGATCATGACACCCTGGGCGATCACGATGGTCATCGCGACGAAGCTCGCGGGATCGGCTTGCTTGTCGGCGACGACCGCAAGCCCATAGAGCGGCAGCATGGCGGCGTTGCCCAGGTGGAAGAATAGCAGCGCGGCGGCGAGGATCAGCAAAGGCTTCGACTCCAGCAGCACCTGCAATCCGCTGGCGTGCCCCGCGCCGCTGTCTTCTCGTTCGAGGCCGCGCGCCGCCTCATCGTCGATGGCGTCGGCCGGGATCATCAGCACCGATATGATCGAGAGCACGCCGAAAGCCGCGGCCAGCCAGAATACGGCTGTAAAGCCATACAACCAGCCGAGCAGGCCGGAAAGGGCCGCGCCGACCATGTTTCCTGCGTGGTTGTAAGCCTGGTTCTTGCCGTTCTGACGATTGAATCCGGCTTGCCGGACGATGCCGAGCGTGATCCCCGCGACGGCCGGGCCGATCGCGGCTCCGGCGATCGCAGTTGCGACCTGAGACGCTGCGACCAGCCAGAACTCCTGCGATAGAAGAACGATACCCGACGCGATCACCGTGCAGATGCCGGGGATGATCACGAAGAGCCGCTTGCTGCGGGTCGCATCGATCAACGCGCCGGCAGGCGTCGTCATCAGCATCCCCGCGACGCCGCCCGCGGTCATGACCGTGCCGATCCAGCCGCTTTGCCAGCCATGCGCCAGCAGGAAAACGCCGAGAAAAGGCCCGATGCCAGCCTGCATGTCGGCCATGAAGAAGTTGAGGGCAAGCAGCGGCGTCAGCGCGCGTTGCGGTGATGGCTGGGTCATGCGCGCGCCCTAGAACCTGGAGATCAGCGCGACCCCGGGGATTGCGCACAACGCGCAAACGAGGACAATCGGATAGAGCCAGCCTTGGCTGATGTTCTGCATGTCTTCACATTCCGTGTTGAGGGCGAAATGCCGTCACCATTTGCGGCCATTGCGGTTGGGACCGAGCTGGGTGCCCATCAGATGGCGCTCAGCCCAAGCGCCGATCGTGTTCCGGTCGCTGCCGAGTGATGTCCGTTCGGAGGCTGTTGTGGGGTCGATCTCGATGAGGTCACTGCCGGTGCCACCATCCTTGTCGGTGACACGCACTTCGATCTCATGGCGTCGTCCGGGAGGATGAGAGGACGCGGCGAATTGCTGTCCGTCAGCCCTGGCCATCGGTTGCCAGGCGCCATCGTCGATGCGGAATTCCGCTCTCTGAATCGGTATGGCACCCCACGCCGATGCGCGGATGTCGCAGGTGGGTTCGCCCTGCATCGCCAGCCGCCTGTCTGCGGGTGACGTGATCATGACGAATGGCCATGAGGAATCGAGAGTCTTGAACCGCCAGCTGACCGCGCCGCGATCTACGGCGGCGATCGTGAACCCGACCGGGCCTTCCTCGATCTGGCCGGTGGAACGCGTTGCGGCGTAGATCGTGCGTCCATCATGCGAGAGTTCGTTGTAATGCGTGTGGCCCATCACGACGAGCGACGTGCTGCTCTCGTCGATCAGCCGCGCCAGACCTGCGGCCTCATCCCCCAGGTCGGCCGGATAGGCATGCATCATGATGACGCAAGGCTTGCCATCTCGCTTGGCGACGGCGAGCTGGTCTTCCAGCCATTTCATTTGAGCCGGGCCCAATTTGAAATCGGGGCCGCCCGTCCCGTGCGACACGACGTCCAGAAAGAGGCAGAGGCAATCGCGAACCTCTTCGGCATAAGGCAAGGAGCGCACGCGAAGCCCGCGGTAGAAGTTGTCCAGTGATCGCGGCTTGAAGTCGTGGTCGCCGGGAATCGCGTGCCAGGGTAAGCGCAGCTCGTTCAGGCCGCCGCGCACCAGAGCAAATTGCGCCTCGGTGCCATCGTCCGCATTGTCGCCCGGAAGAAAGACGAAGTCGATGCAGCTGCCCATGTGGCGGTTCAGCTCGTCGACGATGCGGATGAAATCCCGATGATTTGGCAGGCCGTTGTCAGTCAGGTGCAGATCGCCGATTTGCACGAACCGCAACGGCATGTCCTTCTCGATCCTGGTCATCCGAATGTCCTCGCTCGTCAAGCTGATTGGCGTGTCGTCGGAATGAGCATCGCAATCTGCGTGCCATCGGCGCCTCGTTGAATCACTTGGGAAAAATGGTTCGGCTGCTGCTGTCGCTCGTCGCGTTTTCTGACGCGTTGTCCGGAAAGACGACGCCGAATGCGCGAAACGCAGATGGTCGTGTTTGGCTCGAGACCGAGCATGGTGAAAGCACCAGCCCTCGTTGGCAGGGCAGGAGCCAACAACTTGGAACTATGACGGATTGGGAAATCAGACGACGATGCGCGCCCGCTCGGAAGCACGCCGGTCAGCGTTCACCACATAAAAAAATGCAGAGTTTGGAACTCTGCATCCAAGGCTTGTCGGCAAGGCTTGTCGGCGAAATGAGAACGCCTGCCGGTTTCGGCAGGCGCTCCCTCAGCCTCACAGCGGCTTCTTCAATGCGTCGGCCGTTTTGTTGACGGCGTCCTTGGCGGCGTTCTTCGCGTCCCCCATAGCCTGCTGGGCGTCGCCCTTGGCTTCCTGCGCGGCGCCCTCGACCTTCATCTTATCGGAGCCAACGGCCTCGCCGATGCCCTGCTTCGCCTTGCCGATGGCCTCGTTGGTCATTCCCTTGATCTTGTCGGTCGTGCCACTCATCGTTGCCTCCTTTGATGCGCGTCAGATGTTATGCGTCATACAACGGGGCAACATTGGTTAAGTTCCGCAACGATACCGAGAGCTCACCCCAGCCGCTGATCCCGCATGTCCTGCGTATCTTCCGTCGCCACCTTGACGGCGGCGGTGGCGGCGCTCTTGGCCGCGCCCTTGCGGCTTGCGATCTCCACCGCCTTGCGGCCGGAGATCTCGTGACCGGCATCAGCGGGCATCTGCCAGAAGAACCAGCTTGATACCGCCGAGGTCAGCGCGACCACGACGAACGCCGGCATGAACACGCTGGCCGTGAGCTCGTTGACGTGGTTCAGCCACATCGTGGTCTCGACCGAGGCGGCTCCGACCGCGACGCCGGCGGAGACGGCCAATTGCTGGTTGACGCTGACAAGCGTCGTGGCGCGGCTCATCTGCGGGCTCTCGACATCGGCATAGGCCACCGTGTTGATCGCGGTGAACTCCAGCGACCGGAAGAAGCCGCCCACCACCAGGATCACCATGATGATCAGCAGCGGGGTCGTGACCGTGAACAGCGCGCAGACGCCGAGGAAGAACGCGCTGATGATCGCATTCACTGTCATCAGATTGCGGAAGCCGAAGGCGCGGATGAGACGAGCGGCCAGCGTCTTCATGCCCATGGCGCCGAGCGAAGAGGAGAAGGTGACGAGGCCGGAATGAAACGGCGATAGCCCGAATCCGATCTGCATCAACAGCGGCAGCAGGAAGGGCAGGGCTCCGACGCCGAGACGGAACAGGAAGCCGCCGATCACGGCCGCGCGCAGCGTCGGCAGCTTCAGCAGCGAAAAGTCCAGCACCGGCGATCCCGTTCTCCGGGCATGAATGACGTAGAGCGTCATCGAGATCGTGCCGCCTGCGATCAACGCCGCAATCGTGCTCCAGGGCAGCAGGTTGAGCCCGGCCACCGAGAGACCGAACGCGATGCCGGCAAGCCCGATGCCCGCGAGCACCATGCCGTAGAGATCAAACCTCTCCTGCGTCTCGCTCTTGATGGGGTCGATGAACTTCAACGCCATGAAGATGCCGAGCAGCCCGATTGGAATATTGATCAGGAAAATCCAGTGCCACGACGCGTAAGTGGTGATGAAGCCGCCGAGTGGTGGTCCGATCACGGGACCTATCAGGGCAGGGACCGTCACCCAGGCCATCGCGTTGACCAGCGCGCTCTTGTCGACGGAGCGCAGCAGCACGAGACGCCCCACCGGCGTCATCATCGCGCCGCCCATGCCCTGGAGAATGCGCGCGAACACGAAGTCGGTGATCGAGCCCGACAGCGCGCAGCCGATCGAGCCGACCATGAACACGCCGACCGCAATCGCGAACACCATGCGTGCACCGAACCTGTCGGCAGTCCAGCCGCTGGCCGGGATGAACACCGCGAGCGACAGCAGGTAGGAAGTGATCGCGAGCTTCAGTGCCAGCGGATTGGTGCCGATGTCGGTCGCGATCGCCGGCAGCGAGGTGGCGATCACCGTGGAGTCCATGTTCTCCATGAAGAGAGCAGTGGCCACGATCAGCGGGATGATGCGTTGCTTGTCGACCATGACGGATTGGTAATGGAAATCAGGAAGGACAGCGAGAATTCCGGCTTATCACCGCCATCCGGCCGGGGCCATTGCGGATCGGCGCATAGCACCTAAATGCTGCGTTCGCTCCTCAGTCATTCCGGGGCGCGACGAAGTCGCGAGCCCGGAATCCATCCCGCAGCGGTCCCCGCGGCCCAATGGATTCCGGGCTCGCGCCAACTGGCGCGCCCCGGAATGACGGTGCGGATGGTCCATCTTCGCTGAATTTACGCTAAAAAGCCTGTACATGGCTGGCCAGCGGTCCGATTTGCTTTGATTCGTCACGCGGGCATGCTATCGACCCGCGTCAACCCCACCGATGGGCTCCGATTCTCCGGCGATGCCGCAAGGTACGCCGAGGGTGGCGCTCATCCATAGTTATTTGCGGCAGGGCCGCAGGAAGGAGTTGGCACATGGCCACGGTGCAACAGGGCATTCGCGAAGCCTTTACGTTCGACGACGTGCTGTTGAAGCCGGGCCTGTCGGACGTGATGCCGGGTGAAGTCGACATCCGCTCCCGCGTCACGCGCGCCATTCCCCTCAACATCCCGATCATGGCCTCCGCCATGGACACCGTCACGGAAGCCCGCATGGCGATCGCCATGGCGCAGGCCGGCGGCCTCGGCGTCATCCACCGCAATTTCGATCCCGAGGGGCAGGCCGCGCAGGTCCGCCAGGTCAAGCGTTACGAGTCGGGCATGGTGGTGAACCCGCTCACCATCAGCCCTGACGCCACGCTCGACGATGCGCTCAAGCTGATGAGTGACCACGGCATCTCAGGCATTCCCGTCGTCACCGGTGCGGGCAAGAACACGCCCGGTAAGCTGGTCGGCATCCTCACCAACCGCGACGTGCGGTTTGCCACCGATCGCCGGCAAAAAGTCTCCGAGCTGATGACGCATGAAGGTCTCGTGACGGTGCGCGAGAATGTCAGCCAGGACGAAGCCAGGCGACTGCTGCATCATCACCGCATCGAGAAGCTGCTGGTGGTCGATGAGCAGTATCGCTGCGTTGGCCTCGTCACCGTGAAGGACATGGAGAAGGCAGTCGCCCATCCGCTCGCCTGCAAGGACGCGCAGGGCCGACTGCGTGTCGCCGCAGCGACCACCGTCGGCGACAGCGGCTTCGAGCGCACCGAACGGCTGATCGATGCCGGCGTCGATCTCGTCGTCGTCGACACCGCGCACGGCCATTCCCGCCACGTGCTGCACGCCGTGAACCGCATCAAGCGCCTGTCCAACTCCGTGCAGGTCGTCGCCGGCAACGTCGCCACCGCCGAAGGCGCGCAGGCGCTGATCGACTCCGGCGCTGATTGCATCAAGGTCGGCATCGGCCCGGGCTCGATCTGCACCACGCGCATCGTCGCCGGCGTCGGCGTGCCCCAGCTCACCGCGATCATGGACGCGGTCGAGGCCGCGAAGAAATCCGACATTCCCGTCATCGCCGACGGCGGCATCAAGTTCTCCGGCGATCTTGCAAAGGCGCTCGCCGCCGGCGCCGACATCGCGATGGTCGGCTCGCTGCTCGCCGGCACGGACGAGACGCCCGGCGAAGTGTTCCTGTGGCAGGGCCGTTCCTACAAGGCGTATCGCGGCATGGGCTCGGTCGGCGCGATGGCGCGTGGCTCGGCCGACCGTTATTTCCAGCAGGACATCAAGGACACGCTCAAGCTCGTGCCCGAAGGCATCGAGGGCCAGGTGCCCTACAAGGGCCCGGTCGGCAACGTCATGCACCAGCTCGCCGGCGGCTTGCGCGCCGCGATGGGCTATGTCGGCGCCAAGGACATGAAGGAACTGCACGACAAGGCGCAGTTCGTTCGCATCACCGGCGCAGGCCTGCGCGAAAGCCACGTCCACGACGTGACCATCACGCGCGAAGCCCCGAACTATCCGGGCGGGGGTTAGTCCTCGACTCTCTCGTGCCCCGGACGCAGCGCAGCACCTCTTCGGTGATGCGTTGCAGAGCCGGGGCCCATGTCGCCACGTGTTGCCGTGTCGCCTTCTAGGTCCCGGCTCTGCGCAGCAACGTTGCACGTTGCAGCGCGTCCGGGACACGAGAGATGCGCGTAACGAAACGCCACCACGCTCCACCGCTTTTGTATTGACGCGCGTCACTCCCTCCGCTTCGGTCCACGTCGAAAGACAAATCGGAGGAAGCCATCATGTCCCAAGCAAAGCGCATCGTTCTCGCCGCACGTCCCGTCGGCGAACCCAAATCATCTGATTTTCGTCTGGAGGAATTCGCGGTGCCGACGCCCGGCGCGGGCGAAGTGTTGCTGCGTACGATCTGGCTGTCGCTTGATCCTTATATGCGCGGGCGCATGAGCGATGGTCCGTCCTATGCCGCGCCGGTGCCGGTTGGTGGCGTGATGGAAGGCGAGGCGGTGAGCGCGGTTGCTGCTTCCAACAATCCGGATTTCGCGGTCGGCGACATCGTTCGTGCACGCACCGGCTGGCAGTCTCACGCGATCTCGAACGGCAAGGGCCTGATCAAGGTTGATCCCAAGCTTGGCCCGATCTCGACCTCCATCGGCGTGCTCGGCATGCCCGGCATGACCGCCTATACGGGCCTGCTCGACATCGGCAAGCCGCAGGAAGGCGAGACCGTCGTCGTCGCGGGTGCCTCCGGCGCGGTCGGCTCGGCCGTCGGCCAGATCGCAAAGATCAAGGGCGCACGCGCGGTTGGCATCGCCGGCGGCAAGGACAAGTGCGACTACGTGGTGAAGGAGCTCGGCTTCGATGCCTGCATCGATCACCGCGATCCTGATCTGGCGGCGAAGCTGAAGGACGCCTGCCCGAAAGGCATCGACGTCTATTTCGAGAATGTCGGAGGCGCCGTGTTCGAGGCGGTCTTCCCGCTGCTCAATGCATTCGCGCGCGTTCCGGTCTGCGGCCTGATCGCGCATTACAACGACACCGAGGCCAAGCCGCCGAAATGGGCCGCTTCAATGATGCGTGCGACGCTGACCAAGCGGCTGACCTTCCGCGGCTTCATCGTCTCCGACTTTGCCTCACGCCACGGCGACTTCCTGCGCGACATGTCGGGCTGGGTCCGCGACGGTAAGGTCAAGTACAAGGAGTTCGTCACCGAGGGCCTCGAGAGTGCGCCTGGCGCGTTCATGGGACTGCTGAAGGGCGCCAATTTCGGCAAGCAGCTGGTCCGGGTCGGGCCGGACAAGGCCTAAGCTCTACGGTCTGCAGCGCCGGTTAGAGGCCTGGAGCGTCCAATAGTTGCACCGGTGTCACACCTCGGGACACCGGTGGTTAACGAATAGTTACCGATCGGCAACACCTACCCGCAAAAACCCGCGTCTATGACCCAGGGTTCATTGACGGCTGGGCGAAGGCATTGAATCATCGCGCATATTTAGGGTGTTGCGATGTTAGAGATCGGTATTTTCTGCGTAATCCTTTTGGCTGCCGGCTATTGGGCGGCCATGTTCGTCATGGGCCGCCATGACGACGTCATCCATGGCAAGTTCGTGCACAGTGAGGACGAAGGCACTTTCGTGCAGCCTCGGATGCCGACGCCTCCGCCGCGCTTTCCCAATCGTACGGCGCAGGTGGCTGAGCCCGCCAAGATCATCCCCGCCAATGATACGGCATCTGCACCTGTCACCAGCGAAGCGCTGCAATCCTTGCTCGCTGCGATCCAGCAGGATCTCAAGAGCGTCGCCTGAGAAGCGAAGAGCGAGCGCTTAGTGCTCGCCGCCCATCTGCGCGAACAGTTCTTCGATATCGACATCGATCTGGCCTGCCGCGCGCAAATGGCGCACTTCAAGGCTGTCAGGAGCGAAGCGGTATTCGACGAGGCCTGTTTCCTTGATCGCGATGCGGTCCTGACGTGCGTCGTTGATCTTGAAGCCGGCTGACGGCGCCCAGACATGGCGCGTGTGGCAATAGGTGAAATCGCGGCGCTGGTGCACGTGACCGCTGGCGATGAGACGCAGATCAACGCGTGCGAACATCTCGATCAGCCGCGCACGCGCGGGCTGCGGCACGTAGCGGATCGAAGTCTCCGGCGTCTCGGGATCGTCAGGCTGGTTGAGGAACACCGGCTTGTGCAGGAAAAGCGCGGCCGGCTTGCCGTTGATGCGCGCGATATCAGCGGCGAGCCAATCGAACTGCTCGGCTTCGAACGCGAGGCCTGAGTTCATCACCAGCGAGTTGAGGCCGATGAAGTGCCAGCCGGCGGCGTCGAACGACCAATGGTCTTCGCCGATAATGTCGCGGAATTGCTGGCGATGCACTTCGGCGACCGGCGGCTTCGGTGCCGGTCCGAGTGCGGTCGGGTTGTCGCCGATATCATGGTTGCCCGGCAAATAGCGACAATCGACAGGCAATGCATCGTGCAGGCTTTTTGCGAACGCCATATCGCCGCGGCTGGTGGGTCCATCGAACGAGACGTCGCCGGTGTTGATGACGAGATCAGGCCTGTCGGCGTCGACGTGCTCGCTCACGCGATGAAAGTTTGCGATCAGGCCGGGAAAGCGCTGGCCGAGATGCGTGTCGGAAATCTGGGTGATGCGAAATTGGGACATGCGCAAAGTATCGCGCGCCCAAACGTCGGAACGATGACGCGTGCGCAAAGCTTGCGATGAAACAAAGTTTAAAGCACGCGATAGCGGATCGTGTAGGCGTCCTGTTGCGCGACGCCGCTTGCAACCTGCGAGGCGATGCGGTCGGCGAGATGCCAGGGCCCGAACTGCTCGGTGCGATGCGGCTCGGCGGGCAGGCGCAGGCGAAACTCGAATGTGCCCTTGCCGGGCAGGTTCAGCACCAGCACGCGATCGGCGGTGCGGTAGTTCAGCGCCACCGCGCCGCGCAACACGGCGCGCCCGTCGTCGAGGTCGCTGACGCCGTCGACCAGCGCGAGGGTCTGGTTGCGGTCAGTGTGCAGCTCGATCTGGGTGTCGGTGGACGCGGTCGTCAGGGTCTCGCGCGGCATGCGGATCTCGAACTCGACTGCCGGCTTGGACGGGTTGAGGCCCAGATAGGCCGCCGCGGCGTGCCGCATGTCGTAGGCGGCGAAGGCGAACAGGGCGAATGCGGCGAGTGTTGCCAGGCCGTGCTTGGCGACGTCGCGCCAGGTCCGGTAGCTCAGGCGGAAGTACACCGTCATCGCCAGCGCGACCGCCAGCGCCGCCGCGACACCTGACAGCGCCGACATCCAGATGCCGAGCTGGCCGTCGGCGGTCTCGGTCCAAAGGCTGGACAGGGTGTTCATGAGGCAATCTCGCCTTGCGGGCCCAATGGGCCAAAATCGCCCGGATAATCGGTGGTTGGTCGCGAGATGAGGAACACCGGTTCAACTCCTCGATTGTCAGCGCGGGAAGTCGCGGCTAATGACGGTCCGCGGCACGCCGCCTTACGGGAAAGTTCCGATGTCTGTTCAAATGGTTTTGCTGCCGGTCTTCGCGCAGATCGGTCTCACCTTCGCCCTCCTGATCGGCATGGTGTTCGGGCGCCGGAATGCGCTGGTGTCCGGGCAGACCAAGATCCGCGACATTGCGCTCGGCGAGCCGAACTGGCCCAAGGGCGCCACGCAGATCGCCAATTGCTACCGCAACCAGTTCGAATTGCCGGTGCTGTTCTACGCCCTGATCGCGCTGGCACTGCCGCTGCGCCATGCCGATCTCGTCATCGTGCTGCTGTCCTGGGTGTTCGTGGTGACGCGGTTTGCTCATGCCGGCGTGTTCGTCACCTCGAATGATCTCGGCCGGCGTTCGTCGGTCTGGCTCGCCGGCGTGCTGGTGTTGTTGGTGATGTGGATCTACTTCGCGCTGAAAATCCTGTTGCTGATCTGACTCTTGCGAGCGCGCATGATCCGGAAAAGTGGAAACCGGTTTTCCGACAAGATCATGCGCAAAACATAAGATCCTTCATCTGAAAGATTCAAATGACTCCCGCTGCCCGGCTGTCCGCAGCCATCGAACTGATCGACACCATCGAGAAGGACCGCGTGCCCGCGGCGAAAGCGCTGAAGGAGTGGGGCACCGCGCACCGCTTCGCCGGCTCGGGTGACCGCGCCGCGATTGCCGGCCTCGTCTGGGACGTGCTGCGCCGCTACGCCTCGAGCGCCTTCCTGATGGACTCCGATACCGCGCGCGCGCGCCTGATCGGCATGCTCCGCCTCGAGCGGAACATGGACATCGCGACCATGTCCGCTCTGTTCGACGGCAGCCGTTTCGCACCGGAGCCGCTGACCGACGCCGAGCAGGCCGCGCTCGGCTCACGCTCCCTCAAGGGCGCGCCCGCCGCGATCGCCGGCGACTATCCGGAATGGCTCGATTCTCATCTCGCCGAGGTGTTCGGCGAGGACCGTATCGCCGAGGCCGTCGCGATGGCGAGCCGGGCGCCGCTCGATTTGCGCGTCAACACGCTAAAATCCAATCGCGACAAGGTGCTGAAGGCACTTGCTCATCTTCATGCGAAACCGACGCCGTGGTCGCCAAACGGCCTGCGCATCGAGCTTTCGGCCGATGCGCGCAACCCCGGCATCCAGGCGGAAGAGGATTTCATCAAGGGCGGCGTTGAAGTTCAGGATGAAGGATCGCAGCTTGCGGCCCTGTTCACCGCGGCAAAACCGGGCGAGCAGGTGATCGACCTCTGTGCGGGTGCCGGCGGCAAGACGCTGGCGCTCGCAGCGATGATGCAGGGCAAGGGCCGGCTCATTGCCACTGATAGCGACAAGCGCCAGCTTGCGCCGATCCACGAGCGCCTGTCGCGTGCTGGCGTCCACAATGCCGACGTCCGCACGCCCAAGGGCGATGCGGATCCGCTGGCCGACATCAGCGCGACCGCCGATCTCGTCGTGATCGACGCGCCCTGCACGGGAACCGGAACCTGGCGCCGCAACCCCGATGCCAAATGGCGCATGCGTCCGGGCGCGCTGGAGATTCGTCTGAAGGACCAGGCCGAGGTGCTGGAGCGTGCGGTTCCGCTGGTCAAGGCCGGCGGCCGCATCGCCTACATCACCTGCTCGGTCTTGCCTGCGGAGAACGGCGAGCAGGTGAGGGCCTTCGTTGCGAAGCATCCGGAATTTGCGGTGGTGCCGCCGGAGCAAACCGCAAGCGTGCTCTGGGACAAGGCCGAGGCGTTTGCGGAAGCCGCGCTGCAATCGCCCGAGGGCTGGCTGATGACCCCGCGCCGCACGGGAACGGACGGGTTCTTCGTCGCGGTGCTGAAGAAGGTGGGCTGAATTCTCTCCACGGTCATTCCGGGGCGCCCGAAGGGCGAGCTATGGTGCGCAATTGCGCACCTGAGAATCCATCGGACGGCAGACTCCGCGGATCGATGGATTCCGGGCTCTCGCTTCGCGAGCCCCGGAATGACAGCGCAAACAAAAACCCCGCGAACCGGATCCCGGTCGCGGGGTCTTTCGAACTCAACGATCTGCCGGTACGTCCGTGGTCAGATCGCGAATGTCGGGGTCAACTAGCCGGCGCGGAGGTTGTCGGCCGACGACTTGCCGCTGCGGCGGTCCGCAACGATGTCGAAGGAGACCTTCTGGCCTTCGTTGAGGGTCGACAGACCAGCGCGCTCAACGGCGCTGATGTGAACGAAGACGTCCTTTGCGCCGTCATCCGGCTGGATGAAGCCAAAGCCCTTTTGGTTGTTGAACCACTTCACGGTGCCCATTGCCATAGTCATTTCCTTTCAATTGACGATGCACTCAGGGGGACAAATGCGCAACCTGCGCCCACTGTCCCGATTGGTCGATTTTGGAGAAATACCTGAAACGTGCTCGCCCATTGGAAATGAGACGGAGCGGCCCAGTCGTTCGGCCAAGGATCGATGTTCACAATCTAGCGATTTTTTGGGGCAACTTCAAGGCGGCACGCGCTCGTGGCGAGCCACTCTTACTTTGCTATTTTGCGCTGCACAGAGAACGATAGTTCCCTCAATCCACGATGAAAAGCGTCGCGCCCACGGCCGTCGAGGAACGATGCGCGGCGTCGCCGAAATCCGATACCTGGTAGCTCATCCCCGGCGTCAGCTTGAATGTGCGCCCGTCACGCAACTCGCTGTCGAGCTCGCCCGCAAGCACGTACAGCACGTGGCCGCGATCGCACCAGTGGTCGGCGAGATAGCCCGGCGAATACTCCACCATCCGCACCCGGAGATCGCCAATGTTCAGCGTCCGCCATTTGGCCTCGCCGGTCTCGCCGGGATGAATAGTGGCTTCGACCTTGCTCCAGTCGGTCACGGTGAAAGGCGAGGTGGGAAGCTTCATGGGGAGGAATCCTGTCTCAGTGCCGGCAGCGCCCGTGTTAGCGCACGCGCGCGCCCCAGTCTCCGTCATTGCGAGGAGCCCTTGCGACGAAGCAATCCAGTCTGCTGCCGCAGAGGCGGTCTGGATTGCTTCGCTGCGCTCGCAATGACGGGGAGAGAGCGGTGTTCAATGCGGCAAATGATTAGCCGACCCCTGCACAATCAGGCCCGCATCATTCACGCGCAAATACTCGCAAATCTTCTTCCCCCGCTCGTTCTCGTAAAACACCACCAGGCTGTCCGGGCTGACATACACATCGATCAACGTGAAATGCAGCCCCGGCAGCAGCGCCAGCGCCTTGCCCCAATACGCCCGCAACTCATCCTTGCCATGCACGGTGCCGCTGGCATCGAACCCCATCGCGGGGATGCGGTCCGAGGTCATCACGGCCGCCTCGTCGTAAAGCGTCAGCACGCGCTCGAGATCGCGTGCATTCCAGGCCTCGACCCAGGTCCGGCCGAGAGCGGCAAGCGTTGATGGCTGATGAAACTTCGACATGGCGTTCTCCCTGATTGGCCCCTGTTTGGCAGGCGAGGCAATTAGGTCAATGATACTTACCTATATCCATTTGTCCATGCCCAAAGAAGCATGTGGGCGCGCGCACGCGCGCGGTTGCGAGCAGGGGGCTCATCGCGTATTGGCTTGCCATGACAGCAGCACAGAACGACCGCTCCGCGTCGACGCCCTCGGTGGCCTCGGCGCACGACAAGATTCTCATCGTCGACTTCGGCAGCCAGGTGACGCAGCTGATCGCGCGTCGCGTCCGCGAGGACGGCGTTTATTGCGAGATCGTCCCGTTCAACAAGGCCGAAGAGGCCTTTAAGGAGATGAAGCCGAAAGCGGTGATTCTCTCCGGCGGTCCCGAGTCCGTACATGAGGCCGGCTCCCCGCGCGCCCCGCAGTTGATCTTCGCCTCCGGCGTGCCCGTGATGGGCATCTGCTACGGCCAGATGACCATGGCCGCCCAGCTCGGCGGCGAGGTCGAGGGCGGCCATCACCGCGAATTCGGCCGCGCCGATGTCGAGGTGAAAGCCGAGAGCCAGCTGTTCGCGGACGTCTGGTCGTCAGGCAGCAAGAACCAGGTCTGGATGAGCCATGGCGATCGCATCACCAAGATGCCGCCGGGCTTCTCGGTCGCCGGCACCTCGCCGAACGCGCCCTTCGCGATCATCCAGGACGAGACGCGCAAATATTACGGCCTGATGTTCCACCCCGAAGTGGTGCACACGCCCGATGGCGCCAAGCTGATTCGTAATTTCGTGCGCAAGATCGCCGGCCTCACCGGCGACTGGACCATGGGCGCCTTCCGCGCGGAAGAGATCGCCAAGATCCGCGCGCAGGTCGGCAAAGGCAAGGTGATCTGCGGCCTCTCCGGCGGCGTCGATTCCGCCGTCGCCGCCGTGCTGATCCACGAAGCCATCGGCGATCAGCTGACGTGTGTGTTCGTCGATCACGGCATGCTGCGCCTCGACGAGGCCAAGACCGTCGTCGACCTGTTCCGTCACCACTACAACATCCCGCTCGTGCACGTGGATGCGTCCAAGCAGTTCCTCGGCGAGCTCGAAGGCGTCACCGATCCGGAAGTGAAGCGCAAGACCATCGGCCGACTCTTCATCGAGGTGTTCGAGCAGGAAGCCAAGAAGATCGGCGGCGCCGACTTCCTGGCCCAGGGCACGCTCTATCCCGATGTGATCGAGAGCGTCTCCTTCACCGGCGGCCCCTCGGTAACGATCAAGTCGCACCACAATGTCGGCGGTCTGCCCGAGCGCATGAACATGAAGCTCGTCGAGCCCCTGCGCGAGCTGTTCAAGGACGAGGTGCGCAAGCTCGGCTACGAGCTCGGCCTTCCCGAAATCTTCGTCGGCCGCCACCCGTTCCCGGGCCCGGGCCTCGCCATCCGCTGCCCCGGCGACATCACCAAGGACAAGCTCGACATCCTGCGCAAGGCCGATGCCGTCTACATCGACCAGATCCGCAAGCACGGCCTCTACGACGACATCTGGCAGGCCTTTGCGGTGCTGCTGCCCGTCAAGACAGTCGGCGTCATGGGCGACGGCCGCACTTACGATTATGTGGTTGGCTTGCGCGCCGTCACCTCAACCGACGGCATGACCGCGGATTTCTATCAGTTCGACATGAAGTTTTTGGGCGAGACCGCCACGCGCATCATCAACGAGGTGAAGGGCGTGAATAGGGTGGTTTACGACGTGACCAGCAAGCCGCCTGGGACGATTGAGTGGGAGTAGGGGGAATGCCTGCTGCATCCCTGACGCTCCGGAGAGGTTGCGACGCGTAGATCATGGGATTTGGAGTCTTCATCCATCGATCTGACTCGATCTACGATGACAGCCCTGCTGAACGATATCAGTTTCCCAGTCAGTACTTGCGTCGCGTCGAAGCCTGCATCGGCGATTGGATCATTTATTACGAGCCCAGCAAGGTCGTCGAGACGCGCGGCTATTTTGCGATTGCTCGGGTTCAGCAGGTCATTCCCGACCCGGGTACTTCTGGGATGTATCTCGCCCTGATCGAGCTCGGAAGCTATCTCGAATTTGCAAATCCAGTTTCTTTCAACGGACCGAGTGGCCCTGTAGAGCGCGGCGTCTTGAATGAGCAGGGACGCATCTCAGGCCGTGCTCAGTCAGCGGTCCGTCCCATCTCGCTCGAAGATTTCAATAGAATATTCGAACTTGGTTTCGCGGAAGGTGCACCGCTGCTGCCTCGCGTTGACGATGATGTTCGGTTAGCTCAACTCGACGATGGGGAGCAGGCGCCGTTCATCTTTGAGCAGCAAAGAGATCGTGTCAGCCTTACCGTATCTCGAGTTCTGCGCGATCGCGTATTTCGTCGGATTGTTCTGCGCGCTTACGATGAACGCTGCGCCATTACAGGGCTAAAGCTCATCAACGGAATGGGACGCGCAGAAGTAGCAGCAGCGCACATAAGGCCTGTTGAGGCCAATGGGCCAGACACCGTGAGCAATGGGATCGCGTTGTCCGGTACTGCTCACTGGATGTTTGATCGCGGTTTGATCAGTTTGGCCGATGACCTCGAAATATTAATCTCGCGTCATACTAACGACCTGGAAGGAGTTCGATCCGTCATCAACAAGACTGGTCGTGCCCTCGAGCCACGAAGGCCGTCGGATCGGCCACACCCACATTTTCTGCAGTGGCACCGCGAACACTGCTTCAAGCAATAAGCGAGCTCCGAGAGTCACGCGCTTCAGCCCGGCACAAGCGTCTGATGTAGACCGCATTCTTGCGTGCTACGACTTCAGCATCGCCCTCCGGAGCCAGTGCTGATGTCCGTCCCGCCCGCCACGTCCACCGAATCCGACCCCGAAACCCTCGGCTGGATGCGCGGCTTCCCGCCGTCTCCCGACCGCCTCATCAGCTTCCAGGACGGCTCCTTCCGCAATTTCCCCGAACTCCGCTGGGCCTGGAGCAACATCCGTCAGCTTGTCCCCACCGTGAACGTCTGGCGCGGGGCGGGGTCGGCATCTCCGCTGCCACGCGCGGAGCAGGACATCGGCGCGGTCGCATCGACCACGATGGACGGGCGGCCGATGACATTCGCTAAGATGCTGGAGGAGACGTATGCCGACGGCATCGCGGTGCTGCATCGGGGCAAGCTGATCTATGAGCGCTACTTTGGCGCGTTGAAGCCGCACAAGCCGCATATTGCGATGTCGGTGACGAAGTCGTTCACCGGCACGCTCGCCGGCATCCTGATTGCGGAAGGAAAGATCGATCCGCAGGCGCCGATCACCGACTACGTTCCGGAGCTGAAGGCGAGCGCGTTTGGCGATGCGCGCGTGTACGAGGCCATGGATATGACCACCGGCCTCGAATACACCGAAGTCTACACCGACAAGAATTCGCACGTGTGGGGCTTGCGGCGCGCCAACGGCATGGCGCCGATCCCGCCGGACTATGACGGTGCTACCAACATCTTCGATTTTCTCGTCGGCCAGAAAAAGCAGGGCGAGCACGGCAAGGCGTTTTCCTACAAGACCGTCAATTCCGATGTGCTGGCCTGGATCATCAGGCGCGCCAGCGGCATGACGCTGTCTGATCTTCTCTCTGAGCGCATCTGGCAGCCGATGGGTGCGGAGGAGGATGCGCATTATCACGTCGATCGCATCGGCACCGAGAGCGGCGGTGGCGGTCTCTCCACGACGTTGCGCGATCTCGCCCGCTTCGGCGAGACTATCCGCAACCACGGCCGCTTCAACGGCCGCCAGATCGTGCCGTCACAGGTCGTCGAAGACATCGCGCGCGGCGGCGACCCCGAGAAGTTCAAGCCGGCCGGCTACACCACGCTGCCCGGTGCGTCCTACCGCAACCAATGGTGGGTCACGCACAATGCCCACGGCGCCTACATGGCGCGCGGCGTGCACGGGCAGGGCATCTACATCGATCCCAACGCCGAGATGGTGATCGCGCGCTACGCCTCGCATCCTGTCGCGGGCAACGCCGCCAACGATCCCGTGACGTTGCCGGCGTATATGGCGCTGGCGAAGGAATTGATGGCGGGCGGATAGGGCGTCGCTCTGCGATCTTGCAGATCGTTACATATAGGTGTATGTAATTCATCCATGAGCCACATCAGTATCCGCGACCTCCAGAAGATTTCGGGCGACGCGATCGGCGCATTGCCCGGTCCGACTCCTGTCAAATCGGGCGAGCGGACGGTTGGGTTGCTCATCCCTCTCAAGGCGGCGGATCCCGAGCGGCTCGCTGCGGTGTTGGCGCGTGCTGAGCGGCTTGCGAAAAAGCGTGACGCGGTTGCGGACGATGCGGCGCTGGGTGAATTCGGCGAGGTCGATCCCGTGGATTGGTCCGTTTCGGCTGTGAAGGCTCTCACAGCCAAGTCCAAATCCAGCTCCAAGGCATGAGACGGCCGTCGACCACGATTGTCATTGATGCAGCCATTCTGATCGCCGCAGTTCGAGGCCGAAGTTCCGGTGCGCTCCTCAAGGCTACAGAAAGCGCAATCCTGGTGACGACGGACCGTGTTGTCCAGGAAGCACGTCGGCGTATCGCGCTCGGCTTGCAGCGCCCGGAGCTGATCGAGGTGCTCGACGCTTTGGTGAATGTGTTGACGATCGTTCCTGTCGCTGCATTGGCCCCCATGCTTGACCAATGCGAAGAGACGCTTCGGGACGCCGTGCCAAGCCGTAACGGCTCTGACCGCGACGCGCACGTGCTGGCGCTAGCTTGGAGCGTCGATGCCGACGTCTGGACAACAGACCGCGATTTCGCCGGCACCGGCGTTGCGAGTTGGTCGACTCCGAATTTGATGCGTGCGCTTGCGGATACCGACTAGTCTCGCATTTGTCCCAAACCGCAAGATCGGTCGAGCACACGAGGCCCGTCCGCGACTAATTCAAGCCGCCACGGAGGAGGGACGATGACGGCGGCATTGCAGAACTATCAAGCCCGGATGCGGCGGGTGCTGGACCATATTGACCGGCATCTCGACGAAGATCTGGACCTGGACAGCTTGAGCGCCGTTGCGGCCTTCTCGAAATTCCATTTTCACCGGCAGTTCACGGCGACCTTCGGCCTGTCAGTGCATCGCTATGTCCAGCTGGCTCGCATGAAGCGTGCGTCGTATCAGCTGGCCCATATGGATGCCCTTGATGTAACCGAGATCGCGATGGATGCCGGTTACGACGCACCGGATGCCTTCGCCCGCGCCTTTCGGCAACGGTTCGGGCAGTCGCCGTCGTCGTTCCGGAAATCACCGGATTGGGAACCGTGGCTTGCGGCCTTCGGGCCTCTCGATGCAGCGAGGAGCAAGCTCATGAAGACAAGCTACACAACTGACGACGTGACGATCCGCGACGTGCCAACCACCAAGGTGGCGATCATGGAACACCGGGGAAGCCCGGCGACGTTGGGCGCCACCATCCAGCGCTTCATCGCCTGGCGCAAGGCCCGCGGCCTGCACCCCAGCATAAGTCCAACCTTCAATGTCTGGCGCTCGGAGCGCAATCCCGCGTCATCAGCCGATTACAGCACCGACCTCTGTGTCGGCACCGACCAGCCGATCGCAGCGAACGACGGCGAGGTCAAGGCCGGCGAGATCCCCGGCGGGCGCTGCGCCGTGCTGCGCGTCGTCGGCTACACCGATAATCTCGAACCTGCCGCGCTCTACCTCTATCGCGACTGGCTTCCGGCCAGCGGCGAAGAAGCCCGCGACTTCCCGATCTACTGCCAGCGGCTGAGCTTCTTCCCGGAAGTGCCGGAGCACGAAACGGTCGCGGAACTGTTTTTGCCGCTGAAGTAGTCTTGGGCGTCGTAGGGTGGATTAGCCAGCGGCTGCGCGAAGCGCAGTCGCTGGCGTAATCCACCACTTCCGTCTCCGCGGAAACCAAAGAGGTGGGTTACGCCGACCGGCCCGCGCGTCGCGCAGCCGCTCAGCTAACCCACCCTACGAATTCCGTCCCATCTTCTCGAACTTCTTCGCCAGCCGCTCGCGCTTCAGCCGCGACAGCCGCTGGATCCAAAACATCCCGTCGAGCTGATCGATCTCGTGCTGATGGCAGACGGCGCGCAAACCATCCGACTCCTCGCTTTGCATGTTGCCGTCCACGTCCTGATAGCTGATCCGCACGCGGGCATGGCGCTGCACCTCGTCATTGACGCCGGGCATCGAGACGCTGCCTTCCTTGTGCAGGATCATCTCCGGTGACGCCCATTCAATCTCTGGATTGACGTAGGTCTGCGGTCCAATCCTGGCGTCGAGCTCGAGCACGACGACACGCAAGGGCACGCCAATATGCGGCGCGGTGATGCCGATGCCGGGCGCGGCGCGCATCGTCTCCAGCAGGTCGGCTCCGAGCTCGCGCAAGCCGTCGTCGAAGGCGGTGACGGGGCGGGCAGGCATCGCGAGCCGGCGGTCGGGATAGCGGACGATGGGACGAATGGCCATGAGCGGGCGAGCGGAAGCGCGGAGCGATCGAATTTTCGGGATGATGCCATGATGCCGGTGTTTTGCCCGACGTGTCAAATCGCGGCTTTGGCGTCGCAATTTCCGATGTCAGCGGTTGGCAGCAACTAAGCCATTGATCTCCCTGCGACGGTCTACTGTGCATGGGGTTGTTTTCGCGTTTTGGGTGACCAACGGTGATTTCGGTTTCCATCTGCGGTCCGCGATCGCGACGACCTGCAAAATAAAATAGGGTCGTTCTGTCTGCTTTTGCCGTTTCCAATCGTCTTCCACGTGAGACAGACCTGACGGGAGACATTCGATGACTGCTTCCTCTTATCGCTGGGTGATCGTCGCGGCCGGCGGCGTGCTCGGTTGCGTCGCCATCGGCGGCATGTTTTCGCTACCGGTGTTCCTGCAGCCGATCGCCAAGGACACGGGATGGTCGGTGACCGGCATCTCCAGTGCGATGACGATCGGCTTTCTGGCGATGGCCTGCACCAGCATGATCTGGGGAACGCTGACGGACAAGTTCGGCCCGCTGCCGGTGGTGCTGACGGGATCGACCGTGCTGGCGCTGAGCCTGTTCGCGGCGAGCCATGCGACCTCGCTGATCGTGTTCCAGTTCGTGTTCGGCCTGCTGGTCGGCGCCTCCTGTGCTGCGATCTTCGCGCCGATGATGGCGACCGTCACCGGCTGGTTCGATACCCATCGCAGCCTTGCGGTCTCGCTGGTGTCGGCCGGCATGGGCGTGGCGCCGATGACGATGGCGCCGCTCGCGGCCTGGCTGGTGTCGCACCATGACTGGCGCACCGCGATGCAGATCGTGTCGCTGGTGGTTGCCGTGATCATGATCCCGGTCGCGCTGCTGGTGCGCCGGCCGCCGGCGCTGGCGCATCCGCCGGTCGGCGCAGCGGGGCCGGGTGGTCCGCAATCCGAGATGACAGTGGGCGAGGCGCTACGCTCGCCGCAATTCCTGATCCTGATCGCGACCAATTTCTTCTGCTGCGCCACGCATTCCGGCCCGATCATCCACACCGTCAGCTATGCCGTGAGTTGCGGCATCCCGCTGATCTCGGCGGTGACGATCTACAGTGTCGAGGGACTGGCCGGCCTAGGCGGCCGCATCGCCTTCGGCCTGATGGGCGATCGCCTCGGCGCCAAGCGCGTGCTGGTCGGCGGCCTGCTCGCGCAAGCCTTCGGCGCGCTCGCCTATGTCTTTGCCCATGAGCTCACGACCTTCTACATGGTCGCGACCGTGTTCGGCTTCATCTATGCCGGCACCATGCCGCTCTATGCGGTCATCATCCGCGAAAACTTTCCGCTGAAGATGATGGGCACCGTGATCGGCGGCACGGCGATGGCCGGCAGTCTCGGCATGGCGACCGGCCCGCTCGCCGGCGGCCTGATCTACGACGCGTTCTCCAGCTACGCCTGGCTCTATATCGGTTCGTGGGCGATGGGCCTGGGGGCGTTCCTGATGGCGATGACGTTCCGCCCATTCCCGAAGCCGCAAAGCCAACCTGCGCCAGCCCCGGTTGCAGCTTGACGGGAACCTATGCCCGGATCTGTTTTTCGAAGAACAGATCCGGGTACGGATCATCGTTGAAGCGCGGGATCTCGCGCCAGCCGGTGGTGCGGTAGAGCTGGCCGGCCTCCGGCAGTGCGCTGTTGGTGTCCAGCCGCAAAAGCGCGATGCCGAGCGCGCGTGCGGCATCTTCAGCCGCGTCCATCAGGCGCTTGCCGAGCCCCAAGCCGCGCGCGGACGGTGCGACCCAGAGACGCTTGATCTCGGCATAGCCGTGATCCGTGCCCTTCAAGCCAACGCAGCCGATCGGCAGCGTGTCCGACATCGCGACGAGAAACGAGCCGCGCGGACGACGCATGTCCTTGGCATCGGGATCGCGCGAGAGCGAGACATCAAAACCCTGTTTGAAGCGGCGGCCGAGCTCGGCGTAATACTCGCCGAGGCAATAGCGCGCCTCGTTGCTTTGCGGATCCATCTCGGTGAGCGCGATACGATCGCGCGTCAGCGCGGACGCGATCAGATCCATCGCCGCAAGCAGCGCCTCACGCTGCGAATTGCGGGCGATGAAGCTCTCGGCCTGCGTATTCGACATCGCCTCATAGGCCGCAAATTCGCGTTTGCCCGCGCGCGTCAGCGTCGCCACGCGGCGCCGTGCATCATCTTTATGCGCATCTGTCTCGATCAGCCCGTCATCCTCCAGGCTGCGCAGCAATCGGCTCATCAGCCCGGAATCAAGGCCGAGATAGTCGCGGATTTCGCCGACATCCGAGCGTCCGTGCCCGATCGCATTGAGCACGCGCGCCGCACCCAGCGGCCGGCCGCGCCCAAGGAAGGAGGTATCGAGTGCGCCGACAGCGGAAGTGACGGCGCGGTTGAAGCGGCGGACGCGAGCGATGGGATCCAGCATTATCTGACTTTAGTCAGATAGTGATCTCTGTCAATCGCTGGCTGCAACTTTGCGCAGCGCCGAAGATCTAGCCGAGATGCAGCTCTTTTCGCAATTTCCGCGTCAGCTTCGCCACGATCAACGCATGCGCCTGCGCGAGATAGGCGGTCAGCTCTGCATCCGGCAGCGCCTTGTTGCTCACGAGCTGCACCCATTTGGCGCGTGCGAGATAGGGCGCGGGTCGCGCCAGGCCGTGCTCGATCAGCATGGAATAGGCCAGGTTCGAGACCTTGAACATGTAGCCGCCGGAGCCGGCCGTGAAGCCGCCGCTGATCGCAAACATCTTTCCGCCGACCTTGAACACGGAGGTGCCCTCCCACTGCACCACCTTGGTGGCGGCAGGCAAGCGCAGGCAGCGTGTTTCGAATGTCTTGGGTGTCATGCGTTTGCGATCGCGAGGTAGCGCGCGAGCCCGTCCTTGTGGCAGCATGCGCCTTCCAACAGGGGATGACATGCCATGTCGCGCATTTCGATCAAGACGAGGGACGATCTGCCGGAAACACTGCGACCCCTGTGGGACAAGATGACGACCTATGGCGCGTTCGAGAACCAAGCCGGTGTGATGGCGCATCGCGCGCCGATCTTCAAGCACATGTGGTCGCTGCTGGTCGATCTCGCCAGCGAAGGCATGATCTCGAAGCGGCATCTTGAGCTCGCGCTGGTCACGGTGTCGCTGCTCAACAAATGCGATTACTGCGTCTCCCACCATGCGCCAAAGCTTGCCGTGCAGGGCGTATCGGAGGAGGGCGCCGCGCGCCTCGTCGATTACAAAGATCATCCCGAGCTTGATGAGCTCGACAAGCTCGTCGTCGAATACTCCATCGCCGTGACCAATAATTGGAACAAGACGCGCGACGAGATCTTTGCCCGCCTGCGCGCGCACTTCTCGGAGGCGCAAATCGTCGAGCTGACCTGGCGTATCGCGCTGTGTGGTGCCTTCAACCGTTTCAACGACATCCTCCAGCTCGAGGTCGAGCAAAGCGTCCCCCATAGCGAGGCGGCTGAGTAGCCACGGTCCCCGGCGGCTTCTGATCACGGATCCGTGATTTGCGCCTGAGATATCGCAAATTATATCGTAAGATATGTTTTGAGAAGGAGACGTGCGATATGTTCGGCAAACACCGAGACCACAAAGACTTCCACTTCGGGCATTTCGCCCATTTCGCCATAGGCCGGCACGGCGGGCGGCATCGCTTCGGCCGCGGCGGGCATGGCTTTTTCGGCCGCGGCGGCGACGACTTTCCGGGCGCGCGGCGGCTGTCCTCACAGGACCTTCAGCTCGTGATCCTGGCACTGCTCGCCGACAAGCCCGCGCATGGCTACGAGCTGATCAAGATCATCGAGGAGAAATCCGAGGGTTTTTATACGCCGAGCCCCGGCGTGATTTATCCGGCGCTGACCTATCTCGAAGAGGTCGGCCACGCGAGCGTCGCGCAGGATGGCGGCCGCAAGCTTTACAGCATCACGCCGCAAGGCGAGGCCTTTCTCGCCGAGCAGCGCGGCACTGCTGATGCGATCCTCCAGGCGCTGTCGCGGATCGGGCGCCGCATGGACGAGGTGCGCGAGGCCTTCGCCGGCGTCAGCGATCTTGACGCCGATGCGTCCGACGAGCTGCACCGTGCTCGCCACAACCTCAAGCGCGCGCTGCGGTCCAGGCACGGCAGCGATTCAGCCGAGGCACGTCGCATCGCCGGCATTCTCGAGCGTGCGGCCGCGGAAATCCTCGGCAAGTAATTGAGGGAGCCTGACATGACCGATCGGCTGCACAGCCCGATACAAGATCCGCGTGTCAACGCCGTGATCGCGCGCCTTCAAGGCGCGCGGCAGCGGCCGTCCGGTGGTGGCCCGCGCGGCGCCTTTGGCAACCGCGATCCTCACGCCTATGCCGAGCAGGGCTTTTCAATTCATCCCGAGCAGGGCGAATTGATCTACCTGTTGTGCCGCGGCCTGCGCGCCACCCGCGTCGCCGAGTTCGCAACCTCGGTCGGGATGTCGACGCTCTATTTCGCTGCCGCCTTGCGCGACAATGGCGGCGGCACGGTAATCGGCTCGGAGATCGTGCCTGCCAAGGTCGAGACCGCCAAACGCAATCTCGCTGAGGCCGGTCTTGCCGACTACGCCGAGATCCGCGAAGGCGACGCCCGCAAGACGTTGCGCGATCTCGGTGGCCCCGTCGATTTCGCGTTGATCGACGGCTGGCCGGGCGAGGGTGGTCCCTCGCTCGCCCGCGAGGTGATCGAGATCGTCGCGCCGCAGCTGCTCGTCGGCGGCTACGTCATGAACGACAATGCCGAGCCCGATTATCTTGCCTTCATTCGCGATCCAGGAAACGGTTTCGTTTCGATGACGCTGCCGCTCAAGGGTGGCACGGAGTTGTCGCTGAAGGTGCGGTGAAGGCCACAACGCCTTGCGTTGCCCGACGGGCAAAGCACGCCATCTGTGGGTCGATACCCGTCACCAAAAATATTCCACTTTACCGAAATTCGGAAACAGCGTATCCATCGCCGCAACCCGGCCCAACGAAAAGGGGCGTATCGCGATCGTCACGAACGCGGGCCGGGCGGCGGTGGACGTGGATCACATCGGCGCGAAGGCAATCGCAGGGCGGGCAGCCGTGAGCGAGCGCATCGCGCAAACGACCGGTGTGATCGCGTACGGCAAAATCGTGTGGTCCTGGCGCCCGGAGTCTGTGCGCCAAGTCTTGTGGTGATGCGTGCGGTCCAACCGGATCCGCGCATCAGTCATCTGCGAGGCGACGGGGGCAATAGTGCATCGCT
>JAEWHT010000190.1 GCA_023387695.1 Pseudomonadota bacterium | reverse complement strand
ACGAGAACTGAGGGGTGGGCTCGCCGTGATCCGGACTGCCGCCGAAGTACTGAATGATCTCGCGGCAGGGCTCGCAGTTGAAGAGGTTACGCGACGCTGACGCCTTGGTCATTTCCTTCAGGCAGTTCGGGCAGTGCGGTTTCATCAGTTCAAGTCCAATCAAGAATTTTCAATGCCGGCGCGGTGACCGGAACGGGTGGTCCAGGTCGGCCGTCTCGGCGCCCGGATCGTCGCGCATCTCGCTTTCGGAATGTTCGAGCCGACCGAAGAAATAATCGAGGTTCGGATGCGGACGGCGCGGGATGCGACACCTGCGTTTCGGCTGACGCTTCACGAGGGCGATCTGCATGGCATCAGCCCGGATAGCGGTTGCGACCGATCATACGGGCGGAACGCGCCGGAACCTTCACCGGTCCGGTTGAGGGGCCGAACACAACGAACGCACAAAAACCAATCCACAACGCTACGCCAGTCCAAACCAGGGTCGTCGTCATGATGTGCTCCTGTCAAATCAGGCAGGAATCACTAGCGGTGATTTGCACGAATCAGGGAAGCCCGGAGGAGTACGGGTCGCGGTTGCAATTTTAGGCATTGCGCGTTGCAACACCCGTAAGAGCCGCAGCTTTGCGGGTTTTCGTGCAGATCTGAGAGCTTCAGATCGCTTCGCCGCGGGCTCCGAGCGCCGCGTTACGGATCGCTGCAATATTGTTCTTGTACGCTTCCTGCGTGCCGCCCTTGAACACGGAGGTGCCGGCGACGAAGGCGTTGGCGCCGGCGGCTGCGAGCGCGCCCGCGACGTCGGGGCCAACACCGCCATCAACCTCGATGTCAACAGGCCGTCCCGCCGTCATCGCGCGGATGTCGCGGATCTTGCCGATCGCGGAAGGGATGAAGGCCTGGCCGCCGAAGCCCGGATTGACCGACATCACCAGCACGAGATCGACCAGGTCGAGCACGTATTCGAGCACGCTGATCGGCGTGCCCGGATTGAGCGAGACGCCGGCCTTCTTGCCGAGCGCGCGGATCGCCTGCAGCGAGCGGTGGAGATGCGGACCTGCCTCGGCGTGAACGGTGATGTGGTCACAGCCCGCCTTGGCGAAGGCCTCGAGATAGGGGTCGCAAGGCGAGATCATCAGATGCGCGTCGAAGATCTTCTTGGTGTGCGGGCGCATCGCCTTGATGACGTCAGGGCCGTAGGAGATGTTCGGCACGAAGTGCCCGTCCATGACGTCGAGATGGATCCAGTCGGCGCCGGCCGCGTCCACGGCGCGAACTTCCTCGCCGAGCTTGGAGAAATCCGAGGCCAGGATCGAGGGCGCGATTGCCAGGGGGCGGGGAGCGAAAGCTTGGGTCATGGCGCGGTTTCCCTTGGATTTCCCTTGGCGGCAGTGGGGCGAATGGCCTCGCCTAACATGGGCCTCCCGGCCCGGCAATGCAGGAAGGATCAGCTTCCTGTGGGCGGAAAATTCTGCCGCGACCGGCATGAATTGCCGATGTTCCCGCACCCCGTAAAGCACTGCGGATACAGATTTCATTGAGCTTTTCGCACTGGCACGACGCTTGCTGACTTCAAGGGCCAGAACATTGGTCGCGGCATGCCGCAAGGGTTGGAGTTGTGCAATGTTGTTTGCGCTTGGCGCCGTCTCGAGTGCGCTTGATGCCATTCAATCGCTGACGAGCTCGAAATCGTCCTCGACGCAGCAGACGGGTTCGTCGCAAGGCGCGGCGACCAATCCATTTGCGATCGACAGCAGCAACAACAGCACGTCCGGCGGCGCGGCTCCGTCGGTCAATGCGGGTTATTATCCGCAGATCTCGCCGGACACGATGAACGCGCTGTTCGCTGCGCAGAGCCAGTCAACGTCCTCGACCAGCAGCTCGACCAGTTCCACATCGTCGGACGCGACGTCCTCGACGTCGACGAGCCAGAATAATGCGCTGAAGGATCTGTTCTCGAAGCTCGACGCCAATGGCGATGGCCAGATCAGCAAGTCCGAGTTCGAGAACGCGCTGGGGGCCGGCGGCACCAATCTGGCGCAGGCCGATGACGTGTTCTCCAAGCTCGACAGCAATTCCGATGGCAGCGTCAGCCTCGACGAGATGTCGAAGGCGTTGAAGGGCGCCGGCGGCCATCATGGCGGCCACCACCACGCCCATGCGGCGAGCGGCTCGGGCGACGCGTCCGGCAGCGGTTCGGATTCCTCGTCGTCATCGTCGAGTGGCGGCTCGACCTCCACCACGTCGACCGGCGCGGATGGCTCGACCACCACCACCGTCACCTATGCCGACGGCTTCAAGATGTCGACGACGGTGCCGGGCGCCTCCAGCTCTTCGAACGGGTCTGGCGCCGGCAATACGCCCTATGACTGGTTTGCGCAGATGATGCAGACGATGCAAAGCCAGGCACAGGGATCATCGGGCTCCGCGGCCTCATCGATATCGATGAGCGTGTAAGCACAGCTCTGAGACCCTAGCCAAACCGATCCTTCCACGACGGCTGCGCGCCTGCGAACGGGAGTGATGTCGCGCTGTAAATGCCGCGGGCGATTGCACGCGCGACCACGTTCGCGGCGATCATGCCGACCTCAGTGATGCCGACGACCGGATCGACCGGCTTTGCACATGTCGCTGCGGCAAACAGCACATCACCATCAGTCGGAGCGTGCACCGGATAGATCGCGCGCGCCAATCCCGTATGCGCGATCATCGCCAGCCGCTTGGCCTGAGGTTTCGTCAGCACCGCATCGGTGACGACGGCGCCGATCGTGGTGTTCTCGCGCTCGGTTGCGGCAGGCCCGCCCTTGATGCGCATCCTGAGCATGTCGTCGGTGAATTTGTCCGGGAGCCCGCGACCGCCGAACTCGCCATCGACCTCGAACGGCGCCGCCCAGAACCACGGTCCGTCGGCAACGGTCGTGCTGCCCACCGCATTGACGGCGATGATCGCCGCGACCTTGACGCCGCTGCTGGTGACGGCGGAAGCTGAGCCGAGCCCGCCCTTGAATGTTGCGGTGGTGGCGCCGAAGCCTGCGCCAGCGCTGCCGAGCGCAAACTCAGTCCCGGCGGCCGCCGCTGCGGCGTAGCCGAGATCGCGATAGGGCGGAAAGCGTCCCCACGCCTTGTCGCCGCCGTTGAGCAGATCGAACAGGATTGCGCCCGGCACGATCGGGATCAGCGCCTCACGGACGCGGAAACCGCGGCCCTGTTCGGCGAGCCAGGCCTGCACGCCACCGCCGGTCTCGATGCCGTACGCAGAGCCGCCGGACAGCGCAATCGCGTCAACGCGTTCGACCGTGCTGGCGGGGTCAAGCAGCGCGTCCTCGCGCGTGCCGGGGCCACCGCCGCGGACGTCGATCGCCGCCACCGCCGGCTGGTCGAACAGGATCGCTGTGGCGCCGGAGGCGAGCTTTGCGTCATGGGCATGGCCGACGCGAACGCCGGCGATATCGGTGAGGAGGTTTTTCAAGGACGGCACTCCATGCGCTGCATCGCTATCTGCGATAGCGCACGCCGGTCGCAGGCTCAACTCGCGAGCGCCGTCCTGAGCATCCTGGCGAGCTCGGACTTGCGGTAGGGCTTGGCGAGCAGCAGCACGCCGGAATCGAGCCGGCCGTGATGCACGATGGCATTTTCAGTGTAGCCCGAGGTGAAGAGCGTCCTCAATTCCGGTCGCCGCCGCGCGGCCTCGTCGGCGAGCTGGCGGCCGTTCATGTTGCCGGGCATGATGACGTCGGTGAACAGCAGGTCGATGTCCTTGTGGGCCTCGATAATGATGAGGGCTTCTGCCGCGTTCGCCGCTTCGAGCGCGGCATAGCCGAGGCTCTTGACCTGAGTCACCACATACTGCCGCACCAGTGCGTCGTCCTCGACGATCAGGATCTTTTCGTCGCCGCCGGTGATGGGCACGTTCTGCAGCACCTCGTATTCGGTCTCCTGCACGCCGGTGGATCTCGGCAGGTAAATCTTTACGCTCGTGCCGTGGCCTTCCTCGCTGTAGATCTTGATGTGGCCGCCCGACTGCTTGACGAAGCCGAACACCATACTCAGCCCAAGGCCCGTGCCCCTGCCGACTTCCTTGGTGGTGAAGAAGGGATCGAACACCCGCTCGATCAGCGCTGCCGGAATTCCGGTGCCGGTGTCGCTGATCGCGATCATCACGTAATTGCCGGCGACGACGTCCGGATTCATGCTCGCGTAGCCGTCGTCGAGGAAGATGTTGCGGGTCTCCAGCACCAGTGTGCCGCCATCAGGCATCGCGTCGCGCGCGTTCAGCGCAAGGTTGAGGATCGCGGTGGAGAGCTGGCCCGGATCGACCAGGGCAGGCCAGGCATCCTCGGTAAGCTGCGGCATGATGGTGATCTGCTCGCCGAGGGTCGGGTGCAGCAGCTTGGCAGCCTCGAGCGTCAGTGCATTGACGTCGATTTCACGCGGCTGCAGCGGCTGCTTGCGGGCGAAGGCGAGCAGGTGCTTGGTCAGCTGCGCGCCGCGCTCGGCGGCATCGTCGATCAGCTTGGTGATGGCGGCGAGTTCGGGCCGGTCGGCGACGGCATCGGAGAGGATACCGATCGTGCCGGTGATGACGGTGAGCACGTTGTTGAAGTCGTG
Organism: Pseudomonadota bacterium; assembly: GCA_023387695.1. Classification (GTDB taxonomy): domain Bacteria; phylum Pseudomonadota; class Alphaproteobacteria; order Rhizobiales; family Xanthobacteraceae; genus Bradyrhizobium. The sequence goes on along the minus strand of JAEWHT010000190.1, from coordinate 23,852 downwards.
GGCCACGCCGCCAGTCAGCTGGCCGATCGAGTCCATTTTCTGCGCCTGCCGGAACTGGGCTTCCGCGGCCTGCTTCTCGGTCAGATCGCGCCCGATGAAGAAATGACGCTTCACAGGCTCCGACCAGGTGCCCATCCAGTTCAGCGAGACCTCGTGACCGTCGTCGTGATAATAGCGCGCCTCGAAGCTGCGCTTGGCTGCACCACGCCGCGCCGCGCGCATCTCGTTCCGCGTCTTTTCGAGGTCGTCGGGGTGGATGAACTCGGTGGCGCTACGGCCGATGAAATCCTCCGGGCTGAAGCCGAGGATGTGTTTCACGCTCGGGCTGACCTGGACGAAATTTCCGTAGCCGTCGGTGACCAGGATCAGATCCTGTGAGGTCTCGAAGATGCGCTCGCGTTCCTCAATCTCGCGGCGCAGCTTTTCACGCGATTGCTTTTCTTCGGTGATGTCATGAGCGATCTTCGATGCGCCAATGATCTCGCCATTGTCCGCCCGCAGCGGCGAGACGTTCAACATCACATCGATCTCACGGCCATCCTTGCGGATGCGGACCGTCTCATGCTGGGCGATCGTCTCGTTGCTGCTGATGCGGTTGAGAATGCCCCTGGCTTCAGCCCTCCTGTCTTCCGGCACCACCAGATAGATCGGCTGGCCGACGGCCTCGGCGGAAGAATAGCCGAACAAGCGCTCGGCAGCCCGGTTCCAGCCCGTGATGAGGCCGTCGAGCGATTCGGTAATGATGGCATCGTTGGAGGATTCGACGACGGCGCCGTAGAGCGCGAGGCGCTTGCCGTAATAATCGCGATCGGACGCCGACTGTTCGCGCAGCCGGCCGACGAGGCCCATCGTGCTGGCCTGGAGGCGGACGTTCTCGACCAGGAGCACGGCGAGCACGAAGCCCGCGGAGCAGAGCCCGTAGAGGCGGCCGGCGTAGAAGCCCAGATCGTAGCGGGCGACATTGACGATCGCCGACAGCGCGATGTCGAACAGCCAGGCACACATCGTGACCATCAGCCAGACGTCGATCACCGTATGCGGCTTGCGGAACCATAGCGTGATCAGCGCCGCAAAACTCAAGGACCAGACGAACGACACCACGCCGATCATCGTCGTGGTGTAGCGGCCGTCCTTCAGCAGCACCGGCAGCAGATCGTGCCGCGCCGTGACGATCCAGGCGATGACGCTCATCGCCGCGATCACACCGAGCACGACGAGCATGATCGGACGCCCGGTCGGTCCCTCGATCTTGCTGCCGCCGTTGCTGTCCTTGAGCCATCCATAGGCGAGCACGAACAGCGGAAACCCGCCGTGCCAGATCATGAAGAGCCAGACCGTGGTTTGGGGGCCTGCACCCAGCAGCCCGCTGGATGCGAACAAGCCGGGGAAAGTGAGGGAATGGGTCACTGCCGCCGCGGCGGTGAACAGATACCCGGTCGACAGCAGCAGCAGCGCGCGGCTGCGCAGCACGGCGAATTGTGATAACAGCAGAACCGCGGTGATGATGTCGCAGACGGCGAGCGCCGATTGATAGCTCGACACGAACGCCGGCACCTGGATCAGCGGCGTGCCCGCGAAGGGCACAGCCAGTGCGAACAGGATCGCCGAGACACCGACGATCGCCAATGCTGCAGTGCGATCGCTCTGCGTAGCCGGCAAGGTCGAAAGGAAAGTGCTTCGGTCGTTCTTTGCGTGCACGTTGACCTCTTGCTGGGTCGTCCTGGGGTAGTCGACGTGAACTTCGTCGGCGGCTACCCTTGGGTGTTCGGCCTTGGCCTCCATGGTAGCCGGCTCTGGGCGCGTGTCCGAATGGGATACGCCCGCGACTCAACCGAGGGTTACAGCTTACTTAACTCGAACGGGGAATCGGAATAGGGAATCGGTAAGGTTGGCTTTACTGGACCTATTCATACTGCCTTGGCGCACGCCGCCGTTGAATTGAACCAATTAATGATACGAATCCGGGAGTTGTTCCCATGCCCCGTGTCCTGATTATCGACGACCAGAAGGACGTTCGCGCCATGGTCTCGATCGTACTTCGGGTCAACCATTTTGACGTAGTTGAAGCGGAGAGCGGCGCAGCGGGCCTGAAGGCCTTTGGCGAGAGCGTTTTCGACGCGGCGATCGTCGATATTTTCCTGGCCGATACCAGCGGCGTCGAGGTCATGGCCGCCATTCGCGAGCGGGCTCCAGGGTTTCCGATCGTAGCGGTCTCCGGCATGACGGCACTGGATTTCATGGGTGAGGCGCCTGGCCTCGATGGTGTCGTTGGCCTGCAAAAGCCGTTTCGGCCGAACGACCTGCTGCAAGCGCTCCGCAAGGCGCAGCAAGCGGCAGGCGGCGAGCTTTCTGCAGCCGTCTGACGGAACGCCTAAAGAAAACGCCCCGGCGAACCGGGGCGTTGACGTCGATTGAGCTAAGGGGTCAGGCGTCCTGCCTCAGGTACCGTTGCCCTTGATCTCGGTGTAGCCGCCCTTGGCGTCCCACTTGTAGACGACGTAGTCGAGCTGCTTGATGTCGCCCTTGGCGTCATACTCGATCGGGCCGATCACGGTGTCCCACTTGCCGGCCTTCATCGCTTCCATGACCTTCTTGGCGTCGGTGGTGCCGGCCTTCTTGGCCGCCTGCGACCAGACCTGCAGCGCCGCATAGGTGTAAAGCGTGTAGCCCTCGGGATCGATGTTCTTGGCCTTGAAGGCGTCGACGATCTTCTTCGCAGTCGCCTTCTCGCGCGGATCGGGGCCGAAGGTGAACAGCGTGCCTTCGCCGGCGGGACCGGTGATGGACGCGTACTCCTTGTCGGCGAGCGCGTCGCCGGCCATCAGAATCGTCTTGAGGCCCTGGTCGCGCATCTGGCGCAGGATCAAGCCGCTTTCCTGGTGATAGCCGCCGACATAGACGAGGTCGATGTTGTCCTTCTTCAGGCGCGAGACGATCGCGTTAAAGTCCTTGTCGCCCTTGTTGTAGGACTCGGAGAGCTTCACGGTGATGCCGGCCTTGACGAGCGCCTTCTTGGTCTCGTCGGCGAGACCCTTGCCGTAGGTGGTCTTGTCGTCGAGGACCGCGATGTTCTTGCCCTTGAAGTTCTTGGCAATGTACTGCGCGGCGATCAGGCCCTGCTGATCGTCACGGCCGCAGACACGCGCCACGTTCCAGAGCTTGCGCTCGGTGAACAGCGGGTTGGTCGAGGCAGGCGTAATCTCGAGCACGTTGCCGTCGGCATAGGCTTCGGAGGCCGGGATCGACGACGACGAGCAATAATGCCCGGCGACGAACGGGATCTTCGCGCTGGCAATCTTCTCGGCGACCGAGCGCGCCTGCTTGGGATCGCAGGCATCGTCCTCGACGTTGAGCGCGAGCTTCTTGCCGTTGACGCCGCCCGCGGCGTTGATGTCAGCCACGGCCATTTCGGCGCCGTTCTTCATCTGGCGGCCGAAAGCGGACTCGCCGCCGGTCATCGGGCCTGCGACTGCGATGGTGACATCCTGCGCGAATGCCGCGCTCGACAGCGCGATAGACGCGCCGAATGCCAGACCGATGAGCTTCAGTGATTTCATGAGATACCTCGCGGGTGATCGCCTGTGGAAGTTGCCGGGTTGGCCCGGTTCAAACCGGCGCCATTCTTGAATGAATCCCGGGAGAAGTCACCGGCAAAATACGGGCATAAGCGCAGATATTTCGGCGCATCCGGTCGCACTCAACCCGGGCGCGGACCAGGACCCGGGCCGCCTCAGCCGTGGCGGCCACCTTCCAGATAGGCTGCGCGAATCTCGGGGCGCTGCAGCAACTCAGCCCCTGTTCCAGCCAGCGTAATCAAGCCATTGACCATGACGTACCCGCGGTGGGCGAGCTTGAGCGCATGGTTGGCGTTCTGCTCGACGATCAGGACGGTCAGGCCGTCCTGCCGGTTCAGGACGCGGATCGCGTCAAAGATCTGCCGGGCGATCAGCGGCGCAAGCCCGAGCGAGGGTTCGTCGAGCAGGAGCAGGCGCGGGCGGCTCATCAGGGCGCGGCCGATCGCCAGCATCTGCTGTTCGCCACCGGACAGCGTGCCGCCGCGCTGGACGTAGCGTTCCTTCAGCCGCGGAAACAGCGTGAACACGCGCTCCAGCGTCGCCTCGCGCTCCGCATCCGTGCATTCGGTGGCGTCCGCGCCCATCTGCAGGTTTTCCGCCACGCTCATGCGCGGGAAGATGCGCCGGCCTTCCGGCGACTGCGCGATGCGCAGATGCGCGATCTCGTGGGTGGGGACGCCGGTGATGTCGCGGCCTTCGTACAGGATCTGCCCCGAGCGGGCGCGCGGCTTGCCGAAGATCGTCATCATCAGCGTCGACTTGCCGGCGCCATTGGCGCCGATCAGGGCGACGATCTCGCCGGCATTGATTTCGACGTCGACGCCCTTCAGCGCCTCGATCTTGCCGTAGGCGGCGCGCAAGGACCGGATCGCGAGCAGGGGTGTGGAAGCCGACGTCACGACCCGGTCTCCATCACGGCCGCAGCCTCATCCTCGTCGGTGCCGAGATAGGCGGCGATCACCTTGGGATCGTCGCGCACTTCCTTCGGCGTACCCTGCGCGATCTTCACGCCGTGGTCCATGACGACGATGTGGTCGGAGATTTCCATCACCACCGACATGTCGTGCTCGATCAGAAGGATCGAGGTGCCGAGTTCGTTGCGGATCGACTGCAGGAGTTCGCTCAGCGCGGCGCTCTCGCGTGCATTGAGGCCGGCGGCCGGTTCGTCCAGGCACAAAAGCGCGGGTTCGGTGCACATCGCGCGCGCAATCTCGAGCCGGCGCTGGTCGCCGTAGGCGAGATTGCCGGCCGCGTCGTCGGCGCGGTCGAGCAGATTGATGCGCTTGAGCCAGTCGGTGGCGAGCGCGATCGCGCGCTTTTCAGCGTCGCGATAGGTGGGGACACCCAGAAGGCCGAGAAACGTGAAGCCCGACGCCAGCATCAGGGCGTTGTGCTGCGCGACCATTAGGTTTTCCAGCGCCGTCATGCCGGGAAACAGCCGGATGTTCTGGAAGGTGCGGGCGACCTTGGCTTGCTTGGCGATCCGGAAATCGTTGAGCCGCTCCAGCGCGATCTGCCGGCCGTCGTCATGGGTGAGGCGGATGGCGCCGCCGCTCGGCTTGTAGAAGCCGGTGATGCAGTTGAAGACGGTGGTCTTGCCGGCGCCGTTCGGTCCGATCAGCGCGGTGATCTTCTTCCGTTCGGCTGCAAACGAAAGGTCCTGCACGGCGACGATGCCGCCGAAACGCATGGTGAGTTTGTCGACGCTGAGAATTGTCTCGCCGCTCATCCGTGCCCCTCCTTGACGAGGTCGGAGGAGATCGCTTGCGCCTTGGTCAGGAACACGGTCGGCGCGCGATGGCCGATGATTCCGCGTGGCCGCCAGATCATGATCAGCACCATCGCCATGCCGAAAGCGAGCATGCGGTAGGCTTCGAGGCTACGGAACAGCTCGAAGCCGCCGATCATGGTGAGTGCGGCGAGCGCGACGCCGAGTTGCGAGCCCATGCCGCCGAGCACGACAATGGCAAGCACCAGGGCCGATTCCTGGAAGGTGAAGGATTCCGGGCTGATGAAGCCCTGGCGGGTTGCGAAGAACGCGCCGGCAAAGCCGCCGAACATGGCGCCGGTTGCGAATGCGGTGAGCTTCGTCGTCGTGGTGTTGATGCCGAGCGCGCGGCAGGCAACCTCGTCTTCGCGCAAGGCCTCCCAGGCGCGGCCGATCGGCAGGCGGCGTAGGCGGATCGTCACCCAGTTGGTCAGCAGTGCCAGCGCCAGGATCAGATAGAACAGGAAGACGATGCGATGGGTCGGCGAATATTCGATGCCGAGTTTTGCAGCGAGCCCGTCGTCGCTGTTATCGAGCGGGATGCCGAAGAAGGAGGGACGGGGAATGCCCGACACGCCGTTCGGTCCGCCGGTCAGATCCTGCCAGTTGATGATGACGAGGCGGATGATCTCGCCGAAGGCGAGCGTCACGATGGCGAGATAGTCGCCGCGCAGGCGCAGCACAGGGAAGCCGAGCAGCACGCCCCAGAATGCGGCGAGGATGCCGGCGAGCGGTAGGCAGACCCAGAACGACCAGCCGAAATTGGTGGCGAGCAATCCGTAGGAATAGGCGCCAACCGCGTAGAAGGCGACGTAGCCGAGGTCGAGCAAGCCCGCGAGCCCGACCACCACGTTGAGGCCCCATCCCAGCATCACATAGGTGAGCACGAGGATCGCGAGATCGAGGATGTAGCGCTGGTTATAGAAGATGACGGGCACCAGCAGTGCGAAGATCAAGAGCGCCGGTGCAAGGTAGCGGCCGATGAACGAAACCCCGCTCTGGACCGACGCCGGCACCAGCTTCTCCGCACCGGTCGGGCCGATCCATTGCCTGAGCAACTCGATCACGATCGAGCCGCCGAACACGGCTGCGACGAGCGAGGCGAGTTCGCCGAAGCGCGTCCAGTAGGTGAGCTGACCGTCGGAGCCCGCCTCGGTGCGGATGCCGACCATCAGCGAGAACAGCACCAGCGCGATTACGGCGTTGATGAAAGCTGTCTTCAGAAGGAAAGGGATGCCGGCAGTGCGACTTGCGTTGGCGGTGTCGTGCGGGGTGGCTGTCACGCGGGGCGATCCGTCAGACTTTTTCGACTTCGGGACGGCCGAGCAGGCCGGTCGGCATGAAGATCAACACGACGATCAGGATCGAGAATGCGGCGACGTCCTTGTACTCGACCGAGAAATAGGCCGACCAGAACGTCTCGATCAGGCCGATCGCAAGGCCCCCCAGCATGGCGCCGGGCAGCGAGCCGATGCCACCGAGCACAGCGGCGGTGAAGGCCTTGATTCCGGCAACGAAGCCCATGAAGAAATCGACCAGGCCGTAATAGAGCAGGTACATCAGGCCGGCGACCGAGGCCAGCGCAGCACCGATCACGAAGGTCATGGAGATGGTGCGGTCGACGTCGACGCCCAGCAGCGCCGCCATGGTCTGATCCTGCTCGCAGGCGCGCATGTCGCGCCCGAGCCGTGTGCGCGAGACCAGCCAGGTGAAGATCCCGAGCAGCACGACGGTGGTGATGACCACCATGATCTGGATGTTGGAGAGCTGGATCACGAAGCCATCAGCGCTCTCATGCAGCGTATGGCCGCCGGTGATGAAGGGCGGGATCGGCTTGACGCGCGCGCCCTGCGCCACCTGCGAGTAGTTGGTCAGCACAAACGACATGCCGATCGCCGACAGCATCGGCGCGAGGCGGAAGGAGTGGCGTAGCGGCCGGTAGGCAATGCGCTCGATGGTCCAGCCGTAAAGTGCCGTGATCGCCATCGAGACCAGCAACACCACCAGCAGGATCACCGGGATCGCGGTCAGCCCGAGCGAGATCAGGATCAGGAAGGTGATGAGGGCGATGAAGCCGCCGATCATGAAGATGTCGCCATGGGCGAAATTGATCATGCCGACGATGCCGTAGACCATCGTGTAGCCGATCGCGATCAGGCCGTAGATGGAGCCGAGCACGAGGCCGTTGATGAGCTGCTGGGCGAAATAATCCATGCGCTGCCGTTACCCAAACCTGACGCCACTGAAAGGGAGGTCTTCGAGAGAGTGCTTACGTTTCTTCTCGGGCCCCGGCAGCCCTTGATCGTTCTTCCCGTTTTGTAACAGCAGGGAACTGGCGGCTGCAACTGGCGATGTCTTGGCAAAAAGGCTTGTACAGAGGTCATTTCGGCGCCGGTTGTCATATTCCAGTTCCCGCAACTGCGAGGAACCGGGTTCCGCAGGGCAACTAAAAGGGCAACCAAAATCGCCGCTGGCCGTTGTCTCTCTACTTCTGTCCAACAAGGGAGTTTCCCCCACATGACGAAGCAGCAGAACCAGAATCCGGGTCAGCAAAACCAGAGCCCCGGGCAGCAGCAAGGTGGCGGCCACAAGCCCGGCCAGCAGCAACAGGACCCGCAGCGCCAGGGTGAGCGTCCCGGCCAGCAGCAGGGCGGCCAGCACCGTCAGGACGACAGGTAGTTTGGAAGCCCAAGGCTAAAGCTCAGGGATTGAGATAGCGAGGGAGGCCCCGCCGGCAGGCGGGGCCTTTTTCCTTGGCCGCACGGTCCAGCCGGCCAGTTAAGGTAAACAAAGGGTTTAAATTGCCGCGACAGTCCGATGCGAGTTAGCTCCCGGCAAAGCCTTCCATGGAAGGCGCGGGTAGCAGGCGGGAAGCGGCATGTTCAGGAATTGGCGGATCGGCTCGATCAACGGCGCGTTGCTGGCGGCCTATTTCATTCCCGCCTGGGCAATGGTTGCCCTCAGCATCTTCATGTCGCCCGTGCACGGTCTTTATGAGCGGCCGAGCGTCGCCGTGGCGCTGTTCCTCAGCGACCATCTCCAGATGTCCGGCATGAGCACGGTGCGCGCGGCCTGGCTGCTGGCGCTGGGCCGGCTGACCGTCGTTGCGTTCTTCGCGATCTATCTCGCACTGCTTGCCATTCCGCGCACCCGCAGGAGCGGCGCCAGCGACGAAGCGCTCGGCATCGCGCTTGCGATCGGCAGCTTGATGTCGTTCGCCAGCATGGTGATGGCCTCGAAGGTCGGCGAGATGGCCGCCCTTCGGCTGCACGCCACCGAGCTTCTGATGCTGCTCAGTGCCGCCGTCGTGCTGGTGATCGAGCGACCGACACCCGCGCCGAAGATTGTCGACGTCGCGGACACCGCGCAGCTAGGTCTTGAGCAGGCCGAGCTCCTGCACAATCGCTGAGGCTTCCTTGACGGCGTGATTCGCCGCCGGAACGCCGCAATAGATTGCCTGCTGCAACAGAATTTCCTTGATGTCGTCGGGGGTGAAGCCGCCCTCGGCGAGCGCCGCGCGCACATGCAGGCGGAATTCATCCCATTGCCCGAGCGCGACCATGGTGCCGATCACCAGCACCCGGCGCGTGCGCTCGTCGAAATGCGGCCGCGTCCAGATCTCACCCCAGGCATAGCGGGTGATCATGTCCTGGAAGTCGGTGTTGAACGCGTTGCGGTTGGCGATCGATTTGTCGACCCAGGCATTGCCCAGCACCTTGCGGCGAACGGTCATGCCGGCATCGCGGCGCTTCTGGTCGTCCATGTTTTTTCTCCGGGTAGCGGCTAGCGCTGCGTCAAGAATCCCACCACCGCGTCCGTGAATGCGTGCGGCTGTTCGACATTGGAAATATGGGCGGCGTCGATGATGGTCATGCTGGCGCCAGGAATGTTCGAGCGGATCAATTCGGCTGCCGAGATCGGCGTTGCCTGATCGTGGCGGCCGGCGATCACCAGCGTCGGGCTCTTGATCTTCGGCAGCAGTGCGCGCTGGTCGAGCGTCGATAGCGCCTCGCAGCAGGCGAGATAGCCCTCGACCGGGGTGGCGAGCAGCATCGCCTTCATCCTGGCGGTGATGTCAGGCTCGCGCTCGCGGAAATCTTGCGTGAGCCATCCCGCGATCACGCCGTCAGCGACCGCCGCGATGCCGCCCTTCTTCACGGCATCGATGCGCTCGAGCCATTTGGTCGGCTCGGCATAGTAGCAGGAGGTGTTGGCGAGGATGAGCTTCCCGAACCGTTCCGGCGCGTTGGCGCCTAGCCATTGTCCGACCATGCCGCCCATCGACAGGCCGCACCAATGCACCTTCTCGATGTTGAGGTCGTCGAGGATCGCAAGCACGTCGCGGCCGAAGCGCTCCATCGTGTAGGGCGCGGGCGGGACGTTGGACTTGCCATGGCCGCGGCGGTCGTAGCGGATGACGCGGAACACCTGCGTCAGCGCCTTCATCTGCGGCTCCCACATCTGCAGCGTGCAGCCGAGCGAATTGGAGAGCATCAGTGTCGGCCCGCCATCACGGCCCTCGACGGAGACGTTGATCAGGCAACCGTCGGCATCGATCATGGGCATGCGGTGTCTCCGTACTTATTCACGATCGAGGCTGTCGAGCAGCCGGTCGATCAGAGCTTGAGAAGCCCCTTGATAGGCCATCGGCTCGAACAAAGCCGTTATTTTCTCGGGCGTCAGATGCGCAGTGACCTGCGAATCGGCGGCGAGAATTTCGCGCAGATGTTTCTTCTCGGCAACCGCGCGCTTGCTCGCGGCCTCGATCAGATGATGCGCATCGCTCTTGCCGATCTTGTCGGCGAGCGCAAAGGTGACGGCCTCCGCCATGATCAGCCCGTGCGTCGCATCGAGATGGCTGCGCATCCGCGCCGCATCGACGTCGAGCCCTTCGGCGATGTCGACGATGGCAGCAAGTGCCCCCGAGGTCACCAGCATCAATTGCGGCAGCGTCGGCCATTCCGCATGCCAGGGTCCGGCGCTGCGCTCATGGTCCTGCACTTGCGCCGTCAAAATCGTCGCGGCGAGCTGCGGGGCCATTGTCGCGCAGCCGAGCGCGCTGGCGGCCGCGACCGGATTGCGCTTGTGCGGCATGGTCGAGGAGCCGCCGCGGCCTTCGCCGGCGGGCTCGAAGGCTTCGCCGACATCGGTCTGCATCATCAGCGAGACGTCGCGCGCGATCTTGCCGCAGCTCCCGGCGAGAATTGCGAAGGCTGATGCTGCCTCCGCGATGCGGTCGCGATGGGTGTGCCAGGGCGCTTCCGGCAGCGGCAGGTTCAGTTCCTGCGCGAGGCGCTCGGAGACGGCCAGCCCCTTGTCGCCGAGGGCTGCCAGCGTGCCGGCGGCGCCGCCGAATTGCAAGGCAAGGCCTTCGCGGCGGAGCCGCCGCAGGCGGCAGCGGGCGCGGGCGAGGCTCGCGGCATATTCGGCGGTCTTCAGGCCGAATGGCATCGGCAACGCGTGCTGGAGCCAGGTTCGTGCCACCATCGCGGTGTTGCGATGGGCGCGAGCGAGCGCGGCAAAGCCCTTGATGGCACGGCTGAGGTCGACGTCCAGCGCGTCGATCGCGGCTCGAAGCGTCAGCATGGTCGCGGTATCGATGACGTCCTGGCTGGTGGCGCCCCAGTGGACGTAGCGCGCGGCCTCGGCGTCTGCCTTGCCGACACTGGCCGTCAGCATCTTGACCAGGGGGATCGCGAGATTGCCTGACCGGGTCGCAGCCTCCGCGAGCGCGGTCATGTCAAACGTGTCAGCCTTGCAGGCCGCTTCGATCGGGCCCACCGCGGCTGCCGGAATGACACCTGTTACGGCCTCGGCCCGGGCGAGAGCTGCCTCGAAATCGAGCATGTTCTGCAGCGTGGACCGGTCGTCGCAGACGGCGCGCATGGCCGCGCTCGACAGCATCGGCGCAAGCAGGGGGGAGAGGGCTGTGCTCATGTTGCGCGGGACCTAATCACCATGCTCCGGCTCTGCCAATCCCTGACGGGCCGCACAAGGCTTTTTGCGGTTGCGAATATGCATTGCTCGTGACCGGGGGCCACCCTTTCCTTTGCGGCCTCCGTGCGTTACTTGAGCATCCCCACCTTTTGCGATCTTCGGAGGCTCCCCCATGGCCATGACAATGAACGGCGAAGTCCAGCTTGCGGCGCCGCGCGAGGCCGTGTGGGAAAAGCTCAACGACCCCGCGGTGCTGAAGGCCTGCATCCCCGGCTGCGAGGAGCTGGAGAAGACCGACGACGGCGGTTTTCGCGCGACGGCGAAAATGAAGGTCGGCCCGGTCTCGGCGCGCTTCAAGGGCAAGGTCACGCTGAGCGATCTCGACCCGCCGAACGGCTACAAGATTTCCGGCGAGGGCGAGGGCGGGGTGGCTGGCTTTGCCAAGGGCGGCGCTGTGGTCAAGCTTGCGGAGAAGGACGGCGGCACGCTGCTCTCCTACGAGGTTGAGGCGCAGATCGGCGGCAAGTTGGCGCAGCTCGGTCAGCGCCTGATCAACGGCACCGCCAAGAAGCTGGCCGACGAATTTTTCGCGAACTTCGCCAAGGCGGTACAGGGCTGACCCCTTCGACTTTTGGCATGGCCGCTTGCACTTGGGGCGATGTTGCCCCCGGCCATAATGGCCCATATGATGGGTTGGAATAATTATAAAAAAGAACCGCTTTGACGGGACCCGTCGGGGCGCTGATAGAGAGTGCTTATGGCAAAAATCTCCCTTATCGTGAACGGCAATCCTGTTACCGGCAATGTCGATCCGCGCACGCTTCTGGTGCAGTTCCTGCGCGAGAATCTGCGGCTGACCGGCACCCATGTGGGCTGCGACACCTCGCAGTGCGGCGCCTGCGTCGTGCATCTCGACGGCAAGGCCGTGAAATCCTGCACCACGCTTGCCGTGATGGCTGATGGCCACGAGGTCAAGACCATCGAGGGGCTGGCCGCTGACGGCGCGCCGCTGCATCCGATGCAGGAAGCCTTCCGTGAGCATCATGGCCTGCAATGCGGCTTCTGCACGCCCGGCATGATCATGACCGCGATCGACATCGTGCACCGCAAGGGCCACGAGCTCGACGACCACGTCATCCGTGAGGAGCTGGAAGGCAATCTCTGCCGCTGCACCGGCTACCAGAACATCGTCGCTTCGATCGCCGCCGGCGCGAAGGCGATGGCGAAATCCGATCTCGCGTAACCGCGCGCCCTCCGCGATCAGGACATTCAGATGTACGAATTCAAATACCATCGCCCCGGGACCGTGCGGCAGGCCGCCAATCTCCTGGTGAAGAACGAAGACGCCAAGGTGATCGCCGGCGGTCACACGCTGATTCCCGTCATGAAGCAGCGGCTCGCGAGCCCCCCGCATCTGGTTGACCTCTCCCATATCGAGGGGCTCAACACGATCGAGATGAAGGGCCGTTCGCTGGTGATCGGCGCCACCGCGAAGCATGCCGAGGTCGCATGCTCGGCCATCGTCGGTGAAGCCATTCCGGCGCTGGCCAGTCTCGCCAGCCAGATCGGCGATCCCGCCGTGCGCCACAAGGGCACGATCGGCGGCTCGCTCGCCAACAACGACCCGACCGCAGATTATCCGGCGGCCGTGCTCGCGTTGGGAGCGACGATCGTCACCAACAAGCGCCGCCTCAAGGCTGAAGAGTATTTCCAGGGTCTGTTCTCGACCGCGCTGGAAGCCGACGAGATCATCACCAAGGTGATGTTCCCGGTTCCGAAGAAGGCCGCCTATATCAAGTTCCGCAACCAGGCCTCGCGCTATGCGCTGGTCGGCGTGTTCGTGGCGCGCCGTCCTTCGGATGTGCGGGTCGCCGTCACCGGTGCTGGCTCGGACGGCGTGTTCCGCGTCGAGGCGTATGAGGAAGCGCTGAAGAAGCGTTTCGCCTCGAAGGCGATCGAAGGCATCGAGGTGCCGGCGGAAGGGCTCAACAGCGACATCCATGGCAGTGCCGAATACCGTGCGCATCTCATCGGCGTGCTGACGCGGCGCGCCCTCGATGCCGCCAACGCCAAGGGGTGAGTGAACCTCACGCCTCGGCCAAACTTGTCCCTTAGGGGCGCAGCGAGACTGGCTCATTCATGACTTCAGCGACCTTGCCGGCATCGGTCGATGCGATGCTCGAACTCTTGACCTCGCGCGGCTATCTCGCCGAGCGGTCGCTGGCGACGGTGACGTATCTCTCGCTGCGCATGGGCCGGCCGCTGTTCCTCGAAGGTGAGGCCGGGGTCGGCAAGACCGAGATTGCAAAGGTGCTGTCGGCGGCGCTCGGGCGGAAGCTGATCCGCCTGCAATGCTATGAAGGCCTCGACGTCTCCTCGGCCGTCTACGAGTGGAACAGCGCCGCGCAGATGATCGCGATCCGGATGGCGGAAGCCGCCGGTGACACCGATCGCGATCAGCTTTCGAGCGACATCTTCGCCGACCGCTACATGATCAAGCGACCGCTGCTGCAGGCGCTGGAGCCTGATGTTGCGGGGGCGCCGGTTCTGCTGATCGACGAGCTCGACCGCGCCGACGAGGCGTTCGAAGCCTATCTCCTGGAAATCCTCAGCGACTTCCAGGTGACGATCCCCGAATTCGGCACCGTGAAGGCGCCGCATCCGCCGATCGTCATCATCACCTCCAACCGCACCCGCGAGATCCACGACGCGCTGAAGCGGCGCTGCCTGTATCACTGGGTCGATTATCCCGCAGCCGAGCGCGAGCTCGCGATCGTCAAGTCGCGCGTGCCCGGCATCTCGGCCAAGCTGTCGCAGCAGGTCGTGCGCTTCGTGCAGGCGCTGCGCAACCAGGACTTCTATAAGTCACCGGGTGTCGCCGAGACCATCGACTGGGCGACCGCGCTGTCCGAGCTCGATGCCCGCTCCCTGACCCCGCAAGTGGTTGGCGACACGCTGGGCGCGCTGCTCAAATACCAGGACGACATCACCCGCATGCAGGGCGACACCCTGCAGAAGGTGCTGAAGGAAGCGACGAGCGAGAATTGATCTCGCGCGCGTTATAACGAACTCGTCATTCCGGGGGCGCGCGTAGCGCGAGCCCGGAATCCATACTCCCGATCGTGGTTATGGATTCCGGGCTCGCGCCAAGAGGCGCGCCCCGGAATGACGGCAGAGACAGCAGACCATGGCCATCAACCACCTCGCGCCTGAGAAGACCGAGCAGTTCGCCGACAACATTGTCGGCTTTGCCCGCGCGCTGCGTGCGACCGGCATGCCGGTCGGCCCCGGTGCTGTCATCGATGCCATGAACGCGCTGCAGGTGATCGACATCGGCAGCCGCGTCGACGTCTTCACCACGCTGGAGGCGATCTTCGTCAAGCGTCATGAGCATGCGTTGATCTTCAAGCAGGCCTTCAACCTGTTCTTCCGCGCCTCGGAAGAATGGAAGCACATGCTGGATTCGGTGCCGCTGCCCGACAGTGCCAAGAAGAAACCGCCCGCCGCTGCGCGCCGCGTGCAGGAGGCGATGTCGAAGCCGCAAATGACGGAGACCCCGCAGCACCAGGAGCAGGATCTGCGCCTGTCGGTCTCCGACAAAGAGATCCTTCAGAAGAAGGATTTTGCGCAGATGAGCGCAGCGGAAATCGCCGAGGCGCTTCGCGCTGTCGAGATGATGCGGCTGCCCCAGGCGGAATTGCTGACGCGCAGGCACCAGCCCGATCCGCGCGGCCTGCGGCTCGACATGCGCCGCACGTTGCGGGCCTCGTTGCGCACCGGCGGCGACATCATCGACATCCATCGGCTTGGGCGGATCGAGAAGCCCGCGCCGATCGTGGCGCTGCTCGACATCTCCGGTTCGATGAGCGAGTACACCCGCCTGTTTCTGCATTTCCTGCACGCCATCGGCGATGCCCGCAAGCGGGTCTCGGTGTTCCTGTTTGGCACCCGGCTCACCAATGTGACGCGGGCGTTACGCCAGCGCGATCCCGACGAGGCGCTGGCAAGCTGCTCGGCTGCGGTCGAGGACTGGGCCGGCGGCACGCGCATCTCAGCCTCGCTGCACAACTTCAACAAATTGTGGGCGCGGCGGGTGCTGAGCCAGGGCGCAATTGTGCTGCTGATCTCCGACGGGCTGGAGCGGGAGGCCGATTCCAAGCTCGCCTTCGAAATGGACCGGCTGCACCGCTCCTGCCGGCGGCTGATCTGGCTGAACCCGCTGCTGCGGTTCGGGGGCTTCGAGGCCAAGGCCCAGGGCATCAAAATGATGCTCCCGCACGTTGACGAATTCCGCCCGGTGCATAATTTGAGCTCTATCCAGGAGCTGATCACCACGCTGTCCCGGCCGCTGCCGCCGCATCACCGCAGCCTGATCCGCCCCGCAGCCTGAGAGGCACAAGCCCATGCTCGATCGCGACGAGGATATTCTGAAGGCGGCGGAGGACTGGCAGAAGGCCGGCCGTGGCGTCGCGCTGGCAACTGTCGTCGAGACCTGGGGATCGGCGCCGCGCCCGGCCGGCTCGAGCCTCGTCATCAACGACCAGGGGACGTTCCTGGGCTCGGTCTCCGGCGGCTGCGTTGAGGGCGCCGTGGTCACCGAGGCCATGGACGTGATCGAGAGCGGCAAGCCGAAGATGCTCGAGTTCGGCGTCGCCGACGAGACCGCCTGGAATGTCGGGCTGTCCTGCGGCGGCACCATCCGCGTGTTCGTTGAGAAGGTCGGCTAGCCGTGAAGCTCGCGATCCTGCACGAACTCAATGCCGAGCGCGCCGCGCGCCGGCCTGTCATTCTGGTGACCGACACCGAGAGCGGCGAGCAGCGTTTGGTGAAGGCCGCGGATTTCGCCAAGGATCCGCTCCGCGCCGAGCTCGACAAGCAGCTTCGCATGGGCAAGAGCGCCAATGTCGAGGCCGGCGGCAAGAAGCTGTTCTTCAACGTCTACGCGCCGACCGCAAAGCTCGTCATCATCGGCGCGGTCCATATCAGCCAGGCCCTGGCGCCGCTGGCGCGCTCGCTCGGCTATGATGTCACCGTGGTCGATCCGCGCACGGCGTTTGCGAGCCCGGAGCGCTTCCCGGATATTCCGCTGATCGCCGAATGGCCTGATACCGCGCTGCCGCCACTCAATGTCGATGCCTATACGGCGTTCGTCGCGGTGACGCACGATCCCAAGATCGACGATCCCGCGCTGCTGCACGCCTTCGAGCGCAACTGCTTCTATATCGGCGCGCTCGGTTCGCGGAAGACGCATGCCAAGCGCGGCGACCGGCTGCGGGCGCAGGGCGCGCGGGATAGCGACATCGCGCGCATCCATGCGCCGATCGGGCTTGCGATCGGTGCAGTCTCGCCGTCGGAGATCGCGGTGTCGATCATGGCCGAGATCACGGCGGTGCTTCGCCTGCCACCCAAAGAAAAAGAAGAAGCGGCATGAAGTTCGGACCGGCGAGCCCCAAGGATGCAATCGGCGGGGTGACCGTCCACACCCTGCGTCAGGGACCGCTGGTTCTGAAGAAAGGCACGACGATCGGGCCTGCCGAGGTCGAGGCGCTGACGCGCGCCGGTATCAACGAAGTCGTGGTGGTGCGGATGGAGGCGGGTGACGTCTCCGAGGACGTCGCGGCCGCCAGCATTGCGCTTGCGATCGGCGGCGAGGGCATTCATGTCGAGCGCGCCTTCACCGGCCGCGCCAATCTGTTTGCCGCGCGCCCGGGTCTGCTGGTGATCGATCGTGGCGCGGTGGATCGCATCAACAATATCGATGAGGCCATCACCTTCGCCACGCTTGCCGCATACAAGCCGGTGGTCGAAGGCGAGATGGTCGGCACCGTCAAGATCATCCCGTTCGGCGTTGAAGGAGATCTGCGCGATGCCGCGGTGAAGGCCGCCGGCAAGGACGTGCTCAAAATCGCGCCTTACGTCATCAAGTGTGTCGGTGTGGTCTCGACGCTGTTGCCGGGCCTGTCGTCCAAGGTGATCGACAAGACTCTGCGCGTTACCGCCGAACGGCTCGCGCCGGCCGGCGCTGCCATCATCGCCGAGCGGCGCGTGCAGCACGAGGAGCGTGCGCTGTCGGCCGCGATCAAGGAATTGCTCGCGCTGGGCGCCGAGCTCGTGATTGTGTTCGGTGCGTCCGCCATTGCCGACCGCCGTGATGTGATCCCGGCCGCTGTCACCGAGATCGGCGGCGAGATCGAACATTTCGGCATGCCGGTCGATCCCGGCAATCTGCTGCTAATCGCGCGCGCCGGCAGCGTGCCGGTGCTGGGCGCGCCGGGTTGCGCACGTTCGCCGGTCGAGAACGGTTTTGACTGGGTGCTGATGCGGCTCCTCGCCGGCATCAAGGTGACGCGCTCGGAGCTGATGGGCATGGGCGTCGGCGGCCTCCTGATGGAGATCGTCACGCGTCCGCAGCCGCGCGCCAAGCCCGAGATCGAGGGCAACAGCCAGGTCGCGGCAATCGTGCTCGCCGCGGGACGCTCGACCCGCATGGGCGGCCCGAACAAGCTGCTCGCCGAACTCGACGGCAAGAAGCTGGTGCGGATTGCGACCGAACAGGCGCTGGCCTCGAGAGCATCCGAGGTGATCGTCGTCACCGGCCATCAGACCGAGCTGGTCGAGCAGGCGCTGGAAGGCCTGAAGGTGCGCTTCGTCAAGAACCCGGATTTCGCCGGCGGCATTGCGAGTTCGGTCAAGGCCGGTATCGCGGCTGTGTCGGACGCGAGCGATGGTGCCGTGGTTTGCCTTGGCGACATGCCGCTGATCGACGCCGGCCTGATCGACCGCCTGATCGACGGATTTGCGCCGGACCGCGGCAATCTGATCGTCGTGCCCGTCAGTGAGGGCCGCCGCGGCAATCCCGTGCTGTGGTCGCGCCGCTTCTTCAAGGAATTGATGACGCTTGATGGCGACATCGGTGCGCGGCATTTGATTGCCAAGCACACCGAGGCCGTCGCCGAAGTGCCGGTCGACGGCGAAGGTGCTTTCCTGGATATCGACACGCCGCAGGCGCTGGAAGCGGCCCGACGCGGTTAGCAAGCCGCGATCGTCCAATTTCAACGCCTCGTTCACCATCTAGAAACGACCGCCGCTTAGAGTCCCCTCCACCTGCCTTGGGGGTGAGGGGCCTTTCCATGATTTCGAACGTCGTCGCGCGCCGCTGCGCGATGTTTTTCTTTGCGCTGTCGGTTTGTATCGCCGGCGCCCGTCATATGACCCAAGCCCATGCCGCTGGCGCGTTCGCCGTCGGCAAATGCGGCGCCTATGGCCAGGCCTATGATTACGGCGCCGAGCACGAGGCGCGTGCGGCTGCACAAAAGCAGTGCAAGGGCGATTGCACGACGGTGACGATGAAGCGGGCCTGCGCGGCGATGTCGGTCGACATGACCAACCCCTGCGGCGCCTATGGCTACGCCGTGAAGCCGAAGATATCGGCCACGCTCAATGCCGCGACGCGCGAATGCTACAAATATGGTGGCAAGGAATGCGTGATCCGCGCCTGGGCCTGCGACGCCAAGGGCTAGCAGCTAGCGCAGCCATCCCGCGTTGGTGTGCACCAGTTTGACTGGTTGTTCCGGCGCGTCGATCGACCAGGGCGCTTTGGCCTTGGTGAACTCCGACCAGGCCTTGATCAGACGCGTTTCAATGCCGACCATGGCATGAGCCTGCCAGCCCGCGATTGCTGCTGCCGCCATGCCGCTGCCGGCTGCTCCCGCGTTGACATCTGCAAGCAGCGACGTCGTCGTCGCCATGTCGTTGTAGATCCCGAGCTCCTGCTGGAGGTCGGCAAGCCTGCGAGAAAAACGTTTGGCGGATTTGCCATGCCCGCACAGCGGTAGCAGGAAATCGGCGACGTAGCGCAGCTTCTTCGCGGCGAGGCGCACGCGGTGACGCTCCTCCGTCGGCAGCGATTTGAACTTGCGTCCGCGCTTGAACACCTTCGCATGCTGCGATGACAGGATATTGCGTGCGAAATTGATCGCGGGCTCCGCCAGTTGCGCGAGATCTTCGGCAGCAACCTCGCTACGCCAGCCGCGCGCTTCGATCCACGCGCCGAGCCCGATCACGAAATACTGGCAACGCCGGTCGGCGAGGGCGAGACGAGCCTCGTCGTAACAGGCCATGCGGCGTTCCTCGGCGAGCTCACCCAGCGTGTCGAAGCCCGCGACCGATGGGCAGCCATCGGCGACGGTCCGCAACGTATCCTGCCGAAACACGTCCCAGTCACGTGCACCGGAGAGACTCCCCGCAAGCCATTTGGCTTCAGCACGCATCAGGTCGAGCTTGCTCAGCGACACCACCGACCGCATCAGGTCGAGCGCGGAGCGCAGGCGTCGCAACGCAACACGAAGCTGATGCATCCCCTCGGGATCGCGGCCATCCTCGGCAGCGGGCAGGGACTGCAGCAGATGCAGGAGACAGGAGCGCAGGATCTCAGAGAAGGCTTCATCGAGCGAGATCGACGGATCGAGACGCAGCTTGGGCGGTTTTGGCGCGCGCGGTAGCGTATTGGCCGCGAGATCGAACCCCCTCGCTGATTTGGTCCGGATCGACGGCTTCACCGATCCATGCTCGGCGAGCCGCAGCGCCAGCTCCCAGATCGCGGACGGGCTACCGCTCTTGAGCTCTAGCTCGATCTCGCTGACCGGCAGCGTGCGATCACCCGACATCAAGTGACCGCGGTCGAAGGCGATCTCGATGGTGCCCGACGGCAGTTCGACCATGCGCTGATGTCGCCGAATGTCCGTGGTGAACACGGCCTCAAGCGGATGACGCGCGACATCGGCGCGCAGCTTCTCCGGCAGGAAGGGGAGTGCCAGCGCGATGTCCGGCGCCATCGACGGGACGGCTGCCTCCCATTCTCCGCGCCTCAGCGGATCATTGGCGGATTCAGCTTTCACTGTCTGCGTGAAACGCGCGCCACTCTGACGAACCCGAAAGCTCAATCCGCTACGTCGAAGCGCGTGCTTGGGCGTGTCGTAATACACCGCCGTGAGATGCTTGCGTGTTCCCTTGTTGCGCGCATTCGCCGCGACGATGGGCGCATTGTTGAAATCCGCCAGGCGCTCGGACGGAACGATCAGCTTGAGCTCGATCTCGGTCGCGTGAGCTGCGGCATCGCGGGAAGGTGCGCCTTCTGGCGCACGAGCCTCATCAGCGAACAGGCTGGCCTGAACGGACGATTCGTTATCAGAGAATGCGGAACCGGGCGCCTCACCAGCAGCGGGAACTACAAAGATGCTGGATTTCTTCCCGTCCTCAGCGATCGGATGGCCGTTGGCCTTCGCAAGCCGGTGCACGGGGTCGAGGGCTCGCTTGATCGCGCCAGATTCGGACATAAACAGGTTGTGACAGTTCGATGACAGAGCGCCGACATATACCCGACTTGCCCGGCCGAGAGAAGCGTAGCGGTCGCATCCTTCATTGAAATTTCCGCGCTGTGACCGATTGGACAATCCGCGTTACATTCACTGTCATAATCCTGGTGTGCGGAATCCTCTTTCTTTCCCGGCGCTTGGTGTTGCTTTGGGAGATTTCATGCAGTTCGACACAAAGATTGCCGTTGTCATTCGCAACGATCTTCAGGCCTGGCAGAAGCTCAATGTCGCGTCATTCTTGTCGGGTGGCGTCGCGGCTGCCTTTCCGGAGTGCATCGGCGAAGCTTATGAAGACGCATCGTCCACGAAATATCTTGCACTGATCGGCCAGCCGATCCTGATCTATGGGGCCGATGGTCCGGCGTTGTCACGCGCACTCGATCGTGCGCTCACGCGCAACGTCATGCCCGCGGTCTATACTGAGGATATGTTCAAGACCACGCATGATGCCGCAAATCGCGAAGCGGTGAGGGTGGTTGCGCGCGCCGATCTCAATCTGGTCGGCATCGCGATGCGCGCGGAGCGTAAGGTCATCGACAAGATCGTCGATGGATTGAAGTTCCATAGCTGACTATTTCACCTCTCCCGCTTGCTGGAGAGGTCGGCGCAAAGCGCCGGGTGAGGGTTGTCTCCTCTAGGGGATTGTCCCGGTGTGGGAGACACCCTCTCCCCAACCCTCCCCTGCGAGCGGGGGAGGGAGCTCTCCTTGCGTGCGGCTGCTTAAACGTCTCAGCCCGCCGGCATCGTCTGGAATTTCGTCAGGCCGGGATCAAGCGGATCCCAGTCATACGCGCGCACCGCGTAGGTAATCGCTTGCGGTTTGTAGCGGGCGGGCTCGTCGAGGCTTGCGGCGCGAATGGTGAAGATGTCGGGCATGGCCTTGAAGGTCATGTAGACGGCGACGCCGCATTTGGGGCAGAAGGCGCGCGTCTTCACATTGCCGCTGTCGCCGGTCATGTCCCATGTCTTTGCCTCGCCGGTCACGGTGACGCCGGCGCGCGGGAAGGTGGCATAAGAACCATGACCGGTGCCGCTTTCGCGCTGACAATCCCGGCACTGGCAGTGATTGGTGAACAGAGGCTCGCCGGTGATCGAATAGCGGATCGCGCCGCAGGCGCAGCCGCCGGTGAAGGGCTTGTCCATCGAAGTACTCCTTACTTGCTTTCGCCACTGATCTCGTTGAGCTGACGCATGACCGTCTTCCAGCCACCGCTCATGACGGTGTAGGCGCTGTCGTTCTTGGGCAGGACAAAGCCTGCATGAACGAGTTGGATCCGCGTGCCGGCTTCGACCGGGGTGAGGGACCACGTCACAACGGTGTCGAGCGGCGCGCCGTAGCCGACGTTGCGTTCGTCGCCGCCTTTCCAGGCGTAGACGAGGCGCTTGAGAGGCACGACTTCCAGAACGCGGCAGTGGATGACGCCGTCCCAATTGCCACCCGGCTTGGTCTGGTAAGTGAAAACATTGCCTTCGACGGCTTCGAAACCGGTCGGTGGCATCAGCCAGCGCGCGATCAACTGGGCGCTGGTCAGCGCCTTCCAGATCGTCTCGGGTGCGTGAGGGAAGACGTCGTCCAGAACGATGTCCTTGGTCTCGGCATTCAACTCGGCTGCACTCACGGATCGATCTCCTTCAAGAGGTCACGCAGGTTCTCGAAGCGCTCGCGCCAGAAGACGCCGTAGTGATCCATCCAGGTCACCAACGGTTCGAGGCCTTGTGGCGAAGCGCGGTAATAGACATTGCGGCCCTCGGCGCGCTCGGCGACGAGGCCCGCCTGCTTCAACGATTTCAGGTGCTGCGAGATCGCACCCTGCGTCACGCCGCTACCGCGCGTCAGCTCGGCGACGCTGATTTCCTTGTTGTCGAACACGCGCTCGAACACCGCGCGGCGGGTCGGATCGGCGAGGGCGCGCATGACGGCGGTGATGGGATTTGGAGCGGCTTCAATCATGTTCATCGATTAGCAAATGCTAATGCATTAGTAAATACTAATTTGTTCAGCGTGGAGCTGAAATTCAATTGCCTATGACTGACTAGTCAGTCATAAATGGGCAGTGACGAAGAAGCCCACCAAAGTCGCCGCGACCAAGGAAAGATCGAAGGTCGCGAGTCGCGCGCTTGAAGCCAGCGAGGGAGCGCCTCCGGCTTCGAACCGCGCCACGCGCGCGGCGGAGCGACGCGCGGCCATCGTCGAGGCGGCGATGGATGAGTTCATTGCGCGCGGCTTCGCCGCAACGCGGCTCGACGACATTGCCAAACGCGCCGGCGTCGCGAAGGGCACGATCTACCTGCACTTCAAGGACAAGGAATCAATGTTCGAGGAGCTCGTGCGCACGGTGATCGTGCCTGTGGTTGCGCGGCTCAGCACATTGCCGCCGCCGACGGGCTCGGTGCGCGACCTCATCGAAACCTTCGCCGGCAGCTTCATTAAAGAGGTGATGGGTACCAGGCGCGGCGATCTCGTTCGTTTGATCGTTGCTGAAGGGCCGCGCTTTCCGTCGGTCGCCGACTTCTACTACCGCGAAGTGGTCTCGCGCGGGATCGCCAGCATGCGCGCGCTGATCCAGCTCGGCATTGCCCGCGGTGAGATCCACCAGAAGAATCTCGCGCGCTATCCTCAGATCCTGATCGCGCCTGCGATGATCGCGGTGATCTGGCAGAGCTTGTTTGCGCGGCACGCACCACTCGATGCGCAGGACATGCTGCGCGTCCATCTCGATTTGATTTTTGGTGAACGGAGCACGACATGAGGTCGTCGCAAATAATTTTTTCAATGGCATTGGCAGTCGCTCTCGCGACGGCGCTTGCCGGCTGCAAGGAGAAGCGCGATCCCGGTTTCCAGGGCTGGGTCGAGGCCGACATGATCTATGTCAGTCCGGACGAAGCGGGGCGGGTGACGAAGCTCGATATTCGCGAAGGCGAGGTCGTGAAGGTCGGCGAACCCCTCTATTCGGTCGATGACGATTTGCAGCTTGCTGATCTCAACCAGACGAAGGCAACGCTCGCCAATGCGCAGCAGGTGTTCGACCGTGCGGATGCGCTTCGCAAGACCGGCTCGGGCACGCAAGCCACGCTCGATTCCGCCGTCTCGGATCTGCGCGTCGCGCAGGCGCGGGTGGTCACGTCGGAGACGCGGCTGGCGCGGCGCAAGGGCTTTGCGCCGGTCGCCGGCACCATCCAGCAGATCTATTTCCGCGA
>JAEWHT010000187.1 GCA_023387695.1 Pseudomonadota bacterium | reverse complement strand
CCTGAAATCCGTGAACTCGACATTAATCCGCTGCTGGCCGACGAAACCGGCGTCACGGCCGTCGATGCGCGCATCGCGGTGGGACAGCCTCAGCGGAAATTCGCGGGCTCCGGCCCCGCCAATTTCGCGGTCCGCGCCTATCCCTCACAATGGGAGCGCCGCCTTACGCTCAAGGACGGCTGGCATATCTCGGTGCGTCCCCTGCGTCCCGAGGACGAGCCGACCATCCATGAATTCCTGCGCCACGTCACGCCCCATGACCTCCGCCTGCGCTTCTTCGCGCCGATGAAAGAGTTCACCCACGAGTTCATCGCGCGCCTGACCCAGCTCGACTATGCGCGCGCCATGGCTTTCATCGCGTTCGACGAGAGGAACGAAATGGTAGGCGTGGTACGGCTTCATTCCGACTCGATCTACGAGCGCGGGGAATACGCAATCCTGCTGCGGTCTGATCTCAAGGGCAGGGGGCTCGGCTGGGCCCTGATGCAGCTGATCATCGACTATGCGAAGTCGGAAGGGCTCAAGGCCATCTCCGGTGACGTGCTCAAGGAAAATGCCGTGATGCTCGAGATGTGCCGCCAGCTTGGTTTCGAGATCAAGCCGGATCCGAGTGAACCTGACATTTGCGACGTGCGGCTCAAGCTTTGAAGCGACGGCTATGGCCGCGCTTCGGATGATCTTTCTGCAGCAGGCTCCCGGGCCGTCTTTCGCATATTTTTGACGACAATCGCGATCAGGGGCACGAGCACCGGGACGATCGTGCTGAGCGGATGATGAACAGCGCCGGTCAATTGGGCCTGGAACGCTCGGGCCTCGACTTGAAGAGCCTCGATTGAGGTGTCGTGGATTTCATTGGCGAGCTCGATGTCGCGGCCCGAAGGCGCGCGCCCCGCGATGAGGAACAGGATTGCCGCAATGGCGAAATTGATTGCACCGAGAGCCGCGGCCGCTGCGATCGCGCTCCAGATCTGGACGAGGGCAAAATAGGCGGACAGCTCCAGCATCAGGAGCCCGAATGCGGCGATCAGTGCCGCGAATGCGCGCAGACCTAGCCCGACCAGCAAATGGCGCAGCCGGATATCCGCGATGATCCTGTCCGTGCGCCACAGAGCACGCAGGTGTTTGACCACATTCTCGGTATTCACCTAGTGTCTCCTCAGCATGAAGCCGACGACCACACCGAGCGCAAAGGCGGACGCGAGCGAGGCGACCGGGCGCTCCCGGACGAGGTCGTGGAGCTGGTCCTGTTCCTCGCTGACGGTTTCACCGAGCTCGGCGAGGGCGGCCTTGATCTGATCGGCGAGGGCCTCAGTGCGTTCTTTTGACGTTTCGAACACGTTCTCGCCGGCGGTGCTCAGCAGACGTGTAACGTCGATCTTCAGTGCCTTCAGCTCGTCGCTCATGCTGCCCGTGTCGAACATTGGCGGTCTCCATTGATCGGCGCAAGCCTAGGCCGGCAGTCCTGAAGGCCATTGATTTGCCTCAAGGGGGCGGATGCTGACCCGTGTTTGAGGCAGGTCAATTGGACCGCTTTATGCAGGTCTAGAACCCAACCGTTGGGGCCGGTCGCCCCATGAGGATATGCGCGTGAATTCAGAACCATTGCTGCTGGCAACGCCGTCTGGTGATGCGCTTGAACTGCGGCCCGAGGGGCCGTGGATCGCGGCCAATGTGGCAGCGCTTGAAACCCTGTCCCGGTCGGTCGGGGGGGACGTCGACCGATCGAGAGCCGTGACCCTGGACATGTCGGGCGTCAGCGCACTCGATACGCTCGGTGCATGGGTCCTGGAAAAATTGTCGCGCAAGGCTGCCTCATCCGGGAGGCCGGCGGAGATCGTTGGCGTCGCCGATCATTTCAGCGGTCTGCTGGAGGAGGTACGCCAGGTCAACCGCCATACGCCCGCGCCGGCAGCCGCACCCAATCCGGTTCTGCTCAGGTTGAACGATCTCGGCAAGGCGACGATCGGTGCACGCGAAGACATCACGATTTTTCTGCAAATGCTCGGCGCCTTGTTCATGGCGGTGGTCGGCGTTGTGCGCAGACCGCGTTCGCTGCGGCTGACATCGCTGGTCTACCAGCTCAACCGGATCGGGCTGCAGGCAATCCCCATCGTCGTCCTGATCACCTTTTTGATCGGCGCGATCATTGCCCAGCAGGGGTTCTTCCATTTCCGCAGGTTCGGCGCGGAATCCTACACTGTCGACATGGTCGGCATTCTCGTCCTGCGTGAGCTCGGCGTGCTGATTGTCGCCATCATGGTCGCTGGACGTTCGGGGAGCGCTTACACTGCCGAGCTCGGTTCGATGAAGATGCGTGAGGAGATCGACGCGCTTTCGACCATGGGGCTCGATCCCGTCGATGTCCTGATTTTACCGCGCGTGGCCGCCCTGGTCATCGCGCTGCCGATTCTCGCCTTTATTGGATCGCTTGCGGCGCTCTACGGCGGCGGCCTGGTCGCGCAATTCTACGGTGACATGGGGCCGGCGATCTACATTGCGCGACTGCATGAGGCCATCTCCGTCACCCATTTCGAGGTTGGAATCCTCAAGGCTCCGTTCATGGCGCTGGTGATCGGGATCGTCGCATGTAGCGAGGGACTTCGTGTGAAGGGGAGCGCTGAGTCGCTGGGACGGCAGACGACGACGTCGGTAGTGAAATCGATCTTCCTGGTGATCGTGCTCGACGGCCTGTTCGCCATCTTCTTCGCATCGATCGGGATGTGACGATGCCCGAGGCGCCGCCAGAATTCGCGATCCGCGTTCATGATCTCGTAGTTGGCTTCGGCCGCCAGACCGTGCTCGACCATCTGTCGCTCGATGTCCGCCGTGGCGAGATCCTTGGGCTCGTGGGCGCATCGGGTGGGGGCAAGTCGGTGCTGATGCGCACGATCATCGGTCTTATACCGCGCCGCAGCGGCTCGATTGACGTCATGGGACAGCCGATCGGGGGGATGCATGACCGAGGAACCGCCGCGACTTGGGGGATCCTGTTCCAGCAGGGCGCACTGTTTTCCTCACTGACGGTCCGGCAGAACGTGCAGTTTCCGCTCCGCGAGAATCTCGTGTTGTCGCAGGAACTGATGGACGAGATTGCGATCGCCAAGCTCGAGATGGTCGGGCTGCGCGCCCAGGACGGTGACAAATATCCGTCAGAACTCTCTGGCGGCATGACCAAGCGCGTGGCCCTGGCGCGCGCGCTCGCGCTCGATCCGCCGATCCTCTTTCTCGATGAGCCGACCTCCGGCCTTGATCCCATTGCTGCCGGGGATTTCGACGCGCTGATCCGGACGCTGCAAAAGACGCTGGGCCTCACCGTGTTCATGGTCACCCATGACCTTGCGAGCCTCACCACGGTCTGCGACCGCGTCGCCGCGCTCGCCGACGGCAAGATCGTGGCGATCGGCCCCATGCGCGAATTGTTCCAATCCGAGCATCCCTGGGTGCGGGCCTATTTCCACGGCAAGCGCTCGCAGATGCTGCAACCACAGATGAGATGAGACATGGAAACCCGCGCTCCCTATGTGCTGATCGGCACCTTCGTGCTGGCCGCAATCGTCGCGGTGTTCGGCTTCGTCTATTGGCTGAACAACAGCGGCGGCGTCGGGCCGCGCACGAACTACCACGTGCAGTTCCAGGGGCCGGTGCCGGGTTTGCTGGTGGGCGCGGGTGTGCTGTTCAACGGCATCCGTGTCGGCGAGGTGGCGCAGCTTGGCCTTGCGCCTGACAATCCGCGTTTCGTCAATGCAACCATCTCGGTTGCCTCGACCACGCCGGTGCGCACCGACACCAAGGTCGGGCTCGATTTCCAGGGGCTGACCGGCGTGCCGGTGGTGACGTTGGAGGGCGGCATGATCGTCGCCAAATCCGGCGAGCCGCTGACCTTGATCGCCGAGGCTGGCGCGGGCCAGAGCATGACGCAAGCGGCGCGCGACGCGCTGCGACGCGTCGATACCGTGCTCGAGGACAATTCCGGACCGCTCAAGGACACGATCGCCAATCTCAGGACATTCTCAGACGGTCTGGCGCGAAATACCGGCAAGCTCGACGGCATCCTGGCAGGCCTTGAGAAGATGACCGGTGGCGGGGCGCCCGCGCAGAAGGTTACCTATGATCTCCGTTCCCCGCAAAATCTCGGGCCGGCCGGAAAGACGCTGTCTGCTTCGCTGGCCATTCCCGAGCCGACCGCCGTTGCAATGCTTCAGACGCAGCGCATGCTGTTTGCGCCAGTTGGAGACAACGCGGGCTTTGCCGAATTCATGTGGGCCGACAGCATTCCAAAGCTGGTGCAGGCACGGCTAATCGACAGTTTCGAGAATTACGATATCGCCCACGCCCCTTTGCGCACGACCGATTTAGGGCAGGCGGACTATCAACTCCTGATCGACATCAGAAATTTCCGGATCGTTACGGAGGGCGAGACCCGGGTCGAAATCGGACTGTCAGCGCGGATCGTCGACAAGACCGGCAAGGTCATCGCATCACGCCTCGTCGAGACCGGTGAGAAGCTCGACAAGGTTGAGCCGGCCGCCGCAGTCGTTGCGTTCGATGCGGCTTTTGCTCGCATCGCCAAGGAACTGATCGGCTGGACAGTGCAGGCGGTCTGACGTCCGAGCTCTCTGGTGGAACAGGGCAGGCATGTCCGCCAAATTTGATCTGGGTCAATCGGCTTTGGCAGGTTGCAGTAAAATGCAGTTTGCGCGTTGGACTCAGGTGCGGAGATTCGGCGGCGTGTGGAGCGGCGAATGAAGGCTTCCGTGACGATGATAGAGCCGAACAGCCATTTTTGCAGCGACTGTGCGGTCCGCGGCCTCGCCGTTTGCGCGTCGCTGGACCCAGCCGAACTCCGGGAGTTCGAGCATCTCGGGCGACGCGTTCATTTCGGTTCGGGCGAGACGGTATTTTCCGAGGAGGATATCACGACCTCGTTCTACAATCTCGTCGAAGGGGTGATGCGACTCTACAAGTTGCTGCCTGACGGTCGCCGACAGATCGTGGGCTTTGCCTTGCCTGGCGATTTCTTGGGGATGAATATGTCGGGCCGCCACAATTTCTCGGCTGATGCGATTGGCGCGGTGTCCGTGTGTCAGTTCGCCAAGGTACCGTTTGGTCGTTTCATGGAGGAGCGGCCGCATCTGCTGCAGCGGATCAACGAGCTGGCCGTTCGCGAGCTGAGCCAGGCACGCGACCACATGGTTCTGCTGGGGCGCCGCGCAGCTGACGAGAAGCTTGCAAGCTTTCTGCTCGCTTGGCGCCAGCGCTTGGTGTTGCTCAACGGGGCGTCGGATACGGTTCCACTCCCGATGGGTCGACAGGACATTGCTGATTATCTCGGCCTGACCATCGAAACCGTCAGCCGGACCTTCACCAAGCTGGAGAGGCACGGGGCGATCGAGATCGTCCATGGCGGCTTCAACCTGCGCGATCCCGCGCGAGTCGAGGCTTTGGCTGCGGCCTGATTCCCGGCCTTGCCAGTACCCCTCGCTGATTTTTGATCCGGATCAATGACGGCAAACCCGCCTCGCGGATAATGCCCGGAACAAGCTTTGGGAGGGTTCGATGCCGATTGGCGCGCTGTTGGTGACCATGGCCGTTGTGGCTGTCTTTGTCGCATTCGCGGTAGCGTTGGCCTGGGCGGACCGACAGACCAGCTCCCGCCGCGTCGATTCGGGTACGAAAGGCTGAAGTTCCTGAGATCACAGCCGCATTTTGATACGCCCGACGCCGTTACATCCTT
The DNA here is from genome assembly GCA_023387695.1 of Pseudomonadota bacterium. Lineage (GTDB taxonomy): Bacteria > Pseudomonadota > Alphaproteobacteria > Rhizobiales > Xanthobacteraceae > Bradyrhizobium. Next base: position 32,200 of record JAEWHT010000187.1, on the reverse strand, counting down.
GGCTGGTTCGGCCTGCGCCGCAGGGGCCGGGCTGAATTGCGATTTGCTTTTCCTGCAACTCTGCATGGTCTGAAGCGCATCCGCGCAGCCCTCGGGTGCGATTCGTGGCGCGACCGCGACGCTTTCGTGGCATTTGCTTCAAACTGTGTGTTTGCTTTCCGGTTGAAAAGCCGGGCAACGTTGACTACGCAGGAACCCTAGTGCCTCGCAGTCTTAGGAGTCCCGGCGTGCCTCAGGACAAGACCGGCGACCCCCGGCAGTCGTCGGGTAATAAACTCTCGGTCCTGCGCAAGCATCCGATCTTCGCAGATCTGGATCCGGAAGCGCTTGATCAGCTGTGCCGCTACGCCAAGCACACCACGGTCAAGCGCGGTGCGACCATTGCCGCCAAGGGCGATCCCGGGAACAATCTGTTCGCGGTGATCACGGGAACAGTGAAGATTTCCTCTTCTTCGCCCGACGGTCGGAACGCCATTCTCAATCTGATCGGTCCTGGAGAAATCTTTGGCGAGATCGCCGTGCTCGATGGTGCGCCGCGATCGGCAGATGCGACCGCTAACACCAATTGCGAGCTCTACATCATCGACCGCCGCGACTTCCTGCCGTTCGTGAAAAGTCAGCCGGCGCTGGCGATGAAATTCATCGAGCTGCTTTGCGCGCGGCTGCGCTGGACCAGCCAGCAGGTCGAGCAGGTGATCCTGCAGAATCTTCCCGGTCGACTGGCGAGCGCGCTGCTCGGCCTCACGGAGGAGCGCAAGCTCGATTCCGGCAGTGGCACCCTCGCGATCACGCAGCAGGAGATCAGCGAGATGGTCGGCATGACACGAGAGAGCATCAACAAGCAATTGCGTGCCTGGGCCGGCCGTAGCTGGGTGCGCCTCGAGCATGGCGCCATCGTCGTACTCGACACAGATGCGCTGCGCGAACTCGCCGAGAGCGGCCTCGACGGCGAGTAATTCTCTGGCCTAGCTTTCAACAAAGGCGAGCGCGCCGGCCATGTCAGCCGGCGCGCTTTGCGTCAGTGCAGGATGTGACGCGGCAGCCAGAGCGAGATCTCCGGCAGGTAGGTGACCAGCATCAGCACGAACAGCATGACACCGTAGAACGGCCAGATCTTGCGCATGACCTCTTCGAGCGAGACCTTGCCAACGGCGCAGCCGACGAACAGGATCGCACCGACCGGCGGATGGCACAGGCCAATACCGAGGTTGAGCAGCATGATCATGCCGAAGTGCACGGGATCGACGCCGAAGTTCTGCATCACCGGCAGCAGGATCGGTGTGGCGATCAGGATTGACGGCGCCATGTCGAGCAGCGTGCCGAGCAGCAGCAGCAGCACGTTGAGCAGCAGCAGAATGACGTATTTGTTGCTGGAGATCGATAGGAAGAACGCCGTCATCTTCGCCGGCATCTGCGTCAGCGCCATGATATAACCAACGGCGGAGGCGCAGGCGATCAGCGTCATCACCATCGCGACCGTGCGCAACGTCCGGTGCAGCAGCACCGGCAGGTCGCGCCATTTGTAGTCGCGGTAGACGAACATGGTGACGAAAAACGCCCAGATGCAGGCGACTGCGCCGGCTTCGATTGCGGTGAAAATGCCGCCCAGAATGCCGCCGAGGATGATGACCAGCGTGATCAAGCCCCAGGCCGCATCGATGGTGATCTTGATCGCGTCCTTGGCCGGCACGGTGCGGCCCTGCGGGTGACCTTCGCGATAGGCGATCACCAGGCACAGCATGATCAGTGAGAAGCCGATCAGCAGCCCCGGGAAAACGCCCGCCATGAACAGCGCGCTGATCGAGATGGTGCCACCGGTGGCGAGCGAATAGAGCACGGCATTGTGGCTCGGCGGCACCAGCAGGGCCTGCACCGAGGAGGAGATAGTGAGGTTGGTGGCGAATACGCGCGGATAGCCGTTCTTCTCCATCTGCGGGATCATCACCGAGCCGATCGCCGACGTATCGGCGACGGCCGAGCCGGAGATGCCGCTGAGGAAGGTCGTCGCCAGCACGTTGACGATGGACAGGCCGCCGCGCAGGCGCGTCAGGCCGACCAGCACGTCGGCAAAGGCAACCAGCCGCCGCGCCATGCCGCCTTCGGCCATGATGGCACCGGCGAGCACGAAGAACGGGATTGTCAGCATCGCAACCTTGCTGACGCCGTCCGAGATCTTCAGCATCAGCGCTTCCAGCGGGATGCCCACGGACAGCGCTCCGGCGATTGCCGCCATCGCCAGCGAATAGGCGATCGGCATGCCGATCAGGAAGCACACGATCATCGTGCCGAGGAGGATAAAGATGTCCATTGCAATAACTCCCGGCTCACTCGAATGGGGCTGGTTCGGAATGCTTCCCGATCGGGTCGGGCGGCACACCGAGGAAAATCCGTTCGATCACGAACAGGAGTAGACAGACGCCGCCGATCGGAATCGGCAGATAGGTGACGCCGACCGACAGCGACGGGAAGTCGGCGATGCTGTTGTGCCAGGTGACTTCGACCAGGCTCTTGCCCCAGAGCACCATGAAGAGTGCGATCAGGGCCATCAGCAGCTGGACTAGGAGCTCGGTCGCCCGCTGCAGCGGCGGCGGAAGCTTCTTGGCGAAATAGTTGACGCTCATATGCAGGTTCAGTCGGTAGCCGGCGGCAGCACCGATGAAGGTCAGCACGATCGTCAGCAGCACCGCCATAGGCTCCGGCCATGAAGCCGCGCTGTTGAGCACGTAGCGCGTGAACACCGCCCACGGGATCACTGCGGAGATCAAGACCAGTGCCGTGCAGCCGACGAGCACGCACAATAGGTAGAGAAAGTCCATCGCTCGGCGAAACAGTGCGGCCATCCGCGTTTCCTGCTCTGTCAGTGGTTCAGATTGTCGAGGCCGAAGCGCGACGGGTGAACGTTGCGCTTCGGCTCAGTTTGAGCGAGTTCAGAGCGCCTGGATGCGCTGGATCATCGCCTGGTACTTCGGACCGTACTTGTCCCAGACCGGCTTGACCGCATCCTGGAATGACTTCTTGTCGGCGATCTCGACGATCTCGCAGCCGGCGGCCTTCGCCTTCTCCATCGCGGTCGTCTCGTACTTCTTCCAGAGCTCGCGCTCCTCGAGCTGGGCCTCGCGGGCGAACTTCTTGATCAGCGCCTGGTCGTCTGCGGACAGCGCGGTCCAGGACCGCTTGGAGAAGCAGAGGATCTCGGGAATGATCAGGTGTTCGGTCAGCGAATAGTATTTCGCCGCGGTGTAGTGATTGCTGAACACGTAGCTCGGCGGGTTGTTCTCGGCGCCGTCGATCACGCCGGTCTGCAGCGAGGAGAACACCTGGTCGTAGCCCATCGCGATGCCGTTGCCGCCGAGCGCATTGACCATGTCGATGAAGATCGGGTTGCCGATCACGCGAAGCTTCAGGCCGTGAACGTCGGCAATCGTCTTGATCGGGTGCTTGGTGTTGTAGAAGCTGCGTGCGCCGGAATCCATCCAGCACAGACCGACGAGATTGGCATTCGGGCTCGCGGTGATCTTGTCGAGCAGCTCCTGGCCGACGTCACCGTCCATCATCTTCCAGGACTGCGCGACGTTCTTGAACAGGAACGGCATGTTGACGACGTTGATGTCGTCGACGATCGGTCCGACCGCGCCGGCGCTGACGCGCAGCATCTGGATCGCGCCGATCTGGGTCTGCTCGATCGTTTCCTTCTCGGCGCCAAGTTGCGCGGAGGGATACGTCTGGATCGAGAGGCGGCCCTGGGTCGCCTCAGCGAGCTTCTTGCCCATGCTCTCGACGGCGGCGACCGTCGGGTAGCCGACCGGCTGCACGTCGGCGGCCTTGAACACGGCCTTGGTCTGGGCGCGGCCCGACGAGATCGGAGCAAGCGTTGCAGCTCCCAGTCCGGCACTCAATTTGATGAAATCACGGCGTAGCATGGTCGTCCTCCCTCATTACTTCTTAGGTGTGTGTCGTTATCGACCGGACATCCGGTCATTCCGTGCTGGCGAAAAACTCCGGATTAGTGTGTTGCGTCTCCGAGATGTCGCGGAGCAGCCGGTCGAGATGCCGCTCCATCGCAATCCCTGCACGTTGCGGATCGTGCGCCTCGATCGCCGCGAGGATCGGTTCATGCTCGGCAATAACCTGCGCCATACGACCGGAGACCGGCAGCGTCAGTTGGCGATAGCGATCGACGTGCATCTTCACTTGCAGGATCAACGTCCAGATCCCGGGATGTCCGGCGACTTCGGCGATAGTGGCGTGGAACAGCTCGTCGGCCTGGTGAAACGCAACGCGATCGTCGGCTTCATCTGCTTCGCGCTGGCGCTCCACGATCGACCGCAATTGCAGGATCTGGCTTGTCGTCGCGCGTTCGGCCGCGAGCCGCGCTGTGGTCTCTTCCAGCGCCTTGCGGATGATGATGGCTTCGGGCAGCGCGGCGAGCGGGATGCGCGACACGAAGATTCCCGATTGCGGGAAAACGTCGAGCAGTCCCTCGTCGGCGAGCTTGAGGATCGCCTCGCGCACCGGCGTCCGGCTGACGCCATAGGTGAGCGCGATCTCGGCCTCCGAGATCACTTCGCCGGGGCGCCGCTGCATCGTCACCAATTCGCTACGCAGCTCGCTATAGATGCGCGACGAAGCGGTCGCCCGCTGCGGTGGCTTACCGCGGCGAGGGCCAGTCACGGCTGAGGCCGGGGCCTCAGTTTTCTTCGTCGAGCGGGCGGGCATGCGTGCTCTGCAAATTGATATATTAGTATACGAAGCGACCTGCACCGGGATCAACTAGGAGATTCGGAGGGGGTGGGCTTCGCTGCGTTGCAGCAAGCATCGACGGTTCTCGAACCGAAAGTCGGGCGCGAGATTTTGCTCGCGACACTGCCGGATATATCCGCGCTCAAGCGCCCCTCCTTGAATCCATTTCCCCGTTGGCCTTCCTAAGGGCGCGCGGAGTGGGGAGTCCAAGTTCAAGCGAGTATCGATCGATGCCGTTTTTGGATTGATGGCGCGGCTGCCGGGTGTACGAACCAGTACCGAACCTCTCTCGTGGCCCGGCTGTTTGGAGCGCGCGGCGCGACCGGGCTGCAGCATAAGAAGGATGTGACCGTGACTGACTATCGCAAGCTCTTCGATCTCACCGGCAAGACCGCCGTCGTGCTCGGCGCCGCATCGGGCATCGGCAAATCGTCCGCCGAGGCGCTGGCCGGACTCGGTGCCCGAGTCGTTTGCGCCGATCGCGCGCTTGACGCTGCAGACACGACGGCCGCAGGCATTCGCGACAAGGGCGGCTGGGCCGAAGCGGCTGCATGCGATGCTGCGAGCGCTGCGGACGTCAATGCGCTCGCCAAGACCGTGATGCAGAAATTCCCGCGGCTCGACATTGCCGTGACGACGCCCGGGCTCAACATCCGCAAGACGATCCTCGACTACACCGAGGAGGACCTCGACCGCGTCCTGAACCTCAACGTCAAGGGCACGGTCTGGTTCTTCCAGGCCTTCGGCCGGATCATGGTCGCACAGAAGGGCGGCAGCATCATCGCCTGCTCGTCGGTGCGCGCGGTGACGATCGAGCCGGGACTTGGTGTCTACGGCTCGACCAAGGCGGCAATCGGCCTCCTCGTGAAGGGCTTTGCCTCCGAGGTCGGTCATGCCGGCGTCCGCGTCAACGCGATCGCGCCGAGCATCGTCGAGACGGCCTTGACCAGCCCGTTCAAGCAACGTCCCGATATCTTCAATCTCTACGCCGGGCACACCGTGTTCAATCGCTGGAGCAGCGCCGACGAGGTTGCGACGGCGGTTGCCTATCTGGCCTCGGATGCCGCGAGCTATGTCAGCGGCAGCACGCTGTTCGTCGATGGCGGCTGGACCGGCGTCGACGGTCCGCCGACCGGTCTTACCCAGCTGCGCAAGTGAGGTTCGCATCAGCTGGCAAAGCCCATGCGCTGGCGCAGGTCCCTGTGATCTGCGCTCGTCAGCAGCGCGATCAGTGCCGCCGCTTCCTTTGGATGGGCCGCCCGCGCGGCGATCCCGGCCGTGTACATCGTCACCAACTCGGATCCCGGCGGCAGCGAGCCCGATAGCGTGATGCCGTCGGTGGCGATGATTTCGGTGGCCTGCGTGCATCCGATCGGCCGTGTCGCGGTGGACGCCGCCAGTTCGCGCATCGCCGTTGCGCCGTTCGGATAGATCTTCAGGCGCGATGTGACTTCGTAGGCGATGCCAAGGTGGTCCAGTACTTTTGCGACATGCTGGCCCGCGGTCGAGGCCTTGGTATCGGGGACATAGATAGCGTCCGCGGAGCGCAGGATCTCGCGCAGATCGGCTTCGGTCTTCACCGACACCTTGGGATCACGGCTGCGGACGGCGAGGGCGGTTTCCACGCGGCCGACGTCCGCGATTGACGAGGAAACGACCAGCTTCTCCGCGGCGAGCTTGGCGAGCAGCGCCTGCGTCAGGATCACGAGGTCGGCCGGTGTGTTTGCGCGCAGCTTGTCCGCCATCACACCGACCGCGCCGAATTCGCCGTCGATGCCGAAGCCGGTCTGGGCCTTGAAGGCCTCGGTGAGGCCGCGCACCAGGCCTTGTGCCGCGCCGCCGCTCAAAATGTTCACTGTCGTCACGATGCAAGCTCCATGGCTGCGATGATCTTGTCGCGTGCAATCGGCAGGTCGCGTATGCGCACGCCGAGGCAATCATGGACAGCGTTGGCGATGGCTGCTGTTACCGGGCCGTGCGCGGCCTCGCCGGCGCCGACCGGCTCGATCTCCGGTCGCTGGATGACCTCGACATCCACCGCCGGCACCTCACTGAAGGTCAGGATCGGATAGTCCGTCCAGGACGTCGAGGTGATGTGGGTGTGGTCGAAGCGGACGCGCTCCTTCAGCACCCAGCTCGTTGCCTGGATCGCGCCGCCCTCGATCTGGTTGATAACGCCGTCCGGATTGATGGCTTCGCCGACGTCGGCCGCGAGCGTCAGGCGCTTCACGCGGATATCGTCGGTTCCTTCGATCTCCGCAATGGCGGCGCAGTAAGCGCCGGTGTTCTTGTAGCGGGCGAAGCCGAGGCCATGGCCGATGCCGACCCGCTTCTGCGGCTTCCATCCTGCGCGACGCGCTGCGGTCCGGATGACGTCCTTCGCGCGCTCGTCGCGTAGGTGGCGCAAGCGGAACGCGATCGGATCTTCGCCGCGCAGCATAGCGATTTCGTCGAGCAGGGATTCGATTGCGAACACATTGCCCTGTGCGCCGAGGGTCCGAAGTGCCGATGTGCGCACCGGCATGGTCAGCAAGCGATGGCTCGTGATCGTCCAGGCCGGGAAGTCGTAGAGCGGGACGGAGTTGCGGTCGCCGCCGCCGCCATTGGCGGCCGGTGGGTTCGTCGAGATCATGCGCGGGTAGGGATTTGCGATCTCGCTGGCCGCCAGCAGTGCGGGTTGTGTTGCACGTCCCGGCCGCGCGGCGTGTCCGTTGCTCCAAATCGCATGGCGCCAGCCGACGATCTCGTTGTTGGCGTCGAGCTCAGCTTCGATCTCGATCGCCATCGCGGCGCCAAACGGCGCGTGCGACATCTCGTCGTGGCGTGACCATTGCACTCGCACTGGGCGGCCGCCGGTGGCCTTCGCCAGAAGCACGGCATCGAGGGCGACGTCATCGGCGGCATTGTGCCCGTAGCAGCCCGCGCCCTCCATATGCTCGACGACAATGTTGTCGACCGGCAGTTTGAGCGCGATCGCGAGATCGGCGCGCAGCAGGTAGACGCCCTGACTGTGCGTCCAGACATGAACGTGGTCGCCGTCCCATCGCGCCATCGCGCAGGACGGTGCGATCGAGGCATGCGCGATGTAGGGACGGGTGTATTGCTGGCGCAGAGTACGCGTAGCTTGCTCCGGCGTCGCGGTTGTCTTGGTGTCGATGACGGTGGTCTCGACCGGCTGGCTCTTCAGGAAGCCGGCCAGATCGCCTTCGTCTGGCAGTGGCTCGCCGGCTGACCATGTTGCGCCCTTGTGCAAGGCTTTCAGTGCGGCTTCGGCGGCAACCTCGCTCTCCGTGACAATGCCCGCAAAGCTGCCATCGCGGACGATCGCGACCAGCCCGGAAACGGCGCGCACGGCCCCTTCGTCGAGCGCTATCAGCCTGGCGCCCGAGACGTCAGGCCGCAGCACGCGGCCGTGCAGCAATCCCGACAGCGCGTGATCATGGATGAAGCGCGGCCGCGCGAACACTTTGTCTGGAATGTCGACGCGCTGCACTGAATGTCCGGCCACGCTGCGTGCGATGGCAGACTTCGCCATCGTGCCTGCCACGGCATCGTGATCGAGCGAGACATCACCCGACAGCTCCCAATAGCTGGTCCTGACATTGCCAGGGCCGGAGATTGTGCCGTCATCGACACTGAGTAGTGCTGCATCGACGCCGAGACGTTCCGATGCCGCCGCAAGGAAGCGCTGGCGCACCTCGGCGCAGACGTGGCGCAGCGCGCGGCCGGATTGCTGGATCGACAGGCTGCCGGAGGTAACGCCCTCGTTCGGGCTGGTCGCGGTCGAGGCGCGGATCATCTCGATACGGCTGATCTCAACGTCGAGCTCGTCCGCCGCGATCTGCGCCAGCGCCGTCACGATGCCCTGGCCGATTTCGACCTTGCCGGGCGAGATCGCCACGCGGCCTTCGCCGGTAAACCTCACCCAGGACGAGAGTCTTGGGTTGGCGACCAGGCTAGCAGGCAGCTTCGGGGCAGGGGGCGAAGCGCTCATGACGTCGCCATCTCCGATGCGGCCCGCAGAACGGCGCGGACCATGCGATTGTGTGATCCGCAGCGGCACAGATTGCGATCGAGCGCAGCTTTGACCTCCGCCTCGGTCGGCGACGGATTGCTCTTCAGCAATGCTGCGGCGCTGACGAGGATCCCGGAGACGCAATAGCCGCATTGCATCGCCTGTTCGGAGACGAAGGCGCGCTGCAGCGGATGCGGCTGCTCGGCCGTCCCGAGGCCCTCCAGCGTCACGACGGTCTTGTTGGCCACAGACCACATCGGCATTTCGCAGGACGCCATCGCGTGGTCGTCAACCATCACGCGACAAGCGCCGCATTCCGCGGCCCCGCAACCAAAATGTGGACTGGTGATGCCGAACCGACTGCGTAGAACATCAAGCAGCGTGTGATCGGGATCGCTATCCACCGCCACCGTCGTGCCGTTGAGCAAGAATTGAATGGCGGGCATGACCCCTGGCCTCAGGACTTGCTGAATTTCTTGACGACGTCGGCCCATTTCGTGATGTCGCCGCGCAGGAATTTTTCAAACTCCTCGGGCGACATCGACATGGGCACGGCACCTTGTTCGGTCCAGAGCTTGACGATGTCGGGGCGCTTCACCATCGCGGTCACGGCCGCATTGAGCTTGTCGATGACCGGCTTTGGCGTGCCCGCAGGCGCCATCAGGCCGAGCCAGATTGTCGCCTCGTAGCCGGGAACGCCGGCCTCGCCAGCCGTCGGCACATTGGGCAGCACGGCGGAGCGCTGCTTGCCGCTGGTTGCGAGCGCGCGGACCTGGTTCTCGCCGATGTTGGGCGCCATCGCCGGCACCGCGTCGATCATCATCTGCACCTGCCCGCCGATCACGCCGCTGCGGGCTTCGCCGCTATTGCGATAGGGGACATGAACGACGTCGATGCCGGCCATCGCTTTGAACAACTCGCCAGCCATGTGGTATGGCGTGCCCTGGCCAGAGGACGCGTAATTCAACTTGCCCGGCTGCGCTTTGGCGAGCGCGATGAACTCGGCAAGCGTCTTCGCGGGGACTTGCGGGTTCACCACGATGACGAGGTCAGAATAGTTCACCGGCGCGATCGGCGCGAGGTCGCGCATCAGATCGTATTTGCGTTGCTCCGCCGTCAGCAGCGATTCATTCGCCGTCTGCGTGTTGGACATCATCAGCAGCGTGTAGCCGTCGGCTGGTGACTTCGCCGCTTCGACTGTGCCGATCACGCCACCTGCTCCGGTGCGATTCTCGACCACGAAGGGCTGGCCGAAGCGTTCCTGGAGCGCTTGACCGATCAACCGGGCCGCGACGTCGGCCGGCCCGCCCGCGCCGAACGGCACGACGATGCGGACCGCGTGCGCTGGATAATCCTGCGCCGGGGACGGGTTTGCCGAGAATGCGGCGAGCAGGCCGGCGGCCAGCGCCAGCACGATTTGTCGGGCCATCACGCCCACCTCCCTGAACTCGTTTTTGTTGGCCGGCACTCTAGCGGCGGCGGGCGCAGACTGTCGACGCCTCACAAAGTCGATTCCGGCAGGAATATCGGACCATTTCCGGTGTGGCTGCAGGGCATTTCGCGGTCGCGGGAGGAACATTCCGCGCGCATGGCTTGAGCATTTTGCATGGGCATTGCCAGATAAATGCCCTCGGCTGCCCCTTATTTTGATGTTACGAAATTGGTCATGAACCAGCACGCCAAGATCGAGATCCGCCACTCCACCTGTCCGCATGATTGCCCGTCGGCCTGTGCGCTCGATATCGAGGTGGTTGAAGGCCGCAGCATCGGCCGGGTTCGCGGCTCAAAGAAGCAGACCTATACGGCCGGTGTGGTCTGCGCCAAGGTCGCACGCTATGCCGAGCGCATCCATCATCCGGAGCGCGTGACGTTCCCGATGCGCCGGATCGGGCCGAAGGGTTCCGGGCAGTTTGCGCGGATTTCCTGGGACGAAGCGTTGGACGAGATCGCCGAGCGCTTCAACCAGGCCGAACGGGAGTTCGGCGCGGAGTCGATCTGGCCTTACTACTACGCCGGCACGATGGGCCTGGTGATGCGCGACGGCCTCAACCGTCTCACGCATGTGAAGAAGTATTCGCGATTCTACCAGACCATCTGCGCCAATGTCGGGCGTATCGGCTTTGCCGTCGGCACCGGCAAGATCGCCGGCGTCGATCCGCGCGAGATGGCGCTTTCCGACCTCGTCGTGATCTGGGGCACCAACCCCGTCAACACGCAGGTCAACGTAATGACGCATGCTGCGCGTGCGCGGAAGGAGCGCGGCGCGAAGATTGCGGCTGTCGACATATACGACAACGAGACGATGAAGCAGGCGGATATCAAGATCCTGCTGCGTCCCGGCACCGACGGCGCATTTGCCTGCGGCGTTATGCATGTACTGTTCCGCGACGACTATGCTGATCGTGCCTATATGGACAAGTACACGGACTGCCCTGCGGAGCTCGAGGCGCATCTGAAGTCGCGCACGCCGGAATGGGCGTCGGCGATTTGCGGCGTGCCGGTGGCGGACATCGAGGCCTTTGCGAAGGCGGTCGGCGAGACCAAGCGGACCTTCTTCCGCCTCGGCTACGGCTTCACGCGTTCACGCAACGGCGCGACGCAGATGCATGCCGCGAACTGCATTCCCGCGGTGACCGGCGCCTGGCAATATGAAGGCGGCGGAGCCTTCTTCAATAATTACGCGCTGTGGCGTTTCAACGAAGCAGTCATCGAAGGCCATGACGCGATCGACAAGACGGTCCGCGCGCTCGACCAGTCGCAGATCGGCCGCATCCTCACCGGCGATGCCGAGGCCCTGCTCGGCAAGGGCCCGGTCAAGGCGATGCTGATCCAGAACACCAACCCGATGACGGTCGCGCCGGAGCAGGCGCTGGTGCGTCAGGGCTTTGCGCGCGAGGATCTGTTCGTCGCAGTGCATGAGCAGTTCATGACCGAGACGGCGCAGATGGCCGACATCGTGCTTCCTGCCACCATGTTCATGGAGCATGACGATCTCTATTACGGCGGCGGCCATCAGCATATCTCGGTCGGCCCCAAGCTGATCGATCCGCCCGACGAATGCCGCTCCAATCACCGGGTGTTGCAGGCGCTGGCGCCGCGGCTTGGCGCGAAGCATCCGGGCTTCGAGATGACGCCGCGCGAATTGATCGACACGACGCTGAAGCTCAGCAACCATGGCGATATCGCCGGCCTCGAGGCTGATCTCTGGCGCGACCTGCAGCCGGACTTCCGCACGTCGCATTATCTCGATGGCTTCGCGCATGCCGACAAGAGGTTTCATTTCAAGGCCGACTGGGCGCATCCGCCGTTCGGCCAGACCATGGGCGATTTCGACAAGATGCCGTCGCTGCCGGACCATTGGGCGGTGATCGAGCATACCGATCAGGCTCATCCGTTCCGTCTCGCGACCAGCCCGTCGCGCAGTTTCCTCAACACCACTTTCAACGAGACGCCGTCCTCGCAGGCGCGCGAGGGCAGAGCGAGCGTGATGATCCACCCGCTGGATGCCGCCGCGCTCGACATCGCCGACGGCGACTCCGTGACGCTCGGCAACACGCGCGGCGAGACCACGCTGATTGCGGCGCTGTTCGAAGGCGTGCGTCGCGGCGTGCTGATTGCGGAGTCCGTTCATCCGAACAAGAATCATATTGGTGGTCGCGGCATCAATATGCTGACCGGCGCCGATACGATCGCCCCCATTGGCGGCGCCGCGTTCCACGACAACAAGGTCTGGATCCGCAAAGCGACCGCGGCCTGAGCTGCGCTCGCGCCTTTATTGAACGCGAATTTGTGTCGAGGCGCTAAAGCGGCCCCTCGCGGCAGATTGCCCTTGCACCATCAGCCCGAGCTGCCGCAAATGGCTGCAAACCGGGAGCAAGGAAGCTGCGTCATGAGCGACACCACAGGCGTCATCACCGAGAAGCGCGGACAGGCGTTCTGGATCACCATTAATCGGCCGGAGAAGCGCAACGCGCTCAACGGCGACGTGATCGCCGGCATCACGCGCGGCTATCGCGACGCGCATGACGACAAGGATGTCCGCGTCATCGTATTGACCGGTGCTGGCGACAAGGCGTTTTGCGCCGGCGCCGATTTGCAGAATTCCGGCGCCGCCTTCGCGATGGATCACTCCAGGCCGAACGTCGACTACGCCGATTTGCTGCGCCTGTCGCAGAACGCGACCAAGCCTGCGATCGCGCGGGTCGGTGGCGTCTGCATGGCCGGCGGCATGGGCTTGTTGTGCATGACCGACATGGCTCTCGCCGCCGATCACGTCATCTTCGGCCTGCCCGAGGTGAAGGTCGGCGTGTTTCCGATGCAGGTGTTGAGCCTGCTGCAGGAGGTCGCGCCGCGGCGTCTCGTCAATGAATGGGCGCTGACCGGCGAGCCCTTCGACGCGAAGACTGCGAAGGACGCGGGCCTGCTCAACTACGTCGTGCCCACAGCCGAGCTCGATGCCAAGGTCGACTGGCTGATCGGCCGCATCGTCGACAAGTCGCCAACTGCAATTCGGCGCGGCAAATACGCGATGCGCGCGATTGCCTCTATGTCGTTCGACGAGAGCATCGCCTACACCGAAAGCCAGATCGCATTGCTGGCGATGACCGAGGATGCGAAGGAGGGGCTGAAGGCATTCGGCGAGAAGAGGAAGCCGGTCTGGACGGGGAGGTGATAGACCCGAGCCGAAGAAGCGAAAACAACCCCATGCACAGTAGACATGGGGTTGAAACGCCTTCATGTTTTTCGGTCTTACCGAAAATTGCTTGCTCCGTCGGGCAAAACAGGTGTATCAAGGCAGAATCGAGTTTCTCGCCCGCGTCGTTCGTCGGCGCGTGCCAGGTGATGCGTCCCGGAAGACGAGCTACCCCGCATTCGCCTTCAGCCCGGCCGCCTGGATGCCCGCCACCGCACAGGCTTCGTCATTGTCCGACGTATCGCCGGAGACGCCGACCGCACCGAGAAGTGTCGTGCCGTCCATGATCAGCACGCCGCCGGGGACCGGCACCAGCGCGCCCTTGGCGATCGTGTTCACGGCGTCGATGAAATAGGCCTGCTCCTGTGCCCGCTGATACAGCGCGCGCGAGCCCATGCCCATTGCAAGCGCGCCATAGGCCTTGCCGTGTGCGATGTCGGCGCGCATCAGGCTGGTGCCGTCCTGCGCGGCGGCGATCTTGAGCACGCCGCGCGCGTCGAGGATGGTGACGACCAGCGGCTTCAGCTTTAGCTCGGTGGACTTTGCGAAGGCGGCGTCGAGGATCTTTCGGGCGGTGTCGAGCGTGAGGTCAGCCATGGCTTATTTCCTTTGCAGTCGTTGAAGTGGAATTGGTCTCAGTGCGATCGAGGCTCATCGCCAGCACGCGGGCGACGTGAAGCGCCTCGCGCTGCGTACCGTCGTGGATCTGATGGCGGCAGGAGGTGCCGTCGGCGACGACCAGCGTGGTCTGGTCGGCGCGGCGTACAGCGGGCAGCAGCGACAGCTCGGCCATCTTGATCGAGGCGTCATAAGTGTCCGCGCCGTAGCCGAACGCGCCAGCCATGCCGCAGCAGCTGGATTCGATGGTCTCAACCTTGAGGCCGGGAACAAGCCGCAGCACCTGCTCGACCGGCTTGAAGGCGCCGAAGGACTTTTGATGGCAATGGCCGTGCACGACGGCCTTCTCGGCGACGGTGCCGAGCGGGAGTTGCAGGCGGCCGGCTTCGGCCTCGCGAACCAGAAATTCCTCGAAGGTGAGCGCATGGGCGCCGACGGCCTTGGCGTCATTGTCCTTGCGCAGCGAGGCGAGCTCGTCGCGCAGGGTCAGCAGGCAGCTCGGCTCGAGGCCGATGATGGGCACGCCGCGCGCTGCGAACGGCGCGAAGGCGGCGACGAGACGGTCGAGCTCCGACCGGGCTTGGTCGACGAGGCCGGCTGACAGGAACGTGCGGCCGCAGCAGAGCGGGCGGCTGCCGCTTGCGGGTTTCGGCATGTGCACGCGGTAGCCGCCCGCTGCGAGCACGCGCAGTGCGGCTTCGAGATTTTCGCGTTCGTAGATGCGATTGAAGGTGTCGGCGAACAGCACGACTTCGCGTCCGGTCTCGAGTCCGACTGTTCCGGCCGGCGGCACGAACACATCGCTGCGGAAAGCGGGCAGGGCGCGGCGTGCGCTGATGCCGGCAAAGCGCTCGAACAGCTTTCGCAGCAGGGGGCTGCGATTGCGCAAATTCGCGATCGGGGCGAAGTGCGAGGCGAGGCCGGCATAGCGCGGGAGGTAGCCGACCAGGCGATCGCGCAAGGTCAGGCCGTGCGAGGCGGCGCGTGCCGCGAGCACTTCGATCTTCATCTTGGCCATATCGACGCCGGTCGGGCATTCGTGGCGGCAGGCCTTGCAGGAGACACAGAGCTTCAACGTCTCCATCATTTCGTCAGACGACAGTGCATCGGGGCCAAGCTGACCGGAGATCGCGAGTCGCAGCGTGTTGGCTCGACCGCGCGTGACGTCCTGCTCGTCGCGCGTGGCGCGATAGGATGGGCACATCACGCCGCCCTCGAGCTTGCGGCAGGCGCCGTTGTTGTTGCACATCTCGACCGCGCCCTGGAAGCCGCCGCCGGCGCCGGGATAGGCGGACCAGTCGAGCTTGGTCTTGAGGTCGGCGACGCGATAGTCGGGCTTGAAGCGGAACAGCGAGCGGTCGTCCATCCTGGGCGCGTCGACGATCTTGCCGGGATTGAGCACGCCGTCGGGATCGAAGCGATGCTTCACCTCGCGGAAATCGGCGACGAGACGCTCGCCGAACATGGTCTTGTGAAATTCGGAACGAACGAGGCCGTCGCCATGCTCGCCGGAATGCGAGCCTTTGTATTCGCGCACAAGCGCGAAGGCTTCCTCGGCGATGGCGCGCATCGCCTTGACGTCTTTCTCGAGTTTGAGGTTCAGCACGGGGCGCACATGCAGGCAGCCCTCGGAGGCGTGCGCATACATCGTGCCGCTGGTGCCGTGTTTCGCAAACACCTCGTTGAGGCGCTGAGTGTAGTCGGCGAGATGCGGCAGCGGCACGGCGCAGTCCTCGACGAAGGAGACCGGCTTGCCCTCCTGCTTCATCGACATCATGACGTTGAGGCCGGCGGCGCGGAAATCGGCGATGCCGCTCTGCAGTGCGGGCTCGGTGATTTCGACGACACCGCCCCATTTGCGTGTGTCGTTGGTCCAGCCAAAGCCGAGATCGCCCATCAACTCGCCGAGCTGCTTGAGGCGCGCGAGATTATCCGCCTGGTCTTCCTCCGCGAACTCAACGACGAGCACGGCGTCGGGATCGCCCTTGATGGCGGCGGAGATGATCGGCTTGAACATCGCGATGTCGCGGCCGAGCGCGAGCATGGTGCGGTCGACGAGCTCGACTGCGATCGGCTTCAGCTTGACGAGATGCTGGGCCGCATCCATCGCCTCGTAGAAGCTGCCGAAATGACAGACACCGAGCGCCTTGTTGCGGATGACGGGCCACAGCTTCAGCTCGACCTTGGTGGTGAAGGCGAGGGTGCCTTCGGAGCCGACCAGGAGATGCGCCATGTTGTTGCGGGCATTGCGCGGGGTGAGCGCATCGAGATTGTAGCCGCCGACGCGGCGCTGCACCTTGGGGAAGCGCGCGGCGATCTCGTCGGCCTCGCGCGCACCGAGATCGAGCATGTCGCGGAACAGCGCGCGCATGCTGTCGCCAGCGTTGGCGTCCGAGAGGTCGCGCGAGACCTCGCCGAAACGGCTCAGCGTGCCATCGGCGAGCGAAGCCTCCATCGACAGCGTGTTGTCGCGCATGGTGCCGTAGCGAAGCGAGCGGCCGCCGCAGGAATTGTTGCCGGCCATGCCGCCGATCGTGGCGCGCGACGCCGTGGAAACGTCGACCGGGAACCAGAGGCCGTGCGTTTTGAGCTGGCGGTTGAGGTCGTCGAGCACGATCCCGGGCTCGACCACGCAGGTGCGGCCCTCGACATCGAGCGACATGATCTTGTTGAGGTGCTTGGAGAGATCGACCACGAGCCCGTCATTGACGGTCTGGCCGCATTGCGAGGTGCCGCCGCCACGCGGAGTGACCTTCACGCCCTCATCGCGGGCGATCGCCAGCGCCAGCAGGGCCTCGTCCATGGTCTTCGGGACCACCACGCCGGACGGCACGATCTGGTAAAACGAGGCGTCGGTGGCGTAGCGGCCGCGGCTGAAGCCGTCGAACAGGACGTCGCCGGTCATATCCGCGCGCAGGCGCCGTTCGAGCGAGGAGGCGTTTGTCATCCCAGGTCCCGGATTGATCCCGAAAGGCGCGGGGCCTCACAGGAGTATTCATTCTTATTTCTGATCGATTATATTATGAATTCAAAATGAGCAAGTCGGCTGCCCGTCAGGGCGCGGCCGGCGCGTCCTCTTCCGGCTCGGCCAGGTGTTCGATCGCCGCCACCCGCTTGTTGCGCAGGTGCTGGAATAGAATATCGCTGAGTTCGCTGCCGGCGCGCCGGCGCAGGGCGTCGAGGATCGCCTCATGCTCGCGCATCGCCTCCGCCCAGCGTTGCCGCTTGCGGGCGAAATTGGCGGAGTAGCGGACGCGGCGAATTCTCCCGGCGAAATTCGCATAGGCCGTCTTCAGCGTCTCGTTGCGCGCGGCCGCCACGATGCTCTCATGGATGCGCTGGTTGGTCTGGAAATAGCCGTGCATGTCGCGATGCAGGTAATGGCCGTACATCTCGTAGTGCATCTGCTCGATCGCTGCGATTTCCTCGTCCGTGATGGCCTCGCAGGCGAGGCGGCCGGCCAAGCTTTCGAGGCCGGCCATGACGTCGAATAGCTCTTCCAGGTCGCGCTGGCTGAGTTGGCGGACGCGGGCGCCGCGGTTGGGCAGGAGCTCGATCAGGCCTTCGGCTGCGAGCACCTTCAGCGCCTCGCGAAGGGGCGTGCGGGAGATGCCGAACATCTCGCAGAGTTGCCGTTCAGGAACCCGTGCGCCGTCAGGAATGTTGCCTTCCACGACATAGTCGCGCAGCCGCAGCAGGATCTCGCCATGGAGTGAGGCTGCCTCACGGTCGCCGCCATTTGCGGTGGAAGGGGTGATCGGAACGCCGGTGTCGGGAATCGTGGATTTCATTTGCAGCACAGTAGTTTGCTCGCGTAATCGCGTCGACGTCCACAATCGAATACCAAATTTTGATTGAAAGTACAAAAAATGAATGCAAAATAGCTCCCGCAGCCGGCCAAGATCCGTTGCCAGGGAGGTTTTCATGCATCAGGGACGCCATTTCCTTCAGATTCCGGGCCCGAGCCCGGTCCCCGAGCGCGTCCTGCGCGCCATGGATATGCCGGTGATCGACCACCGGAGCGCCGAGTTCGGCGAACTCGGCCGCACCGTACTCGAAGGCAGCCAAAGGATTTTCCAGACCAAGGGGCCGGTCATCATCTTCCCGTCCTCAGGGACGGGGGCCTGGGAGGCGGCGATCGTCAACACGCTGTCGCCGGGCGACAAGGTGCTGATGGTCGAGACCGGCCATTTCGCCACGCTATGGCGCCAGATGGCGGGCCGCTTCGGTATCGAGGTTGATTTCGTGCAGGGCGACTGGCGCCGTGGCGCCGACCCGGCCGTGATCGAGGCCAGGCTCATCGAGGACAAGGCGCACGCGATCAAGGCCGTGATGGTCGTCCACAACGAGACCTCGACCGGCGCGACCAGCCGCATCGCAGAGATCCGCGCCGCGATCGACCGCTCGGGCCATCCCGTGCTGCTGATGGTCGACACCATCTCCTCGCTCGGCTCGGTCGATTATCGCCACGATGAGTGGAGGGTCGATGTCAGCGTCAGCTGCTCGCAAAAGGGATTCATGCTGCCGCCCGGCCTCGGCTTCAATGCAATCTCGGAGAAGGCGCGCGGGGCGGCGAAGACCAACAAGATGCCGCGCTCCTATTTCGACTGGGAGGAGATGCTCAAGCCAAACGCCAACGGCTTCTTCCCGTACACGCCGGCGACCAATCTGCTTTACGGCCTGCGCGAGGCGATCGCGATGCTGCTCGAAGAGGGGCTCGACAACGTGTTCGCCCGGCATCAGCGGCTCGCTGCCGCAACGCGTGCCGCCGTCAATCATTGGGGCCTCGAAGTGCTCTGCCAGGAGCCGTCGGAATTCTCGCCGGTGCTAACTGCGGTGCTGATGCCGCCCGGTCATGACGCCGATCAGTTCCGCAAGATCGTGCTCGAAAACTACAACATGTCGCTGGGCTCGGGCCTGTCGAAGGTTGCTGGAAAGGTGTTCCGTATCGGCCATCTCGGCGAATGCAACGCGCTGACGCTGCTCGGTGCGCTGACCGGTGTGGAGATGGGCCTGTCGGTTGCCGGCGTGCCGCACCGCTCCGGCGGCGTCGATGTCGCGATGAAGCTGCTGGAGCAGCGCCCGCAGGGCAATGCATCGCCGCATCTCAAAGTCGTCGGCAGTTAAGGCTCGCGCGGGACACGCGGGCGGCAATCATAAAAAGCGATCAGGAGGGTGGAGATGGGTATCAGGTTCAAGGCCACGCAGGTCGTGCTGGCGATGCTCTGCGCGATGTATTTCATCACCTATGTCGACCGGGTGAACATCGGCACGGCCGCGAGTGAAATCCAGAAGGAGCTCGCTCTTTCGAACACCCAGCTTGGCTTGGTCTTCTCAGCCTTTGCCTATCCCTACCTGCTCTTCCAGGTGATCGGCGGCTGGGTCGGTGATCGCTTCGGGCCGCGCAAGACGCTGTTCTGGTGCGGCATGATCTGGGCGGTTGCCACCATCTCGACCGGCTTCGTCAACGGCCTTACCGCTTTGTTCGTCGCACGCTTCGCGCTCGGCTTTGGCGAGGGCGCGACGTTTCCGACCGCGACGCGCGCGATGCAATACTGGACGCCGGCCAATCGCCGTGGGTTTGCGCAAGGGTTAACGCATTCCTTTGCCCGGCTCGGCAATGCCGTGACGCCGCCGGTGGTCGCGCTGCTGATCCTGTGGCTGACCTGGCGCGGTGCATTCGTCGTGCTCGGTCTCGTCAGCCTCGTCTGGGGCGTGATCTGGGTCTGGTACTTCCGCAACGAGCCGAAAGACCACGCCTCCATTACGGAAGCCGAACTCGCCGCATTGCCGCCGCGCGCGACCGGCGAGCGGCCGCGCGTGCCCTGGGGTCCGTTGTTGGGCCGGATGTGGCCGGTGACGCTCACCTATTTCTGTTACGGCTGGTGCCTGTGGCTCTATCTCAACTGGCTGCCGTTGTTCTTCAAGAACAACTACAATCTCGACATCAAGAACTCGGCGCTCTTCGCTTCCGGCGTCTTCTTCGCAGGCGTGATCGGCGACAGCGTCGGCGGCGTGATCTCGGACAAGATCCTCGATCGCACCGGCAATGTTCGCTTCGCGCGGCTCAGCGTCACCGTGACAGGGTTTGCGGGGGCGCTGCTCTCGCTGTTCCCGATCCTGTTCGTGCACGACATCACGATCGTCGCGCTGTGCCTGTCGGCCGGCTTCTTCTGTGCCGAGTTGGTGATCGGCCCGATGTGGTCGATCCCGATGGACATTGCCCCGAAATATTCGGGTACAGCGTCGGGGCTGATGAACACCGGCTCGGCCTTCGCCGCGATTGTTTCGCCGCTGGTTGCGGGCTTTGTGATCGATGCGACCGGCAACTGGTACCTGCCGTTCCTGATGTCGATGGGACTGCTGCTGCTTGGCGGCGTTTCCGCCTTCTTGATGCATCCGGAACGCCCGTTTACGGACGTCGAGGCGCGGGCGTCGTCCGGGAGGGTGGTGGCCGCCGAATAGGGCCGCCACTTTCGGCTGTTGAATAACTGGGGGAGACGACCTTGTTTCTATTGGAGCATCCCCGATTTCCCGCATAAATTGTAGTAAAGTGCAGCAGTGGATGTTGGCACTGGCGACACTCCTTAGGAGATCAGTTCGTATCTCTATGGATTTCTATTCAAGCAGGAGCGGGTTGGGGTCGACAGAAGCAGCATTCAAAATCTCTAAGACTGCGATCACAACAGAAGAGTCCTTTGATTTAATTTCATTTTGACGGAAGCAAAACGGAACGCGATGAGTGAGCCCTCCCTGCCGACCCGCTTGCAACCTGACCAACTGCATCTAATTGCGAGGGTCAGAGCGCTTCGATCCGAAGCAATAGAATTGAGAAGAGATATCTCAATCGGGTCGTATGGAGAGGAAGAGTGCAACCGGCTATACAAACTAGCCAATAATGCAAGTCTTACTCTTTACATCTCCAATCCCGAATTGGCCCAACGGGCGGGCTTAGGCGATAGCTTCTTTTCAACCCTTGTCAGGGATAGGCGACGGCCAAAGCTTGCAAATTTCCTTCGCGCATTAACTGCCATAATCGAGGTCGCCGACGAGCGGCTATATGACGTTGATCGCACTTCAGCCTCTCTCGCTGAGATGCCTGTCGATGTCAAAATTGGGCAACGCATCCAGCAGGACCAGGCCGAAATCCTACGTCTCGCTCAGTCGCTCGCTCGAATTGCGTTGGATGAGATCGAGAAGTTGGACTCTGAACATCCAAATGATCCCGATAGGCTCAGCGACTACATGAAGCACCGCGAGCTTCTGCAAATGTTCGCGGCTGGATTTGCTAGGATTGCGGCCGCGTTGACCGAACTCGGGACGTCTCGTCAGCCAGGAAAGCTAAAGAAGGCGGCCAAGGTCGTTGAGATCGTTGGTGAGGGGGTCAATAGATGGTGGCTAAAGAATCAAGACGAGGCCATCGATTGGTCGGTACGAATACCGTTCCTTACGGCAGGTGTCGCCGCGCTGGGATGGGCAGGCGCCAATATGACCGTCGGCACCACGGTTGTTGCTGCTCTGGTTGGAGGTAGCAAAGTAGTTGACGTGATTAGCAAGCGCGCACGAGGATCGAGGAAAAAATAGTTTCTCCGGGATTTCTGGCGCTGGTCAACTTGATCACTTGTGCGCTGCGGCAAGCTTGCCAGTTGCTGTTGCTTCTTGGCATCTCAGGCGCCGAAGCTCGCGCTCCCCATTGATATTGACCTCCGCCACTCGCCTTTGCGGGTGTAGTCCTACTTCTTATGCATTGGTGGCCCTCCTCGGAGAGGGGACAAGCCGGTCAAATGGTGCTATTCGGCGGCCATCAAAATCAAGGTTAGACCGGGAAGGACGCCTATGACCGTGCACACTGGAAGGCATTTTCTCCAGATTCCAGGACCGACCAACGTGCCCGACCGGGTGCTGCGGGCGATGGACATGCCGACGCTGGACCATCGCGGTGCGGAATTCGCCGAGCTTGGTTTTGCCGCGCTTGCCGCGATCCAGCGGGTGTTCCGCACCAAGCAGCCCGTGATCATCTTCCCCTCGTCCGGTACCGGCGCCTGGGAAGCGGCGATGGTCAACGTGCTCAAGCCCGGCGACAAGGTCTTGATGTGCGAGACCGGGCAGTTCGCCGTGCTGTGGCGCGGCATCGCCGAGAAGTTCAAGCTCGACGTCGACTTCGTCCCGAGCGACTGGCGCCACGGTGCCGACCTCGTCGAGATGGAGAAGCGTTTGAGCGCCGACAAGCAGCACGCGATCAAGGCGGTCTGTGTCGTCCATAACGAGACGTCGACCGGCTGCGTGACGCCTCCGTTGGAGGTGCGCAAGATGCTCGATCGCGTCAAGCATCCGGCGCTGCTGATGGTCGACACCATCTCCGGCCTCGCCTCGATGGAATACGAACACGATTCCTGGGGCATCGACGTCTCGGTTGCCGGTTCCCAGAAGGGCCTGATGCTGCCGCCGGGCCTCGGCTTTAACGCCGTGTCGGAGAAGGCGCTCAGCGTTGCCAAGGCCAACGAGGGCATGCGCTCTTATTGGGACTGGCAGGAGGTCATCTCCTTCAACAAGCTCGGCACGTTCCCCTATACGCCAGCCACCAATCTGCTGATGGGCCTGCGTGAGGCCGTCAAGATGCTGGAAGAGGAAGGCCTCGAGAACGTCTGGTCCCGTCACAAGCGCCACAGCGCGGCGACGCGCGCGGCGGCGAAGGTCTGGGGCCTGGAGACGCAGTGCGTGGATCCCGCCGCGCATTCGCCGGCGCTGACCGGCGTGCGCGTGCCAGACGGACACGATGCCGACGCCTTCCGCAAGGTGGTGCTCGACAATTTCGACATGTCGCTCGGCACCGGCCTGAACAAGGTGAAGGGCAAGGTGTTCCGCGTCGGTCATATCGGCCATTTCAACGATCTGATGCTGATGGGCACGCTCGCCGGCGTCGAGATGGGCCTGGATCTTGCAAAGGTTCCGCATCGGAGCGGCGGCGTGTTGGCAGCCATGGATGTCCTGAAGGGACGTGACGTGGTGCCGATGACGCAGGTGGCCTGAACGAACTGGAAAGTGAAAGCGCGATGAACGCACCGACGACTGCCAACGAAGACCTGCTCTACTCCGTCACGGACGGCATCGCGCGGATCACCTTCAACCGCCCGCAGGCGCGCAACGCCATGACCTTCGCCATGTACGACCGCATGGCGGAGATCTGCGAAGAGATCAACGCCGATCGCTCGATCAAGGCGCTGATCCTCACCGGCGCCGGTGACAAGGCATTTGCCTCCGGCACCGACATTTCGCAATTCCGCGCCTTCAAGACGGCGCAGGACGCGCTCGACTACGAGTCGCGGATCGACCGCGTGCTTGGCACGCTCGAACTGTGCCGCGTGCCCGTGATTGCAGCCATCGCCGGAGCCTGCACCGGCGGCGGCGCCGGCATCGCGGCCTGCTGTGACTTGCGCATCGGCACCGAGACGACGCGCATGGGCTTTCCGATCGCACGCACGCTCGGCAATTGCCTGTCGATGTCGAACATCAGCCGCATCGTTGCACTGGTCGGACCTGCCCGTACCAAGGACATGATCTTCAGGGCGCGGCTCGTCGAAGCGCAGGAAGCGCTGTCGCTCGGCCTGCTCACCGAGATCGTTCCCGATGTCGAGACGCTGCAGCGTCGTGCCGACGAGATGGCAAAGCTCGTCGCGAGCCACGCGCCGTTGACGATGGAAACGGCCAAGGAAGCGGTGCGACGCATTCGTCCGACGCTGTCGCGCGAGCAAGGCCAGGACCTGATCCTCAAGGCCTATATGAGCGAAGATTTCCGTGAGGGCATGGACGCCTTCCTCAACAAGCGGACGCCGGTCTGGAAGGGCAAGTAGCGCCCAAGTCGCACGTCGAATTGCGCGCGGGCTCCGCAAGGGGCCCGCGCTTTTCGTTTGGGTCGGCCGCGCTTGCCATCGGCCTCATTCCAAAGTCATAAGCGGTGCGACGCCGCGCGGCTTGAACTCGCCGGCGTTCGCCCGCACAATGCAGTTCGTCGTTCGCTTTCGCGAATGGCCAATCCGAACAAGAACATAGACAAGAAGTTGGAGCAGAGGCGCGTGGGACAAGGATTGAAGGCCGCAGCCACGCTGATGGCTGCGCTGTGGGTGGCGCCGGCGCTCGCCGGCTGGGAACCGACCAAGCCCGTCGAGATCGTCGTGGCGGCTGGCGCGGGCGGCGCTTCCGATCAGATGGCGCGGATGATGCAGGCCGCGATCCAGAAGAACAATCTGATGAAGCAGCCCATCGTGGTCTCGCTCAAGGGCGGTGCGTCCGGCGCGGAAGCGCTGATGTACATGAAGTCCAGCGAGGGCGATCCGAACAAGGTGCTGATCGCCTATTCGCTGATCTACATGCTGCCGCTCTCGGCCAAGATCCCGTTCAACTGGCGCGAGCTGACGCCGGTCTCGGTGATCGCGCTCGACCAGTTCGTGCTCTGGGACAACAGCGCCGGCCCCAAGACGGTGAAGGATTTCGTCGAAGCTGCGAAAGCAGCGAGCGCGCCGTTCAAGATGGGCGGCACCGGGTCCAAGCGCGAAGACCACGTGCTGACTGTCTTCCTCGAACAGAAGACCGGCGCGAAGTTCTCCTATCTGCCCTACAAGTCCGGCGGTGAAGCCGCGACCCAGCTCGTTGGCAATCACACGGAATCCAACGTCAACAATCCGTCCGAGAATCTCGAAGTCTGGCGCGCCGGCCAGGTGCGTCCGCTCTGCGTGTTCGACAAGGAGCGCATCTCCTACACCGGCAAGGTGACGGACACTCAGTCCTGGGCAGACATTCCGACCTGCAAGGAGGAGGGCGTCGACGTCCAGTACCTGATGCTGCGCGCGATGTTCCTGCCCGGCAAGGTCACGCCGGAGCAGCAGGCGTTCTATGTCGAGCTATTTCACAAGGTGACGCAGACCACCGAATACAAGGACTACATGGAAAAGCAGGCGTTGAAGCCGATCTTCCTCACCGGCAAGGACATGGTGCAGTTCCTCGAAGAAGATGACGCCCAGAACAAGGCGCTGATGACGGAAGCCGGTTTCGTCGCGAAGTAACTGCTCCCTTCCCTCTCTCCGTCCTTAAACGGGGACGGAGAGATTTGATCGCACTCCATCTCCTGCAAAGCATGTCCCAAACCGATCTTGAAATCGTCGTCGACGATCCAACCGCGCCTGAAGACAACTCTCCTGCTGTCACGAGTTCCGGCACCGTCGAAATCATCACTTGCCTGCTGCTGCTCGCGCTCGCCGCAATTCTCGGCACCGACAATTGGCGCACCGGCGCTTCCTGGGATTCGACCGGGCCCGAGCCCGGCTATTTCCCGTTCTATCTGTCCATCGTGCTCGGCGGCGCCAGCCTCTATGGCCTGATCGTTGCACTGCTTGCGCGTCGCGATGCTGCCGAGACCTTCGTCACGCGCGCGCAGGCGCGCCGCGTGATGGCGGTATTCGTGCCGACGCTGCTGTTCTGTCTGGTCACGCAGTTCCTCGGCCTCTACGTCGCGAGCTTCCTCCTGATCGCAGGCTTCATGCGGGCGATCGGCAAGATCGCGCTGTGGAAGTCGCTGCTCACCGCCTTCCTGTTCACGGCGATCATGTTCGTCACTTTCGACATCGCTTTTGACGTCATCATGCCGAAAGGGCCGCTCGAAGCGGCCTTTGGCTACTAGGCGGACCCGCGATGGAAGCTTTCGGTCTCTTGCTTCATGGCTTCGCCGTCCTGCTGACGTGGAAGACGCTCGTGCTGATGATGGTCGGGCTGGTGCTCGGCATCTTCGTCGGCGTTCTCCCCGGCCTCGGCGGTCCCAACGGCGTCGCGATCCTGTTGCCGTTGACCTTCACGATGGATCCGACGTCGGCGATCGTGATGCTGTCCTGCATCTATTGGGGCGCGCTGTTCGGCGGCGCGATCACCTCGATCCTGTTCAATATTCCGGGCGAGGCCTGGTCGGTCGCGACGACCTTCGACGGCTATCCGATGGCGCAGCAGGGCAGGGCGGCCGAGGCGCTGACCGCGGCGTTCACGTCCTCTTTCATCGGCTCGCTGGTCGCGGTGCTCCTGATTACTTTCCTCGCGCCGATGATCTCGTCCTTTGCGTTGAAGTTCGGTCCGCCCGAGTTCTTCGCGGTCTATCTCCTGACGTTCTGTTCGTTCGTCGGCCTCGGGCGCGAGGCCAAGCACAAGACCGTCATCTCGATGTCGCTGGGGCTCCTGCTCGCCGGCGTCGGCATGGATACGGTATCGGGCCAGCTGCGCATGACCTTCGGTTCATCCGAGCTCTTGCGCGGCATCAACTTCCTCGTCGCCGTGATCGGCCTGTTCGGCATCAGCGAGATCCTGCTGACGATGGAGGAGCGGCTGGCGCTGCGCGGTCACGCGGCAAGCATTTCGCTGCGCGTGGTGCTGAGCGTTTGGAAGGACCTGCCGAAATACTGGGTGACCTTGTTGCGCTCGTCGTTCATTGGCTGCTGGCTCGGCATCACGCCGGGTGGCGCGATCGCGGCGTCCTTCATGGGCTACAATCTGGCAAAGCGCTTCGCCAAGGATCCCGAGACCTTCGGCAAGGGCCGCATCGAGGGTGTGTTCGCGCCGGAAACGGCGGCGCATGCCTCCGGCACCTCGGCGCTGCTGCCGATGCTCGCGCTCGGCATTCCCGGCTCCGGCACCGCCGCGATCCTGCTTGGCGGGTTGATGGTGTGGGGTCTCAATCCCGGCCCGTTGCTGTTCGTCGAGCACAAGGATTTCGTGTGGGGTCTGATCGCTTCGATGTATCTCGGCAACGTCGTCGGCCTCGTGCTGGTGCTGACGACAGTGCCGATCTTCGCCTCGATCCTGCGCGTGCCGTTCGCTGCGGTCGCGCCGATGATCGTGGTGTCCTGTGCGATCGGCGCCTATGCGATCCAGAATGCGATGTTCGACATCTGGCTGATGCTCGGCTTCGGTGTCGTCGGCTACGTTTTCAAGAAGATCGGTATTCCCTTGGCGCCGTTCACGCTGGCGCTCGTGCTCGGCAACCGCGCCGAGGACGCCTTCCGCTTGTCGATGATCGGCTCCGGTGGCGACCTCAAGGTGTTCTGGTCGAACGGTCTGGTCGGCTCAATCACGACCTTGGCGATCGTGCTGCTGTTTTGGCCGGCGATCGACGGCCTGCTCTCCCGCGTTGGCTGGATGCATAAGACTGGGACGACGTCGCCCTAGGCCTGAAAGCAATATTATTTGATATCAATAGCTTAAACGGTTGGTGGTGTTCTGGTCCTGACACCACCTCCACTCGATTGTTTCCAGATGTTGCAGCGGCGGCACAGCCCTCGGGCGCTTCCCGGCGTATGTTTTGACCATAAAATTTGCAGGAAGGGGATTGCCATGAAGCGGATCGTGATTGGAATGGCAGCGGCGATGTCGCTGTTCGCAACGGGCGCAATGGCCGCCGACCTGGCGGCGAAGCCCTACGTCAAGGCACCGCCCGTTATGGCAGTGGTGGATAGCTGGACGGGGTTCTATATCGGCGGCAACATTGGTTACAGCTGGGGCCGCGCGCGTAACACCGAAACCATTTCGAACCTGGGAACTGGTGTGGCTCTGGCCACCGGCACCGGTAGCGACAATGTCAACGGCGTGATCGGCGGCGGCCAGATCGGTTACAATTGGCAAATGCAGAACTGGTTGTTCGGTCTTGAAACCGACATTCAGGGCAGCGGCGAGAAGGGCTCGATCAACTTCATCTGCGTCGCCTGCGCCAACGACTTAACGAACATCAACTCGACCATTACGCAGAAGCTGTCATGGTTCGGCACGGCGCGCGGGCGCGTTGGTGTTCTCGTCACCCCGAGCGTCCTGCTTTACGGAACCGGTGGTCTCGCCTACGGCCAGTTGCAGACCGGTGGAAGCATCACCGGTACGAACATTGCCGGCGTTCCGGTCACCGTGGCGTTCCCTGGGACGTCGTCGACGCGGGTCGGCTGGACGGCTGGTGTTGGCGTCGAAGGCAAGATCGCGCCGAACTGGACCGCGAAACTCGAATATCTCTACATGGATCTCGGCTCGGTCAGCGCCGGCCCGATTGCAACAACCATTCTGGTTCCGGTGCGGACCGCCGGTGGCGTGTCCTATTCGTCCGGCTTCACCGACAACATTCTCCGCGTCGGTGTGAACTACCAGTTTGGTGGCAGCCCGGTGGTCGCCAAGTACTGAAAAAATCAACAGGCGTCGAACTGCAAAGCCCGGCTCACGCCGGGCTTTGTCGTTTCTATCCTGCATTCTGGAAAATGGCGCCGGGCTCCTTCGTAACGTGCTTCGTGCGCAGCGCCTACACGACCTTCGCGTTCCTGAGCTGCGCGATTTCGTCGGCACCGAAGCCGAACTCTTTCAGCACCTCGTCGGTCTGCTCGCCGAACTCCGGCGGGCGGGCTACCATCTTGCTCGGCGTGCGCGACAGCGTCACGGGCTGGCCGACCAGGCGGATGTGGCGGTCCTCGTCGTTCGGCACGTCTTGGGCGATGCCGAGATGCTTGACCTGCGCGTCCTCGAACATCTGGTCGATGGCGTAGATCGGTCCGCAGGGTACGCCGGCCTCGTTGAATTCGCGTACCCAGGTCTCAGTCGACTTGGTCACGGTGCGCTTCTCGATCTCGGCGTTGAGCGCGTCGCGGTTCTTCGAGCGTGCTGGTGCGGTCGCGTAGTCAGGATTGCTGATCAGCTCGGGCGCGCCGACGGTTTGCGCGCAGCGCTCCCAAATCCGTCCGCCCGTGGTGGCGATGTTGATGAAGCCGTCGGAGGTCTTGAACACGCCGGTCGGAATGCTGGTCGGGTGGTTGTTGCCGGCCTGTTTGGCGACGTCCTTCTCCATCAGCCAGCGTGCGGCCTGGAAGTCGAGCATGAAGATCTGGGCCTGGAGCAGCGAGGTCTGCACCCATTGTCCCTTGCCCGAGACGTCGCGCTCGAGCAGCGCGGTGAGGATGCCGATGGCGCAGAACAGGCCGGCGGTCAGATCGGCGACGGGAATGCCGACCCGCATCGGGCCTTCACCCGGTGCACCCGTGATCGACATCAGCCCGCCCATGCCCTGCGCGATCTGATCGAAGCCGGGGCGCTTGTGATAGGGGCCGTCCTGGCCGAAGCCGGAGATGCTGCCATAGACGATGCCCGGATTGATCGCGGCGAGGCTCTCATAGTCGATGCCGAGCTTCTTCTTCACGTCGGGGCGGAAGTTTTCGACCACGACGTCGGCCTTGGCGGCGAGGCGTTTGAACACGGCGAGCCCGCGCTCGTCCTTCAGGTTCAGCGTCATGGCCCGCTTGTTGCGGTGCAAATTCTGGAAGTCGGAACCCCGACGCGGTCCGCCCGGCTGCTCGCCGCCGGAATCCTCGGTCAGCGCGTCGATCTTGATCACCGTGGCGCCCCAGTCAGCGAGTTGCCGCACACAGGTGGGCCCGGAGCGGACGCGGGTCAGATCGAGCACGGTGAAGCGCGACAGGGCTTCGGAGGCGTGAGGAAAGGGCATCGGGGGTGGCTCCGGGAACAAACTGCGGGCCCACCATAGTGCCGAAAGATCATGCGGCAAGCGTCGGCTGGCGCAGCCAGCCATGCGTCGGGATTGAGAAGATCTGGTGGAATGGGCTGTCGCGCGGGGGTTGGCAGCTCACCAGCTGTACTTGAACACGCCCTTACCGGAATAGCTGGTGACGTTGCCGGAGAACTCGCCGTCGAAGGTGCCGGCGATCGAGAAGCCGTTCAGCCATTTCATTTCGGCGCTGGCGCTGACCAGCGCCGAATCGGCGTCGACCCTGGCGCCGTTCACGACGAAGCTCGTGCCGGGCAGCGTCTGGAACAGCGCGGTGACGGCGCGGCTCGGATTGTAGTCGTGCGCCCAGGCGGCGCGACCGCGCAGGGTCAGCACGCCGTTCTGCATCGCATAGGATCTGTCGGTGCGCAGGCCGAGCTCGGAGCGGGTGTCGGTCAGCGACTGCGCGGCATAGTTCAGCGCGAACAGGCCGCCGCCATTGAGGCTGACTTCTGAATAATTCGGCAGGTTGAAGTTCGTCACCTGTGCCGCCGCGTAAGGCGTGATGCCGATCAGCGGCGTCGTGAAGCGGTAGCCGCCCTCGAACCGGGCCGAGAAGGTATCCGCCTTGAAGCGGCCCTGCAGCTGGTCGAAGCCACCAGGCGCCACCGTGCGGTTGGTGGTGACGTCGTGCCAGCCATAGGCGAGCGCCGCGGCGATGTAGGCCGGGCCGAAATTGTGCCGGCCATAGATGCCGGCCTGGAACAGGTCTGCGGAGCCTGTGCCCATCGCATTCGCGAGCGAGTAGTTCAGCCCGCCGCCGCCGAGCGAAAAGCCGACCAGCGTATCGATCGAAAGCCGGTAGTCGGCGCCGGTAGCGCCGCCCCAGGCTCGTGCGGTAAGGTCCTGCGAACCGACCAATGCATTGCCGCCGACCTGCGCCGAGCCACCATAGCCGGCCGTCCAGACGCTCCAGCGATTGATCGGCTGCGAGAACAGCGGCGCCTTGGTCGCCATCGCAAAAGCCTCGCGCTCGCTCGCGGTGGCCGGGCGCATCGACGCATAAGCATCGACCTCACCACTGTCGGCGAATTGCGCGACGCTGCCGGCCTTGGTGAAACCGCTCGAGCGGCCGGCGACGGTCGGGTCCAGCATCAGGTTCAGGAACTGGCCGTCAGCGTTGATCGCGGACTGGATGATGCCGGTGCCGAGCTCGCCCGAGGCGGCGGTCAGTCCCGACGGCGACAGCGCGGCGAAGGCCACAGGAAGGCCGCCGGTGGTGTTGAAGAAATTGGTCAGCGTATTGGCAACGTTCTGCTGGTTGATGGTGAGGCCGCCGCCGCTGCCGGGCGTGAAGTTGATGCCGATGTTGAGGAAGACATTGTTGGCGTCGTAGCCCAGCGTCGCCTTGATCGACGATAGGTTGGAAACGACGGCCGGATTGAAGGTCGAGCCACCGAGGCCACCGGTCGCGGACAGGATCTTGGACTGCTTCTGGACCGTCCCCGAGAGGAAGTTCGCGCTCACCGTCGCGCCGCCGAGCGTGGCTGCACCGGTAACGCTTGCGAGGCTGGCAGCGCTTGAGGAGATCTGGACGAGATAGGTGGAGGCGGCGGTGAAGCTCAGCGATCCGTTGATCGCCAGCGTGCCGCCCGCGCCCGGGTTGCCCGGCGCGAGCGTACCGCCGGCGACCGTGACATTGCCGACGGTGCCGGTGCCTGCGAGCGTGCCGCCGGCATTGACAGTGCTCGCGCTTGATATCGAGCCGTTCACCACCAGCGTGCCGCCATTCACGGTGGTGGCGCCGGTGTAGGTGTTGGCATTGGTCAGGATCTCCGTCCCGCCGGCCAGTGTGAGACCGCCGCCCGCGCCGTCGATGGCTCCAGCGAAGGTGCCGTTGGCGTTGGTGATGGTCAGGGTGTTGCCGCCGAGATGGACGAGTGCGGTGGGGTCGGTGCCGGCCAGCGATTTGATCGAGGTGCCGGTGCTCAAATTGGTGATGTCGAAGACACCGTTGGCGATGACGCTGCGCGAGGTCGCGATGCTGCCGTCGCTGCCGGCGAGATTGACCAGATCGAGCTCGCCGCCGCTCGCAATGGTGGTGGAGCCGGTATAGGTGTTGGTGCCGTAGAGCTGCTGCACGCCCCCGTTCGCGATCAAGAGGTTGCCGCCGCTGCCGCCGGCAATGCCGCCATCCTGGATCACGCCGCCGAAGGCTGTGCCGCTGTTGCCCGTAATCGTCAGCGTCTTCGATCCCAGCGCGACGACGCCTGTCGTGCCGAACGAGAACAGCTGCGTGACTGACGTCCCGGATGTTGTCTGCGAAATGTCGAGCGTTGCTCCTGCGCCCGCGAACGCGACGTAGAGCGAATTCGCAATCGAGCCGCCGCCCTTCAGCGCCAGCGTAGCGAGGCCGTCGATCTGCGTGACATTGGTGTATGTGTTCGCGCCCGAAAGTGTCTGCGTCCCGCCGGCGATCTCGATGCCCGCGAGACCCGTGCTTTGAATGGTGCCTGCGAACTCGGTTGAGCCGTTGTAGATGAACAGTCCGTAGGTTCCTCCCATTTGCACGATGCCGCTGCCGGCCAGCGTCGTGATCACGGTTTGCGTCGAGGCGGCCGTCGTATCG
>JAEWHT010000161.1 GCA_023387695.1 Pseudomonadota bacterium | reverse complement strand
CTATTCGGCCTGCGCCGGCGTGCATCCCGAGCATTGCCTGCCCATCGTGCTCGATGTCGGCACCAACAACGAAGAGCTGCTGAACGATCCCTATTATCTGGGCCTGCGCGAGCGCCGGCTCACCGGCGAGGCCTATGACAGTTTCGTCGATGAATTCATGACCGCCGCGCGAAAGACCTTCCCCGGCGTACTGATCCAGTTCGAGGATTTCGCCAACCATTCGGCGTTCAAGCTGCTGCACAAATATCGCGACGAGACCTGCGTCTTCAACGACGACATCCAGGGCACCGCTGCGGTCGCGCTCGCGGGTCTGTTCTCGGCGCTGCGTATCACCGGTGGCAAGCTCAGGGACCAGCGCATCCTGTTTCTCGGCGCGGGCGAGGCGGCGACCGGTATCGCCGATCTCGTGGTTTCCGCCATGATGGCCGAGGGTGCAACGGAAGCCCAGGCGCTCCGGCGCAACTGGCTGGTGGATTCGCGCGGCCTCGTCGTCAGCGGCCGCAACGGGCTGCATGGCCACAAGCTGCGCTATGCCCACACAGACCAGGAGCCGATCGCCGACTTCCTCACCGCGATCAAGACGCTGAAGCCGACGGTGATCATTGGCGTTGCCGCGGTTGGCGGCGCCTTCACGCCCGAGGTGCTCAAGGCGATGGCCGAGCTCAACGAGCAGCCGATCGTGTTCGCGCTCTCCAACCCGACCTCGAAGGCCGAATGCTCGGCGGAGGATGCCTATCGCTACACCGAGGGCCGCGGGCTGTTTGCCTGCGGCAGTCCCTATGATCCGGTGAAGCTCAATGGCCGCACCTTCGTGCCGCGTCAGGGCAACAACTCCTACATCTTCCCCGGCGTCGGCCTCGGCGTCATCGCCAGCCGTTCGCGGCTCGTGACCGACGAGATGTTCATGGCGGCCGCTCACACGCTCGCCAATTGCGTCGGCAAGGATGACCTCGCGCAGGGCAGCCTCTATCCCGCGCTGCCTCGCATCCGCGAGGTTTCGGCCCTCATTGCCGCAGCTGTCGCCGATGTCGCCTATCAGCGGGGCCTCGCCGACGGGCCCGCGCCCAACGACGTCAAGGCCCTGGTCCAATCGCAGATGTACGAGCCGAAGTACTAGGGCGCTGCGCCAGGCTCAGAACAACGTTGCTAGTGCGCTGACAGGAGCCACATCGTCATGCCCGGGCTTGTCCCGGGCATCCACGTTCTTGGTGCTACGCGGCAAAGGCGTGGATGGCCGGGACAAGCCCGGCCATGACCGTGTAGCGACGCCGCCCCAGCCGGAATCGCAATTGTTTGCCGTCGCCTGATGTGCGACGCTTCGTAGCAATACAAGAATCTCAAGCCGTTAGGTAGGCCACCATGGACGATCGTTTGCCCGACCTGGGCGACCTCGAGCACGAGGTCATGCAGATAGTATGGGCCCATGGGCCGGTCACGGCCGAAATCGTGCGCGAGCGTCTGTCACGGCGTCTGAAGGAATCGACGGTGCGAACGGTGCTGCGCCGCCTCGAAGAAAAGGGCTATGCTCGTCACACCGTGGACGGACGCACCTACGTCTACCACGCGGCCGAGGAACGCGCACGGGTCGCGGCCAAGGCGGTGCAGCGCATCGTCGACTGGTTCTGCAATGGCTCGATGGAGGAAGTCCTCGTCGGCATGGTGGACAACGCGATGCTCGACCAGCAGCAATTGCGTGCGCTGGCGGATCAGGTGGCCAAGGCGAAGAAGGCGAGGGGAGTGAAAAAAGAATGATCGCAGTTCTGGCTGAGGCGGCGTTACGCTCCTTCGCGCTGGGAGGCGTCGTCTGGATCGGTCTCATCCTCTTTCGCGTGCGCAATCCGCACGTCCACATGACGGCGTGGACCGTCGTGCTGCTGGCATCGCTGGCGATGCCGTTCGTGATGCATTGGCCGACGCTCACCATCGACCGCCTGCCCTTGTCCGTGCCGGTGCCGGACGACACCTGGCCGGCCGATATCTCGTTGATGGAGCGGCCGCGGCCGTCGCTGCCGATCACGCCCGGTGCGGTGATCGTGCCGATGGCGAAGCGCGGCGTCGCGGTCGACTGGTGGATGGTCGCCACTATTGTTTACGCCTGCGTCGCTTGCCTGTTGCTGCTGCGGCTCGCCGTCGGCCTCTGCCTGACCTGGCGTCTGGCGCGCGAGGCGAAGCCTGTGAAAGGCACGATCGGCGGCGATGTGCGCGTCAGCCGCGACGTCAGCGGCCCCGTCACCTTCGGTTCGACCATTCTGGTGCCGCCGCAGTTTTTCCGCTGGGATGCGAAGAAGCGTCTCGCGGTGCTTGCGCATGAAAGCGCGCACGTCGCTAACAGAGATTTCCATCTTCTGCTGCTCGCCTCGCTCAACCGCGTGGTGTTCTGGTTCAGCCCGTTCTCCTGGTGGCAGTTCTCACGCCTGGCCGAGCTCGCCGAGATCATCAGCGATGCCCGTGCCATCGAGATGATCGACGACCGGTTTTCCTATGCGGAGATCCTGCTCGACGTCGCTTCCTCGGTGAAGCCGCGGCCGATGGAGCTTGCGATGGCGCAGGTCTCGACCGTGCGCGCGCGCGTCGAGCGCATCATCGCGGCCGCCGCCCTGCCTGTCGCGGTCGGCTGGCGCAAGCGGATGTGGATTGCGGCCGCGATCGTTCCGGTCATGATCGTCTCCGCCGGCATGATCGCATATCGCACCCCGGACCCCGTGCCCGACGGCGCCGATCTCGGCCAAGCCCCGGCCGAGCACTACCATCCTGTCGTCAATTTCTACGCCATGAACCCGGCCTCGGTGTTCGCGGTCTTCCGCGAGGGTGATGAGTTCTATGGGCAACTCACAGGCCAGCGCAGGCTGCGCCTGACCATCGGCAGCGACGGCACGGCATCCTATGCAGCCACGTTCGGCGAGATCACGTTCCCGGTCGATGCGGCGCGTCACGCGTCCGAGCTGACGCTGCACATGAACGGCCGTGACGTGCGCGCTGTCGGCGTCGCCGAGATGCCGGCGCAAGCGACAGATCCGGTGTCGCTCGATCAATATGTCGGCTGGTACAAGATTACGTCGAACCGCGTGCTGACCGTGCGGCGCGATGGCAATCGCCTGCAAGTGCAGGAGACCGGGCAGGGCGGATCGCCGGTTCTGCCTGAAGGTATCGATGCCTTCTCGCTCCAGGGCGATCATCTCCTGATGTTCCTGCGTGCTGAGGGGGCCGGCATCTCGCGTGTGCTGATCCAGAACGCCGTCTCCGGCGCCCGCATCGCGCCCCGGATCGACGCGGCGGCGGCTCAGGCGATCGAGGCCGACTACGCGCGCCGACTGGCGGAAGTGCCAGACAGGTTCAGGGAGCAGATCCCGGTTGAGGGCAGCAAGGAGGCGATCCTGCGCGGGATCGAGGATTTGCGCGGGGGCACGCCGAACTACGACCGCATGAGTGCGTCGCTCGCCGCGAAGATTCACAGCCAGGTCAACGAAATGCGCGCGACCTTCGCAGCACTCGGCGCGGTCGAAACCATCTTCTTTCGCGGCGTCGGGCCCGGCGGCTACGACATCTATGGCGTCAAGTTCGCGAACGGCTCCGCAGAGGTTCGCCTGCTGCTCGAGCCCGACGGCAAGGCCGGCGACGTGATCTTCCGACCCGACGGCAATGACGAGCTCGGCGGCATGGTCCCCTGTTCGGAAGAGGCGAGCGTGCGCGGCCACGCCGGCACCTCGCCGATCAGGATCATGCTCTACAACGAGACGGGCGACGACATTCAGGTCTTCAATCTCGATGCGGACGGACAACGCAAGTCGCAGAGCGTCGTCAGGTCAGACATGACCTGGGCCGCGCTGACGACCGTGAACAATCCGTGGGTCATTGCCGACAAGTCCGGCAAGTGCATGGAGATCCTGGTGCCGGGCCGACAGACGCGCTTCCAGAACATCGAGGCAACGAACGTCGGAGCGCGGCCGGGTCGCGCCGCGCGCCGCGCCGTTCCGATCGCCAATGGGGAGGCGATGCTGCGGCATTATATCGAGGGCATCGGCAAGGGGATGCCGGACTATGATCATATGACCACCGAGGTCGCGAACATCGCGCGTACGCAGCTTCCGTTCGACCAGGCGATCCTGGCGCGGCTCGGCGCGTTGCGCGCGGTCTCGTTCCGCGGCGTGACCGCGCTCGACAGCGACATCTATGTCGCCCAGTTCGCCAACGGCTCGGCGGAATGGCGCATCGGTGTCAGGAACGGAACGATCACCAAGATCGCGCTCGGGCCGAGTTTCTAGCCGTCCGACGTGTGTCCGAATGTTGCTGTTCGCTTTTTCGTGAACAGGCTGCGCTGCTGCCAATCCCGGCTTGCGCCCGTCCGGCTCAAAAGTTACGCTCTGTAGCATTACTTTAGCTGATCTGGCGCCGATGTCTGGCGCGGCCGCAGGCCATGGAATTCGGCGCGGCCCTCGGAGCTGACCGGGTTCATGATGTGCACGCTGACGCAACGGGAGCTCGACTTTCTCGCCAGCCTGAAAACCAGCTGGCGGCTGCTCTATCGGCGTGAGCTGGTGCGGCTCATCAAGGGCGAGACCGAAGCTGGCGAGCCGCGGCCGGAGACCCACCCCATCCTCTGGCGCGTCGTATCAGGCTGATTTTTCGCCGCTTTGTGTCGATTCAGGACATCTGACTGTGGTGGATTCATCACAGTGGGCGCGAAACGATGGTGGCCCCAAGGCCGCTTTTGTTCAGCCAAGGTTCTGCCCTCATTGCCCACCGAAACTCAGGCGTGTTCGGAGGGCGTATCATGTCTCGCTTCGCACGTGCCGAAACTGCCCGGATTTCGCTGGCAACCCCGTCTCGGTTGCTGCTCGCCATCATCGGAGCCGCTTCGCTCGCGGCGTGCGCGCAATCTCCGGTGGGCCGCCAAAGGGCCGACCTTGCGCCCACCAGCAAGCAGGCCGCGATCGAGCGGCCGCATCGCGTGGCCGTGTTGCATCCGCGGCCGATCAGCCCGGTGCGTGTCGCCAAGGCCGACGCAGGTCCGACCGCCTCGCCAAGTCCGACTTCCTCGCATGGGGTGGCAAGCTTCTATTCGGACACCGAGACGGCGAGCGGCGAGAGGTTCGACAAGAACGAATTGACCGCCGCCCATCCCTCGCTGCCGTTCGGCACCAAGCTGCGCGTCACCGATGTCTCCTCCGGCCGCTTCGTAACCGTGAGGGTCAACGATCGCGGGCCGTTCGTTCGCGGCCGCGTGGTCGACATCTCGCCGTCGGCCGCCGAGGCGCTCGGCATGGTCGACAAGGGCGTTGCAAATGTTCGGCTCGACGTCGTGCAATAGGCCGCGGATGATCGATATCGGTGCTTAACCGGCTGTTAGCTGCTCTCCGCCACGATGGGTGTCCGGCAATTCGGGGCCTTGGGGGAGACCGCGCTTGAACACGATCCAGCATCTCGAAGATCAGGCGGCGCGCGCCGAGCGACTTGCCAAACGGATCACCGATACGCTGACGATCGAAAAGCTCCTGTCCTTCGCCGGCGACCGTCGCCGCGAGATTGAGGTCATCGCCGGCCGGCGGCGCGGCTGACGCCCTCATAACTCCTGCAATCCATGCTCTGAACGCATTCGCCCTCGCTAAAGGCGGCGGAACTTCTTCGCGTCTCCTGCGTCATGTCAGCACAGACATGGAGGAGGAAGTCATGGGCTTTGGACGAGGTGCTCTGCTCTGGTTACTTGGCGTGCCGCTGCCGGTCATCCTGCTGCTGGCAATCTTCTGGCACCACTAAGAGCGTGCCACACGAAAAGCGCCGCGGAAGCGGCGCTTTTTTTGTTGTGCTTGATTTGAAGCGTGTTGCGGCTCAGCTATGGCTCTCGACGAAATCGCTGAGATAGTCGGGCAGCGTGACGCCATCGATGTCACAGCGGGCCTGGATCTCGCCGGCAACATCGGTCGAGATGTCCTTCATCCAGTGCTCGAGCGTGTTGAACGAGATCACCTTGATGGGATCGTTGAAGCAGCCCGCGACCATCTCGCCGATCGCAGCGTCCAGATCGCTTCGTTCGACACGGATTTCAGTCGCCTTGTCGAGGCGATCGATCACCACGAACATGGTCTGGTCGGCGCCATAGGGCACGACCGCGGATTGTACGCCAGCTTCAAGCATGTGAGTTGCTCACGTCTTTGCTTACGATTGATGGCTTCCGATCCCTGTTAACGGGAAAAACCGGAAGAAGGTTCCTGCAAGCAGACGAGAGGTTTGTCGCATACGTGCGGCGGTGTTTTCTTACACTCAGAGATATTCTCTCAACCGCGACAGCTCGATGATGTGTTCGGGCGAGAGGACGTCCGTGACCAGCGGCGGCTGCGCTGCCGTGCGGATCTCGTAGAGATGCCGGGTCGGTGCAGGCTTCTCCATGAACGCCGAGATGCAGGCGTCGAGCGTGCCTTCGCTCACTTGATAGGGCTCGCGATCCGGTCGGCGCTGATTTCTGAGTGACGGCCATTTCTGCAGCACCGCGGGCACGCCGAAATCGACCTTTGATGCGTCCCCCATCGTCCCCGCCTCACGCAAAAAGAACCCCAGCACGCAAGGCCTGCATGCTGGGGCCCACACCAATCGCTGCATCTCAATGCCTTAGCCCTGACAACGCGGCGGCCGGGAAAAAGTTCCCGGCCGCTTGCGGCTTAACTCGCAGCCGCCGCGATCTTGTGCCCCGGGCTGGCATGACCGTGGCCGGTCTCGTCGCCGCGGCTGACCTCCGGCGGAAGTCCTGCAAAGCGCCGCAGAGCTTCGGCCATCTGCGTCCGGCCCTGGACGCCGGTGACCACCACGTCGACCATCGCAAAGGACGAGTGGAAATGGCCGTGCGCCTTTAACTGCTCGACCTGGACGCCGGCGGCCGCCATTGCTTCCGCGTAGGCGATGCCCTCGTCGCGCAACGGATCGAACTCGCAGGTGACGACGAAGGCCGGCGGCAGGCCGGCGACCTTGCCGCGCAACGGCGAGACGCGCGGATCGGTGCGGTCTGCCGGTGAGCAGTAGAGGTCCCAGAACCAGAACATCAGCGAGCGCGTCAGGAAGTAGTTGACCGCATTGTCGTTGTAGGAGGGACGATCGAAGGTGCAATCCGTCACCGGGCACACCAGCAACTGGCCGGCGATCTCGGGCCCACCGCGATCGCGCGCGAGCTGGCAAGTGACGGCGGCGATGTTGCCGCCGGCGCTCCAGCCTGCGACCAGCACAGGGTCCGGCTTGCCGCCGAGCTCAGCCAGATGCTCCGAGATCCAGCGCGTCGCCGCATAACCGTCCTCGGCGGCCGCCGGGAAGCGGTGTTCGGGCGCATGGCGATAGCCGACGCTGACGAAGGTCATGCCCGTTCGGCGCACCATGTCACGGCAGAACGGCTCGTCCGATTGCTCGTCGCCGAGCACCCAGCCGCCGCCGTGGAAATAGACCACGATCTGATGCGGTCCCGGCGTGGCCGGCTTGTAGACGCGGTAAGGTAGCGGCCCTTCAGCGCCGGGCAGGGTGCCGTCGACGATCTCGCCGATCAGCCGTCCCGCAGGCCGGCCTTTGTTAAATTCGTTGACGAAGGCGCGCGCGCCGGCCGCGCCCATCGACTCGATCGGCGGCAGGTTCAGCGATCCCAGCAGATTCAACACCAGCCGCACGTCCGGCTGTAGCCGCACCACCTCGCCGTCATTGCACTGCGCGGCACCATTGGGGCCGGTCAGCTTGAAGCCGAGCATGCCGCGGTTCGTGACCTCGTCGCAGATGTTGCGATAGGGACCGACGCCGCCGGTGTAAGGCATCAGGCCCTGCACCTTGCCGGGCACGTTCGCGCCCGTGTACCAGGTGTTGGCGAGCCGGTGCAGCGTTAGCATCGAGCAGTCGGCCATGTGTCGGGCCCAGCCGGCTTGCGCCGTCTCGGTCGGCTCGATCGTGGTGAAGCCGGCATCGTGCAGCGCCTTGAGACGATCCACGACCCAGTCGACATGCTGCTCGATCGAGACCGCCATGTTCGACAGCACCGACGGACTGCCCGGGCCCGTGATCATGAAGAAGTTCGGGAAGCCTTCGACTGTCAGCCCGAGATAGCTCTGCGGGCCCTGCGCCCAGACATCCGTGAGCGACTTGCCGCCACGCCCCGTGATCGGGTGCACGGCGCGGATCGCACCGGTCATGGCGTCGAAGCCGGTCGCGAACACGATGACGTCGATATCGAAGCTACGTTTGCCGGTGGTGATGCCGCCTGCGGTGATCGCCTTGATCGGCTCCTGCCGCAGATTGACCAGCGTCACGTTCGGCCGGTTGTAGGTCGCATAGTAATTGGTATCGAGGCAGGGACGCTTGGCGCCGAAGGGATGGTCGTGCGGCATCAACGCCGCCGCCGTCTCCGGATCCTTCACGGCGGCCGAGATCTTCTCGCGGATCAGGTCTTGGACGATCTTGTTGCCTTCGAGTTCTCCGCCCTGGTCGGCCCAGAGCTGGGTCAGGATGTGGACGAGATCGCCCGCCGCCCAGGCGCGTTCGAACCGCTCTCGACGCTCGGCATCGCTGAGCTGCCAGCTGACGACCGTCTGCTGCGGATAGGGCACGCCGGTCATCGATTGGCGCGCCTGTTCGCGATAGGCGGCGCGGTCACTCTGGAACAGGTCCCTGCGATCGGCCGGCGAGGGGCCATTATGCGCGGGCAGCGCGAAGTTCGGCGTGCGCTGGAAGACGGTGAGATGCGCGGCCTGCTCGGCAATCAGCGGGATCGACTGGATCGCTGACGAGCCCGTGCCGATCACGGCAACGCGCTTGCCGGCGAGATTGACGCCCTCATGCGGCCAGCGACCGGTGAAGTAGATCTGGCCCTTGAAGTCCTTGACGCCGTCGATCTCCGGCGGCTTCGGTGCGGAAAGGCAACCGGTGGCCATGATGTAGAAGCGGCAGGAGACGGCTGCGCCGTTGTCGGTGGTGATGTGCCAGCGCTCGGCCTTCTCATCCCATTTGGCTTCGGTCACCTTGGTCTTGAAGCGGATGTCGCGACGCAGATCGTAGCGATCGGCGACGAAGCCGAGATAGCGCAGGATCTCGGGCTGGGCCGCGTATTTCTCCGACCAGGTCCAGGCCTTGTCGAGTTCTGGATCGAATGTGTAGCTGTAATCGATGGTCTGGATATCGCAGCGCGCGCCGGGATAACGGTTCCAGTACCAGGTGCCGCCGACATCACCGGCTTCCTCGAGGCCGACGGCCGAGAGGCCGGCCTTGCGCAGGCGATGAAGAAGATAAAGGCCGGAAAACCCGGCGCCGACCACGGCAACGTCGACTTGTTGAACGGTTCCACTCGCCGCATTGGACTCACGTGCGGCGACCATCGCTTCAGGCATGGTATTCCTCCCGTGTCTATTGTTTTGCCGGCAGGCTAGCGCCGCAGGCTCGGCTTGTCATTAGAACAAGTGCAATCTTCGGTAGTCCGTTTGCGGCATCATCATGGCAGCGCGAACGTTGTTTCAATGCACGCATCGCGATGCACAATGGCCGTGATTGCCCGGGCTAATCATGGACGATCCGTCTGTGTATGCTTGCGGTTACTAGCCACGCGTACCGACCGACCGGGCGTCATGACAGAGTTGAGTGAGCGAACCAAAGCGAACATGGACGTCGTCCTGGAGGAGACGTGCCGCCAATTGCCGCATGGCGGCGATCACGACAGCCGCAGGTTCATCGCCGAACGGCTGATCGAGGCCGCGCAGTCCGGACACTCCACGCTCGGCGAACTCGGCATCATTGCGCGGCGCGCGCTGGCGGAGATTATCGCCAAGGGCGGTTAGCTGACGCCGCAGGCGCTTGCCTCTTCGCGCGTCGTGGACGTAACCTGTCGAGGAACCTTTCCGCGCATCGAGATCCCCCGAAGATGCGATCCGTGCTTGCGCTCATCGCAGTCTTTGCATTGTTCTGCACCGATGCGGCCCTAGCCCAGGCGGTCGGCCAATTTCCATTTGCGTTGACGCGCGAAGGCCAGATGCTCGGCGCTGTCGAAGGCGAAGTGGCATCCTTCAAGGGCCTCGCCTATGCAGCGCCGCCGATCGGCGCCCTGCGCTGGCGTTCGCCGCAAGGCTTACCCGACAGTTCGGAGATGAGCACGGCCTATAATTACGCCGCGCCGTGTCTGCAGCCGTCGCTGCCGGCAGGTCGGGAGGATTGCCTCACACTCAACGTGTTCAGGCCCTTCGGCGTCGACGGCCCGCTGCCTGTGATGGTGTTCATCCATGGCGGCGGTTTTGCTGCCGGCACCGCCAATGATC
Organism: Pseudomonadota bacterium; assembly: GCA_023387695.1. GTDB lineage: Bacteria > Pseudomonadota > Alphaproteobacteria > Rhizobiales > Xanthobacteraceae > Bradyrhizobium. Next base: position 1,821 of record JAEWHT010000161.1, on the reverse strand, counting down.
CGCTGCTCGATGGCTCGAGGCTCGCGCAGGCCGGCCTCATCGTGGTCACCGTGAATTATCGCCTCGGCGCGCTTGGCTGGCTCACCCATTCCGCGCTGTCGGACGATGGCTCAGGCAATTTCGGCCTGATGGACCAGATCGCGGCACTGCGCTGGGTGCATGAGAACATCGCAGCCTTTGGCGGCGATGCGAACAACGTCACGCTGTTCGGTAACGGCGCCGGCGCGACGTCGATCGCGCTCTTGATGCTCTGCACGCAATCGCGCGATCTCTTCCAGAAGGCTATTCTGCAATCGGTGCCCGGCCGTGCGCACCTGCCGTCGTTGCAGGAGGCGGAAGCTATTGGCCGTCAATTTGTCGCCGCGCTCGGGAAGGTGGCAGATTTGCGGACCGTCGACGCAAAGCGGCTGTTGTCGGCCGAAAGAAAGCTGCTGGAGAAATCGCCGCGCAGTTTTGCGCCGGCGATGGATGGAAACCTCGTGACGGAAGACATCGGCGCCGGGTTCGCGGCAGGACATCAGAGTCGCATTCCCCTCATCATCGGCTCAAACGATGACGAGACGCGCTTCGACAGCGAGCGGGAGGTCAAGGAAGTGCTGTCGTCCTCCGGCGAGAGCGTCGACGAGCTGCGCAAGCTCTATCTGGGCACCGCGAAGCCATCCGACCTTGCCGCGAGCTTTTACACCGACAAGGTCTTTTCCGAGCCGGTGCGGATGCTCGCCCGGCTTCATGCCGCAACCGGTGCGCCGACCTTCCGCTATCGCTTTGCCTATGTGCCGGAAGCCCGCCGCGGCAATCCCGACGAAGGTCATGGGCGCGAGTTGCAGTTCGTCTTCGGTGTGGAGGGTGTGCCCGGTGCGGGCATCTTCTCGCGCCGGGATCGCGAGGTCGCCAACCGCATGCGGTCTTACTGGATCAACTTCGCGAAGAACGGTGATCCCAATGGCGCTGAGTTGCCGCATTGGGATGCAGCCGCGGACCGCGATCATCTGCTACTGATCGCGAACGATCGTACCGCGAGCGGCGACGATCCCTTGGCGGAGCGCCTCGACCGGCTTGCAGGCGAGAGCAAGAAATGAGCTGGAGTTAGGCCGCTAGCTCGACGCGCGGCGCCGGGCTCAGGCGCTCTTCCTCCAGATAGTCCATCGCACCGTCCTTCTCGACGGCGTAGAACTGCTGGCCTTCCTTGGACCGGTAGGCGGCGCGAACGACGCCGCGACGACCCTTGTCACTGTTGACGACGTCCCCCAGCGCAAACTTCTTCATTTCACGTCCCGCATATCTTCTGGCCGACTGCTTCTGGCCGATTCCTTCGCCCGTGGCGGGATTGTGAGCGGTAAATCGTTAACGACTTGCTAACCATAATGGTTTGCCTATGCTCGCCGCCGATCGCGCGGGCGCTTCATCCGCGCATGATGATTTTGAGGCGAGACGGCACACATGACGCGATTTCCGACACTTTTCCTGTCCCATGGCGGCGGCCCCTGGCCCTTCATGGAGGACCGTCGCGTGCAATACGCCAAGACCGCCGCGGAGTTCGGGCGGCTGCCGCAGCTTCTGCCCGAAAGGCCGAAGGCTGTACTCGTCATTACCGGCCATTGGGAGGCTGACGCCTTCACCGTGTCGACCTCGGCGCATCCGCCGATGGTGTACGACTATTACGGTTTCCCCGAGCACACCTACCACATCAAATATCCGGCGCCAGGCAGGCCCGAGTTGGCTGCCGAGGTGAGAGCACTGCTCAAGCATGCGGGCCTCGATTGCCGCGAGGATCCCAATCAGGGATTTGACCACGGCACCTTCGTGCCGCTCGGTCTGATG
>JAEWHT010000114.1 GCA_023387695.1 Pseudomonadota bacterium | reverse complement strand
AGATCGCGCGTCTTGGCCTGGATTTCGTCGAGCAGCCGCGCATTCTCGATGGCGATCACCGCCTGGTCGGCGAAGGTCTGGACCAGCTCGATCTGGCGATCCGTGAACGGTCCCGGAACCTGGCGCGACAGGGTCAGGACACCCTCGACCTTGCCGTCGCGAAGCAGCGGGACACCGAGGGCCGCGCGGATGCCGGCCAGCGGCGTCGCGGGAAGGTCCACTTCGCTATCCGCCAGCACATCGGGAACGCAGGCAACCTTGCCGGTTGCGATGGCCCGAGCCGTCGCCGTGTTCCGGCCGGCCCGCTGCGGATGCTCCTCAAGCCATCTCAGCCATTCGGGATTTGAACCGCCACGGGACGAGGCGCGATAGCGGAAGAGATCGCCGTCGCGCAGGAAGATGATGCCGTTCTGCGCGCCGCTCAACTCGACCGCGGAATGCGTCAGTGTCTCGAGCACCGTCTGGAGATCGAAGGCAGAGCGGCTGATGACCTTGAGCACGTCGGCGGTCGCGGTCTGCTGCTGCAGCGATTCCGCCAGATCGCCGGCCTTGGACTGCACTTCGTCGAACAGACGCACGTTCTCGATCGCGATCAAGGCCTGGTCGCGGAACGATTCGGCGAGCGCGATCTCAATTTCTCCAAACATGTTTGGACGCGTGCCAGCGACGGACAGCAGGCCGATGCATCTGTCGTCACGCAGCAGCGGCATGAACAGTGCGGTCTGTAGCCCCAATTTCTCCTGGATCACACGTTCGAAGGGCGGCAGCTCGATCAGCGACCAATCCGGCAGATGCACGGTCTTTTTCTGGACAATCGCCCGCGAAGGAAAATTCGCGGCCGGGTCGATCTTGACGCGCGGCGTGTTGACGAGCGGGAGCCGGCCCTCCGCACCCCACCAGGTCACCGTCCAGAAGCACTCGTCATCGCAGCGCTGAATGAAGGCGCGGTTGCACCCGAGCAGCCGGATGGCCGTCTGGGCAATGACGTCGAAGACCGGCTGCGCATCCGTGGAGGACTGGCTGATCACGCGCAGGATTTCGGCGCTGGCCTGCTGCTGCAGCCGAGCGGTCTCCAACTGATGCTTCAGCCGCGCATTCTCTGATTGGTGCGAAGGCTTCCGCTGGCGCGGCACGGCCTTCTTGCTTGGCGCGGCCTTCTTGCGTGGCGTGGCTTTGCGCGCGCCGGTCTCCCTGGCCTTGGACACGGATGACGTCCGCGGGCGGCCCCTGCCGGGCCTCCCGCCGCGTTGTCCCGTTTTTCGTCCGATCTTGGCCATTCGTGTTACTCGATCACGTCGTCGGACAGCGCAAGCAGCGATGGCGGCACAGTGATGCCCAGCGACTTGGCCGCCTTCTGATTGATCACCAACTCGAAATGGGTTGGCTGCTCGATCGGAATACTGCCGGGATCGGCGCCGCGCAGGATCTTGTCGACATAGCCCGAAGCCTGGCGATAGATCTCGTGCAAGCTCGCGCCGTAGGAGACGAGGCCGCCGGCTTCGGCGAACTCGCGAAACCCGAACATGGCGGGAAGCTTTTTGCTGAGCGCCAGATCAGCCAGCCGCTTTTCCTCGATGACCATCAGCGCGTCGGTGAGGATGACGAGCCCCTGGAAACGTCCGTCGCCCATGTCGGCAAAGGCCTTGTCGATCTCGCCCGCCGAGCGCGCTTCGAACGCCGTCAGCGTCAGGCCGAGCTTCTGCGCGGCATTCTGCATTTGCCTGTATTCGGACAGCTTGTTGTGATCGCCGGGATTGTACAGCACCGCAACACTGGCGAGCGACGGAATGAGCTCCTTCATGAGCTGAAGGCGTTTGCTGGCGAGCTCCGAGGCGATGCAGGTGAGGCCGGTTGCCTTTCCGCCCGGCCGCGCGATGCTCGCAATCAGGGAATCCAGGGGATCGCAGACCACGACCACGATCGGGATCGTGTCGGTGGCGTCCTTGGCCGCCCGCAGTCCCTGATCTGCGCCGGTGAAGATGGCATCGGGATGCATTTCGACCAGTTCGCGCGCGAGCGCGGGCAGCTTGTCGAGCTGGCCCTGCGCCGACCGCGCGACGATGTCGATGTTTTTGCCCTCGACATAGCCGAGCGCATGCATCCCATCGAGGAAATCGCGATAGATCGGATTCGAGGACGGCGCGGTTTGCAGCCAGCCGAGCCGATAGATCTTCGACGGCTGCTGGGCGTCCCCGGCCGAGGGCGCCAAGCAAATGGCCCATGCGAGCGCTGCCGCAAGGATGTGCAGCGTCCTCGTCCGTCGATCTGTCCTGATCCCGCCGCGTTGGCTGCGGCTGATCCGCAATGAATCTGTGCCCCAATATAGCCGCACGGCAATTTCCGTAGCCAAATAGGCGACGCCGCATGCGGCGTCTCTCGAGAATGGCGCGGAGCCTATCGTCCGCAAGGCAGTTTGTGAACAGCCCTGAGCGGCCCGGACTGGCAATGTTTGCGCGCATTTCAAAGGCCGCTGGCAGTGGCCGGCATCGCCCTCCGACACCTTGCATTCGCGCGGCGCTTCCATATCTCATCGGCATGATGAAACTCACGCTCGTTCAGGACCACGCCATCCAGGCACTCATGGCCGGCATCGTCGGCGCCGAGACCTTCGATCAGGTCTTCGCGGGCATCCGCTTCGACGAAATCGAGGGCACGATGCTCTATGCCTTCGCCAGGAACGAGGATGTCGCCTCCGACATCGAGGACAGCTACTCGCCCCTGATCGCGGCCGTTGCGTCGCGCGTGCTGGGTAAGCAGGTCGATGTCGTCGTCGTGATGCCGAAAGTTCTGCAATAACGTCTTGACGCAACTCGCCGCCTGCATGGGCCGGCGCGTGACCTCCGCCTAAAACCACGTTACCCTCTTGGGACAAGAACAAGAGGAAACGCCAATCGTGTACGACTTCATTATCGTGGGCGGCGGCTCGGCGGGGTCCGTGCTGGCCCACCGGCTCTCCGCCAAGAGCGCCAACAAGGTCCTGCTGTGCGAAGCCGGACAGGACACACCACCGGGCAACGAGCCGGCCGAAATCAGGGACAGCTATCCGGGCACCGCCTATTTCGACCCGCGCTTTCACTGGACCGAGCTCAAGGTCACGACGCAAGTCGTCAGCCACAACAATCCGAACGAAGCGCGGCCGCCGTTGCGTAAATACGAGCAGGCGCGCGTGCTCGGCGGCGGCTCGTCGATCAACGGCCAGATGGCCAATCGCGGCGCCCCGACCGATTACGACGAATGGCAAACGCGCGGCGCCGAAGGCTGGGCGTGGGATGACGTGCTGCCTTTCTTCAAGAAGGTCGAGCGCGACCTCGATTTCGACGGGCCGTATCACGGCAAGGACGGCCGCATTCCCGTGCGCCGCATTCCCAGGGAGCACTGGACACGGCATTCGCAGGCGTTCGCCGATGCTTTCCAGCAGGCGGGCCATCAATATCTGCCCGACCAGAACGGCGAATTCGTCGACGGCTATTTCCCGGTGACGCATTCCAACCAGTCCGAGCAGCGCGTCTCGGCCGCGATGGGCTATCTCGATCGTGACACGCGCAAACGCGCCAATCTCACGATCTCGACCAACACGCAGGTGCGAGAGCTGTTGTTTGAAGGCACGCAATGCGTAGGCGTGAAGGCGCTGGTCGATGGACGCGAGCAGGAATTCCGGGGGCGAGAGATCATTCTCTCCTCCGGCGCGATCCATTCGCCGGCACATCTGCTGCGCGCCGGAATCGGTCCGGTCGGCCATCTCAAGGACATGGGCATTCCGATCCTGATGGGTTTGCCTGGCGTCGGCCAGCGCCTGATGGATCATCCCTCGATCTCGTTGTCGTCCTTCGTTCGCCGCGGCGCGCGCATGAACGAGCACACCAGGCGGCACATGCAGCTCGGCCTGCGCTATTCGTCCGGGCTGCCGGGCGTGCCGAAGGGCGACATGTTCGTGGTCCTGCTCTCCAAATCGGCCTGGCACGCGGTCGGCGAGCAGATCGGCTCTGCTCTTACGTTTGTCAACAAGACCTATTCCGAGACCGGACAGGTCAAGCTGTCCTCGCGCGATCCTTCGGCCGAACCGATCGTCGAGTTCAATCTGCTGTCCGACCGGCGCGACCTCGAGCGCCTGATGAGCGGCTTCCGCAAGATGGCGGCCATTCAAATGAGCGACGCCGTGAAGGCGGTGACCGACAAGCCGTTCCCGGCGGCCTATACCGACAAGGTGCGCAAGATCGGCGTGGTCAATACCAAGAACAAGATCCTGACCAAGATCGCCGCGACGTTGATGGACGGACCGGCAGCGCTGCGCCATTATCTGATCGACAATTACGTGGTCGAGGGCTTCACCTTCGATGACGTGATCAATGACGACGAGGCGCTCGAAGCCTTCGTACGCAAGGCGACCATCGGCGTTTGGCACGCCTCGTGCTCATGCCGCATGGGCGCAGCGAGCGATCCGATGGCAGTGGTCGACAATCAGGGTCGCGTCAAAGGCATCCAGGGCCTGCGCGTCGTCGACGCCTCGATCTTCCCGGTGGTGCCGTGCGCGAACACGAATTTTCCGGTGCTGATGTCGGCGGAGAAGATCGCGGCGGCGATGGTGCAGTGATCGACTTCCGTGTCCCGGGCGCAGCGCAGCGTGCAACGTTGCGCTGCTGAACCGGGACCAGGATGCCTCGGCATGGGCCCCGGCTCTGCAACGCATCGCTGAAGAAGCGCTGCGCTGCGTCCGGGGCACGAGACGGTACCTGGGTTACGCCGCCCGGAGATCGCCGACGAAGCGATCGACGTCGCGCTTGAGATCGTCGGACAGGCGCGCCAGCATCTTGGCTGAGTCCAGCACTTCGCCGGCGGCCGCGCCGGTCTGTCCGGCGGCTTGCGACACGCCGGTGATGTGACGCGAGACTTCGTTGGTGCCTTGCGAGGCCTGCTGCACGTTGCGCGCGATCTCCCGCGTTGCGGCGCCCTGCTCCTCGACAGCGGCCGCGATGGCGGCTGCGATCTCGTTCACGCGCTGAATAGTGGTGCCGATCGACTGGATCGCTGACACCGACGATTTGGTCGCGCCCTGGATCGCAGCAACTTGTCCCGTGATTTCTTCCGTCGCCTTGGCGGTTTGCGTCGCGAGATTCTTCACTTCGGACGCGACCACCGCAAAGCCACGACCGGCTTCACCGGCGCGCGCAGCCTCGATGGTGGCGTTCAGCGCGAGCAGATTGGTCTGCTCGGCAATGCCGGTGATCAGCGCGACCACGTCGCCGATGCGCTGGGCGGCATCGGCCAGCGCCTGCACCTCGGTGTTGGTGCGGTCGGCTTCACTGGCGGCTGCGCCCGCGATGCTGGAGGATTCCGCGACCTGACGGCTGATCTCGGAGATCGAGGCCGACAGTTCTTCCGTCGCCGCAGCCACCGTCTGCACGTTGGAGGAGGCGTCGCCCGACAGGCTTGCGACCGAAGCCGCCTGGGACGAACCCTGCTCCGCGGTCGACGACATCGACTGCGCGGTGGCGTTGAGTTCGCCGGAGGCCGAGGCCAGCGTGTTCAGCGAGTCCGTGACAGTCTTCTCGAACTGTTCGATCAGGCGTTCGACGGCAGACTGACGCCGCTCTTTCCGACCCTGCTCTGTCGACTGCTCCTCGGCGAGGCGATCGCCGGTGATCATGTTCTCCCTGAACACCGACACCGCGCGCGACATTTCCCCGATCTCGTCGCCGCGCTCGATGCCGGCGAGCTCGATGGCATAGTCACGTTCGGCGAGCGAGCGCATCGCCTGCGTCAGCTTGCGGATCGGAACGCTGACGCGGCGATTGACCAGGACGAAGCCGAACAAGGTGATGGCGAGCGCGACCAGCATCATGCCGCCATTGAGCGCCAGGCTCCATTTCGCCGATGTCATCTGCTGACCGGCACGGGAGACCATTTCGGCCAGTGCGACCTGGCCGGCTTCGACGCTGTAATTGAGGATCGCGGTGTTGAGCTTGGAGAGATCCTCGACCTTGATGTCGATGGTCTGGTTGTTGCTCAGCGCCTTGATGAAGCCCTGCTGGCGCTCGGTCATGGCCGCGGCATCGCCCTGCTTCGAGCGTGCGATCACGTCCGTGAGGCTTGCCGGCGCATCGGGACGGGCGGCAACGTCCTGCACCTGGCTCCAGGCCTGCTTGGCGCGGCCGGTATCCTCGGCGGCGCCGACCATGTCGGCGGGGCTCCAAGGCTTGCCGGCGGCGGCCGCGGCTTCGAGACGGATGGCGACGGAGCCGCCGAAGGCACGTGCATTCCAGGCCGATTGCTTGATGCCGAGGAGATGATCGACCACGGGATCGGTGAGCTTGAGCGCGTTCTCGAGTTCGCCCGTCAGCGCCAGAATCGCGTCGAGATAATCCTGCGCGGCCTTGCGGAACTCGTCGCCGGCCTTGGCGTCACGCTGCGCCTTGGGCTGGTGGATCTGGGTTTCGGCCTTTGACCGCATCGGCACGAGCGCGTCATGGATCGCGACGAACTTGCTGGTGGCAGCGGCAAGACGCGGATCGCTGACGCCGGCGAGACGCTCGAGCACGTTCTTGTAGGCGGCTTCCGACACGGCCCGGTTGGTGGCGATACGGTCGTCGGCATTGGAATTGGCCGGAGCGTCCGCGACCAGCGCCGACAGGAAGGTGCCGCGCTCGAGCCGGAAGCCGAGCAGGGTCGCAAACAATTGCTGGTCGGTGCTGGCGAAGCGTTCGACCTTCTGCGCGGCGCTGTTGCGCTCGATGGCACCAAACAGCCCAGTCGAGAGCTGCCCGACCAGGAACAGGCCGAGGACGCCGATGATGGCGCCGAGAACCGAACGAATGGAGGGATTGCCGAACAATGCCATAGGGAGCGCCGGATCTCTGAATCTGAAAAAGATGCAGAAAAATACCGCACCGCCCCTAAGATTTGGTTCACCAAGCGCAGTCCTTCCCGCAGCGCACGCGGGCAAGGCTCAATTTGCAGCTGTGGGGTCGCGACCTCAGGTCGTCCAGCTCATTTGCCGCGTCTCATTTGGCCCGTCTTGCGGCCTGGATCTCGACGAACTCGGCGTCCGGATGCGTGACAATGGTGGTGAACATGATGCCGCTGATGATGAGCGACCAGGCGGTGTCCCAATAAATCCAAAACACGTTTCCACCCTCCGTTTTGGCGTCCTCCGCCTGCGAGATCGAGGTAACGGCGGGAGGAGACTGCCGTTCCCCGCCGATCCCTTGGCCGGGGTCAGGCGCAGCGAATGAGAAGGCGAAGCGCAGCGCCACTCGGTAGTTTGTCGGCGACACCTTGCGATCGGTTTAATCGGTGTGGCGCTTTGCCACGACATCCCCAAAGGACACTGTGAACGAGTTCATATCGGCGCCATCTTTTGCGGTGCACGATGATCATGCGCTTCGGCGCAGCGAATCTTCGACCGACGGATTTGGCCCGATGCGCAAGCAACTCGTCGCCTGGACCCTCCTGACCTCGGCCCTCGTTGCCGTCGCGGTGTGGACCGTGCTCGGCCCGCCCGAGCATGCGGCCGGCCCGCATCTGCCCTCACGCGACCTGACCGCGTCGATCCGGTAGACGTCCCGCACCGATACGATTTCGGTATCGATCAATCCCATCTGGAATTTGGTGCTCGGGAATACGAACAGCTATCCTCTGCCGCAAAACGACAACACGCACCGGCAGGAGGACGCCCTTGACCACACCGACACGCCCCGCATCGCGCGCTGCGATCGCGACCACACTCTTCACCTCTGTTGCCCTCATTTTGGGAGCCCGTGCCGGCATGGCCGAAACCTTCGCCTATGTCGGCAATGCCGATTCCAACGACATCAGCGTGTTCAAGATCGCCGGGAACGGCGAAATGACACCGGTGCAGACGGCCGCCTTCAAGGGCGTCGACAAGCCCGGCGCTTCGACGCCGCTCGCGATCACCCCCGATCATCACGTGCTGATCGCCGGCGTCCGCTCACAGCCGTTCCAGGCCGTGAGCTTCGCGATCGATCCCAAGACCGGGCAGCTCAGCCATATCGGCAACGGACCGCTTGCCGACAGCATGGCCAACATCGTCACCGACCGCGGCGGCAAGGTGCTGTTCAGCGCCTCCTATGGCGGCAACAAGGTCGCGCTGAATCCGCTGCAAGCGAACGGCGTCGTCGGCGAGCCGAAGCAGGTGATTCCGACCGGGCTGAATGCGCACGCCTTCCTGCCCTCGCCCGACAATCGGTTCGTGTTCGCGACCAACCTCGGCTCCGACCAGGTGCTGAGCTTTGCGTTCGATGCCGCCGCCGGCACGCTGACGCCGAGCGATCCCCCGGTGCTGAAGACGCCGGAGAAGTCCGGCCCGCGGCACTTCGTGTTCCACCCCAACGGAAAGTTCGTCTATCTCATCCACGAACTGAACGGCGACGTCGCGGCGTACAGCTATGAGGCCAAGAGTGGCGCGTGGGACGAGATCCAGCGCACCACCGCACTGCCTGAAGGTTTCAACGGCAAAGACTCTGGTCAAAAGCCTTGGGCTGCCGACATCCACATCACCCCGGACGGCCGCTTCCTCTACGCCTCCGAGCGCACCACCAACACGCTCACCGCCTACAAGGTCGATCCGGCCAGCGGAAAGCTGACGACGATCGGCAGCGTGCCGACCGAAAAGCAGCCGCGCGGCTTCAACATCGATCCGACCGGCTACTACCTCGCCGCGGTCGGCGAACTCTCCGACGGCATGACGGTCTATGCAATCGACCAGACCAGCGGCGCGCTCAGCAAGCTGAAATCCTACCCCACCGGCAAGAAGCCGAACTGGGTGGAGTTTTTGACGCTGAATTGAGGGCTGCTTTCTGACCCTCCCCTGGAGGGGGAGGGTCGGCACGCGATCGAGCAAAGCGAGATTGCGTGACGGGGTGGGGTGACAGTCTCTCCACCTCGAACAATGCCCGTGTTGAGAGATCACCCCACCCCGCTCGCGCTGCGCGCGATCGACCCTCCCCCTCCAGGGGAGGGTAAGTAAGGCCCTACTGCGTCTTCGCGACCCTTGGCGGCTGGGCCGTGGTGATGAACTCGGTCGCTTCCAGCATCGCGGGTCCGAGCGGCGTTGGCACCTTCATCCAGAACGGGACCAGGACGCGGGTGCCGGCGACGGGGGCGAGTGCGATCTCGATGTTGCGCTGGGCGGCGAGGTATTTGATCACGGGGCGGTCGGGGATGTAGCCGGCGATCGGCACGAAATAGAGCGCGCAGACCACGACCGGGCCGTGATAGCCCTTCTCCGCCTTCACATTCTCCATGCGCTTGAAATCGAGCCTGAGCTCGTAGCGCATGCGGCCGTCGAACACCGGCGCGCTGCCATGGCAGGCTTCCGGCGACAGCGGATCGCCAGTTCCGGGCACGCGCACCAGCGAGGCCGTCATCGGATCGAACACGCCCTTGCGATGCGCGTCGGTGACGACGATGCGATCGGGATCGACCGGCGGCTCGGGAATGATGCCGAACTCCTTCACATTGCCCTTGTCGAGGGTGATGTGGATCTCTTCGGTTTTCTTGGAGGTGGTGGTGGAGGCCTGATAGGCGGTGGCCACCAGCGCGCCATTGACGACGCGGCCCTGCGCGGCGCCGGTGCCGGACCCGCCCGCGAACGATTTCAGAATGCCGGTGGTGCCGCCGGAGGCCGCGGCCGAAAACACGTCGTCCTGGATATCGATGTTCCAGGCGCCACGGCCGACGGGAATGCCGGCCAGCGTCGCCTCATATTGCGCCTCGAGCTTGCCTTGCGCCGCTGCGGGCGCAGCTCCCCACGCCAGCACAAGTCCGCCGGCAGCGGCCAAAGCCAGCCTGCCGGCCGAGCGCAGCCGGGGCGGAAACAGGGGGAGCGTGTGCACGAGACGATCCAATCGGGAAGCGAGTGTTTTGTTACTTAAGCCGAATCCGGCGCCAAGCAATGTATCCGGGCACGACAAGCCGGGAACTCACTGATCTTTTCGGGGGCGAATACGCCCTTTATGTGGTGGTAAGAGGTTTTAAACATTGCCGTTTTGGTGATGGGGGACGGCCACGGGCTTCGATACCTCTTCCCTCGCTCTCCGCCGTCATACCCCGCGAAAGCGGGGTATCCAGTACGCCGGGGCCTCTCGGCTCCAGCCGCACCGCTTCGGAGTACTGGATCGCCCGGTCAAGCCGGGCGATGGCACCTGTTTTGCGGCCTGAGATCCCGGGTTCGCGCCCCCGGCGCGCCCCGGGATGA
>JAEWHT010000054.1 GCA_023387695.1 Pseudomonadota bacterium | reverse complement strand
CCCTGGGTCGGCGTGCTCTCGCATCTCAAGGGCCTCAAATCAGCGCCGCAATCGGCGATCGCTGTCGATCGGGTCTGCTGGCAGGGCGAAGCGGTCGCCGCCATCGTGGCGACCAGCCGCGCGGCGGCCGAGGATGCCGCGGAACATGTATCGGTCAAATACGAGGAGCTCGAAGCCGCCACCGACATGCGCACGGCGCTCGACCCGTCGACACCGGTCATTCATGCGTCCCTCGGCGACAATCTTGCATTCGAGCGTATCCACGAGGCAGGCGCCGTGGATCAGGCCTTTGCCGAATCCGATGCAGTGGTGGAAGCCGATTTCGTCTTCGGCCGGCACACCGGCGTGACGCTCGAGCCGCGGTCCGTCGTTGCCGACTGGAACGCTGCCGAAGCGCGGCTCACCATCTATCAGGGCACCCAGGCCCCACACATGGTGCAGAATATCGCGGGGCTGCATCTGGGGCTGCGGGAGTCGCAGGTTCGCGTCGTCTGCAAGGATGTCGGCGGCTCCTTCGGTATCAAGGTGCATATCTACGCCGACGAGATGGCGACATATGCGCTGGCGAAGCTGCTGCGTCGCCCCATCAAATTCGTCGCCGATCGCGTCGAGAGCTTCAATACCGACATCCATGCCCGCGATCATCGCTGCAAGGGAAAAATTGGGGTTAAGCGCGACGGTACCATCACGGCGTTCGAGATCGACGATTTGACCGGGATCGGTCCTTATTCGATGTATCCCCGCACCAGCGCCATCGAGGCCAACCAGGTCGTCAACCTCGTCGGCGGCCCCTACACCAGCAAGAACTATCGGGCGCGGGCGCGGGTGGTGTTCCAGAACAAGAACGTGATGTGCCAGTACCGCGCGGTCGGCCATCCCATTGCCTGTTCGGTGACGGAGGGACTGGTCGATCTTGCCGCATTGAAGATCGGCATGGATCCGATGGAGATCCGCCGCCGCAATCTGATCGCTGACGACGCTTACCCCTGCGCTTCACCATCGGGGCTGCGGTTCGAGCAATTGTCGCATCACGCCTCGCTGACCAAGATCGTCGAGATGATGGACTACGACGCGTTGCGGGCCGAGCAGACGGCGCTGCGCGCAAAAGGCATTCATCGCGGTATCGGCATCGCCAGTTTCATTGAGGTAACCAACCCCAGCGCTGCCTTCTACGGCGTCGGCGGTGCAAAAATCTCGTCCCAGGACGGCGTCGCGGTGCGCCTGGATGCGCAAGGCTCGGTGATCTGCCAGACCAGCATCACCGAGCAGGGACAGGGCTCTGAATCGCTCACGGCGCAAATCGTGGGCAGCGTGCTCGGCGTTTCCATGGACCGCGTCCGCGTCATCCTCGGTGATACCGATATGACGCCTTACGGTGGTGGTACCTGGGCCTCGCGCGGTGCCGGCATAGGCGGCGAGGCGGCGTTGCAGGCGACGAAGGTCTTGCGCCAAAATATCCTCGATGTGGCCGCCGCCATCCTGCAATCCTCTCCGGCCGAACTTGATATCGTCAACAATGCCGTCGTCAGCGCCAGCGATGGCGCGCCGCGCATTGAGCTGAACGAGCTCGCGCGCATTGTCTATTTCCGTCCCGACACCTTGCCGCCGGGCATCCAGCCCGAACTGATGGCGACGAGGCACTTCGTCCCGCGGGAGTATCCGTTCGCCTTCACCAACGGGGTTCAGGCCGCCTGGGTCGAGGTCGACACCGACACCGGCTTCGTCAAATTGCTCAGGCATTGGGTGGTCGAGGATTGCGGCACCATCATCAATCCGCAACTGGTCGACGAGCAGATCAGGGGCGGGGTCGTGCAGGGGCTTGGCGCGGCGCTGTTTGAAAAATGCATCTATGACGATCGCGGACAGCTCACGAACGCCAATATGGCCGACTATCTGGTGCCGATGTCCGGCGAGATGCCCGACATCGACGTCGGCCATGTGGTCTCGCCGACGCGCGAGTCCGAGCTTGGTGCCAAGGGCGCGGGCGAGGCGGGCACCGCGGGGGCGGCAGCGGCGGTGACCAACGCGGTCAACGACGCGCTCACACCGTTCGAAACAATAATTACCGAGATTCCCCTGACGCCGCAGGTTATCCTGACGGCTCTGGGGAAAATCTGACGAGGGACGCTGCCGGCCAAACACGATCACGCCCAACAAACAATATACACGGGAGGAAACTGCCTATGTCGAAGAAGGTGTCCAAGCCAGGATCGATCTCGCGTCGTCGCCTGCTGGCGTCCGCGGGTGCAGCGATTGCTGCTTCGCCGCTCGGTGCGAACCTGCTGCAGGCGCAAGCGGCGCCCATCAAGATCGGAATGAGCATGCCGCAAACCGGTGGCCTCGCAGGCGGGGGCAAGGCCTCGTTGCTCGGCATCGAGATCTGGCGTGACGATGTCAACGCCAAAGGTGGGCTACTTGGTGGCCGCAAGGTCGAACTGGTCGTCTATGACGACAAGTCGAGCGCCTCGGAGACTCCGGCGATCTATTCGAAGCTGATCGATGTCGACAAGGTCGACCTCTTGTTCGCGCCTTATGCGACGGTCCCGACGGCGCCGATCATGCCGATGGTCAAGCAGCGCGGGCTTCTGCTGATCGGCAACTTCTCGTTCCAGGTCAACAGCAAGGTCGGCCACGATATGTGGTTCAACAACGCGCCGTGGGGACCGGCTGACAGCTGGGCGACCTCGTATCTCGATATCGGCCAGAAGGCCGGCGGCAAGTCCATGGCGTTGCTTTCTGCCGATCAGGAATTCGCGCAGAATCTCGCGAAGACCGCGCGCGAGGTCGCGACCAAGCGCAACCTGCCGATCGTGTTCGACCAGGCCTATCCGCCTAACACGGTCGAGTTCTCCAGCATCATCCGCGCGCTCAAGGCGACCAAGCCCGATATCGTTTATGTTGCGTCCTATCCGCCGGACTCGACCGGCATTCTGCGCGCCGTCAACGAGATCGGCATTGGCGACAGCGTCAAGGTTTTCGGCGGCGGCATGGTCGGCCTGCAGTTCGGCGCCGTGATGGAGAATATGGGCTCGCTGCTCAACGGCGTTGTCAACTACAACACCTGGCTACCCGAGAAGAGCATGTACTTTGAGGGAACCAAGGATTTCTTCGACAAGTACACCAAGCGGGCTGTGGAAGCGAAGATCGACCCGCTCGGCTATTATCTCGCGCCGTTCGGCTATGCCAGCGGCCAGCTCACCGCGCAGGCCATCAGTGCCGTGGGGTCGCTGGATCAAAAGGCACTCGCAAAATATCTGCGCGAAAATACGCACAAGACCATCGTCGGTCCGATCGCGTTTTCGGCCGACGGCGAGCGCAAGGAAACGGCGGTGTTGCAGGCCCAGTTCCGCGGCGTTGTGGACAAGAACATCGAACAGTTCCGCAGCGCGGGCAAACAGGTGATCCTGTTCCCTGATAACCTGAAGTCCGGCGAGCTGGTGGCTCCGTTTGAGGCTGCGCGAACATAAGCCGCGTATCCCGCGACGGCCCGGGAATAAGTCGTCCCGGGCTGTCAGTTCGAATATTCCAGCGTGGGCCCTCGGGGACGCTTCTCCAGCCGGGCCAAGGGGGACCACAGTTGTTTTCACTGGATCTGCTGCTCGATGCGGTGGTCATCGGGGTGCTGCTTGGCTGCTTTTACGGTGCGGTCAGCCTCGGGCTGTCCGTGTCGTTCGGATTGCTCGATGTCCCCCACGTCGCGCATCCGGCGTTTCTGGTGCTGGCGTCCTATGCGGTGTATTTCCTCAACGAGAACTACGCGGTTGATCCCCTGGTCGCCGGGCTGCTGATCACGCCGATATTCTTCCTGATCGGGCTTGCGACCTATCGCCTGTACTACGAGACGTTCGAGAGACGAGGCAGCGACGCCGACGTGCGTGGCATTGCCTTTTTCTTCGGCATCGCCTTCATCATCGAGGTGCTGATCATTCTGCAGTTCGGCGTCGATCAACGCTCTGTCACCGCCACCTATATCGGCAAGGCGTGGCGGCTCGGCGATATCCGCATTCCGTACCGGCTTCTGGTTGCCTTCGCTGTCGCGACGGCCCTGACCGTGTTGCTCACGTTGTATATGTCGCGGACGTTCATGGGCCGTGCCATCCGCGCGGTGGCGCAGGATCAGGAGGCGCTGAGGTTGATGGGCGCCAACCCGATCAAGGTCAAGCAATGGGCCTTTGGCATCGCCACGGCAGTGCTCGGGATCGCGGGTGCGCTGCTGATCGTCGTCGCTCCTGTCGATCCGACGCTCGACCGCGCCTATATCGGACGCACATTCTGCGTCGTGGTGATGGCGGGGCTCGGCAGCCTGGGGGGCACCCTCGTCGCTGCCATCATTCTGGGCGTCGCCGAGTCGATAGTCCTCACCCTGTTCGGCGCCTCCTGGGCTCCAGCGATTTCCTTTGCGATCCTGCTCGGCATTCTGGCCGTACGGCCGCAGGGCCTGTTTGGCAGGCGATCATGAAACGCAACGACATTGCTTTCTGGACCGGAGCGGTCGTTTTTCTCGCTGCCGTCTTTGTGATGACCCAGGTCGTCGCTAACCAATATCCGTTCTTCGCCGGCTACGTCATTCTGCAATCGATCGCGCTCGCCGTCGCATGGAGCATCCTTGGCGGTTATGCGGGTTATGTGAATTTCGGCACCAGTGCGTTTTATGGCGTGGGTGTCTATGCCTCGGTCTTTGTGGTGAGTGCCTTTGGTGCGCCGCTTCCCGTGCAGATTCTGACCGGCGCTGCGATCGGCGCGCTCATGGGGCTTGCGCTTGGTCTTCTGACGCTTCGCATGCAAGGCATTTTCTTCTCGATCGCGACAATTGCACTGACGATCGTCATCGAGACGACGATCACGAACTGGCGATACGTCGGTGGAGCAGCCGGCATTCAGATCCAGCGGCCGGCGGTGACGCCACCGTTCGACAGCTATGTGCAGATGCTGTTCTTCGTCCAGGCAGTCCTCGTGGTCCTCGCCGTGGCGATCTCGCGTTACATCCAGAACTCGTGGATCGGCCGCGGCTTGCAGGCGCTCAGGGACGACGAACTTGCGGCCGAATGCACGGGCGTACCGACCTTGCGGTTAAAGCTGCTCGCCTGCGTAATCTCGGGAGCACTGATGTGCGCCGTCGGCGCCCCTGCTGCGATGTACCTGCAATATGCGGATCCTGGGTCGGCGTTCAATCTCAACTACTCCGTCACGACGTTGGCTATGTCGCTGATTGGTGGAACCGCGCATTGGGCAGGGCCGATCATCGGTGCGATCCTGCTTGGTACGACGCAGCAGGTGCTCACGGTCACGATCTCGTCGGAGGTTAATTTGCTGGTGCTTGGCGTGATGCTGGTGCTGTTCGTCGTGGGCGCGCCGGCGGGAATCGTCGGTTTGATCTATAAGCTGCGCGGCAACCGAAAGGAGGGTGAGATATGACCCTCTCCGAGACCCAGCCGCCGCTGCTGCGGATTTGCGCCCTCACGAAGCGCTTTGGCGGGTTCACAGCGCTCCACAGTGTCAGCGTCGATATTCGACCCGGTGAGCGGTTCGGCCTGATCGGTCCGAACGGCTCGGGCAAGACGACACTGATCAACTGCATTTCCGGCGCGTTTCGCACCGAACCCGGCACCGTCCTGTTTCGCGACGAGGATATCACACCGCTCCCGCCGCACCTGCGCACGCGCCGGGGCATTGCTCGCAGCTTCCAGATTCCGCGGCCGTTCCGGAGCATGACGGTTGCCGAAAATCTCATGGTTGCACTCGACTTCGCTGCGCACGAGCATGTGTCGGTAGCGCAGCGGCGGGACACCATGATGTCGATCCTGGAGCAAATGGGGCTTGGGTCGAAGGTCAACGCCTCGGCCACGCAGCTCAGTCAGGTGGAATTGCGCAAGATGGAGCTCGCCCGTGCGATGGCGACGCATCCGAAGCTGCTGATTTCGGACGAGGCGATGGCGGGTCTTTCCAGCTCGGAGGTCGACGAGGTGCTGGACTTGCTGTTGAGCCTTGCCAGCCGGGACATCACCATCATCATGATCGAGCATATCATGCAGGCCGTGATGCGCTTCTCCGAGCGCGTCATGTGTCTCGATGCCGGCCGGATCATCGCTATCGGGACGCCGTCCGAAGTCATGGCCGACAAACGGGTGCAGGAGGCCTACCTTGGCACTTAGCCTGGCCATCAATGATCTCGACGCGGGGTACGGTGCTGTGAAGGCGCTGCGCGGCGTTTCGCTCCATGTCGAAACCGGTGAAACCGTTGCCTTGCTCGGCACCAACGGCAACGGGAAGAGCACGCTGATGAAATGCATCGCGGGCCTGGTGCGGCCGCAACGTGGCGTCATCTCATTGACGATTGACGGAGCCGCGCACGATCTGTCCCGCCTGTCAGCGGAAGACATTGTCGACCTCGGCGTAGCGATGGTTCCGGAAGGCCGGCGGCTGTTCCCGCGGTTGACCGTGCTGGAGAACCTGATGCTCGGCGCGTTCCGCAAGGCTGCCCGGCGCAGTATCGACCGCAATCTGGCGGTCGCGTTCGAAACGTTTCCTGTTCTCAAGGAGCGGCAGGGGCAGCTGGCGGGCACCATGTCGGGCGGGCAACAGCAGATGCTGGCGATTGCGCGCGCCCTGATGTCGTCACCCCGGCTGCTGTTGGTCGACGAACCTTCGGTGGGTCTCTCACCGCTCCTGGTCTCGCAGACGATCACCAAGATCGGCGAGCTCAATCAGCATCTCGGCCTGACGGTGCTGATGGCGGAGCAGAACTTCAACCAGGCGATCCGGATCGCCAGCCGCGGCTATATCATCGTCCATGGGGAGATCGTCGTGTCGGCCGCTTCAGTCGACGAATTGCGAGGCAACGATATCGTCAAGCGGCTCTATCTCAGCGGTGCGGCGTGATGGCTTCCTGACTGAGGCCAATTTGCGCGCTGTTTGGCGGGTAAATGGCGGCTCTCATTGGACCGCCGTAGGTGGAGATTCGCGGAGGTCGTCGTTGCCTGAGAAGATTCCTGTTGTCCGGCGACTCCGGCGCATCTAGCATCCTGCCAAGCAGTCGTTGGGACAAATTGTGCCGCGAGGACATCATGCGCTGCATTCGTGCATTGCTGTTGGCCGCTTGTGTGCTGGGATCGCTGCTCTTTGCATCAGCGGGTCCGGGCCATGCGCAGGGAATTCCGCAAAACATTCCGAGGAAGGATCTGCTGATCCTCGAGAACCCGGAAGGCACGGTCAAGAACGCCGGCTGGTTCAATATCTGGGTGATCAATGCCAGCTCGCAGTCCAATGGGCTGCAGCAGGCCGCACTTGATACACTCTGGTACATCGATCCCGAGAGCGGCCTCGATGGCGTCTGGGACAATTCGCTGGCCGCGGACAAGCCGCAATACAACGCCGACTTCACCGAAATGAGGGTGAAGCTGCGCAGCGGCATCTTCTGGAGCGATGGCGTTGAATTCACGGCCGACGACGTCGTCGCAACCGTGACGACCCAGATCAAGAACCCGGCCATGCGCTTCAGTGCGGTGCTGGCGAGTAACGTTGCTTCCGTCGAGGCGCCGGATGCCCGGACCGTCGTCTTCAAGCTGAAGAAACCAAATTCACGCTTCCACACCAATTTCACGGTGCGATGGGGTGCGATCTGGATTCTCCCCAAGCATGTCTTCGACAAAGTCGAGGATCCCGTCAAATTCGATTTCAACAAGCCGGTCTCGCTCGGCGCTTACGTGCTGCACAGCTACGATCCCGACGGCAAATGGTACATCTGGCAGCTGCGCGATGACTGGCAACGCACCACGCTGGCGCGCTTCGGCAAGCCGGGACCGAAATATCTCGCTTACGTCGATCCCGGACCGCCCGAGAAACGCGTGATTGCGCAGCTCAACCACGAGCTCGACGTGATCCACGACATCGCGCCGGAAGGTATGTTTGCGCTTGCCAAGCAGAGCAAGACGACACGCGCGTGGTTCAAGGGTTTTCCCTATGGCCATCCCGATCCGACGCTTCCTGCTGTCATCTTCAACACCCAGAATGAGACCTTCAAGAATCCGGACGTGCGATGGGCGCTGGCGCTGCTGATCGACATCAAGGCGGTTGCGATGGCGGCCTATCGGGGTGCGGCCACCTTCTCGGCGATCGGTGTGCCGCCGACGGGAACTCATCCGGCAACCTATCACGCGCCGATGGAGGACTGGCTCAAGGCCTTCGAGATCGATACCGGCAAGCGCAAGATCAAGCCGTATGACCCGACGGTCGGCAAGCAGATTGCCGACATGCTTCGGCCGTCGATGGGCGAGCAGATCCCGACCGATCCGGCTGAGATCGCAAAGGCGTTCGGCAGGGGCTGGTGGAAGACTGATCCGCAAGCCGCGCAAGAATTGCTGGAGAAGGCCGGCTTCAGCAAGCGCGGTGGCGCCTGGATCACGCCTGATGGAAAGCCCTTCAGCGTCCGCGTCATGGTCGAGGGAGATCTGCGACCGGTGATGACGCGGGCCGGCACGATGATCGTGCAGCTGTGGAAGCAGGCGGGGATAGACGCCAAGATCGATGTCGCGCAGGGGACGCTTCCGACGCGGCGGGTAGCCGGCGATTTCGATACTTTCATCGGCTGGAGCGTGGAAACCTGGGGCGGCCACCAGGACCTGTCCTACTTCCTTGATAGCTGGCATTCGCAATTCGTCGCTGAACGCGGCAAGCCCCAGCCGTTGCGCAACTGGCAGCGCTGGTCCAATCCCGCGCTCGACAAGATCATCGAGGAGATCCGCACCGTCGGCTTCGATGATCCCAGATCGATCGAGCTCGGAAAGGACTACGTCAAGCTCGCAGTGAAGGAGATGCCGACCATTCCGTTGATGGCCTACAACGTGTTCACCGCGATGGACCAGACCTACTGGACCGGTTTTCCGACTGCGGAGAATCCCTACACCAATCCCGTGCCGAACTGGGGCAATTCGCGCTACATGTTCGTCAGGCTGAAGCCGGCCAATTAGCAAGCGATGATCGTGGTGCTCTCGCATCTGCTGCAACGACCTGGTCGGGCATCCCGGGGGCTGCCATGAGCGGGTATGTCGGCTATGTCGGCCGACGGCTCGTGCAATTCCTGCTCGTCGTCTTCATCGGCATCAACATCGCCTATGTCGTCACACATGCCTCGCCGATCGACCCGGTCGAGCAATCGATCTCGGCGGTAACGTCCTTCGGCAACACCGCGCCTGATGCGATCGATCAGATGCGCAAGTCCTTGCGTGAGCTCTATGGTCTGAGTGGCACGCCCGTTGAACAATATCTTGCGTTCTGGAAGCGAATCCTGAGCGCCGATTTCGGCCCCTCGATGTCGGCCTTTCCAACGCCTGTCGGCACCCTGATTGGACGGGCGCTGCCCTGGACGGCGGGCCTGCTCACCGTGTCGACCCTTATTGCCTGGGTGCTCGGAAATCTGCTGGGCGGACTTGCCGGCTATTACCGGCAGAGCCGCGGCCTGAAGCTGATGGGGGTGATCGCCATGGGTCTTCATCCGATCCCGTACTACATCCTGGCCATGCTGCTGCTGATCCTGTTCGGCTTCATCTGGCCGGTGCTTCCGATCACCGGCGGGGCGACGATGAATCTGCCGCAGTCCTTCACGGTCGAATATCTCTGGAGCGTACTGCAACACGCGATCCTGCCGGCGCTCTCTCTGATCCTGATCGGCATCGGAAGCTGGTTCCTCGGCATGCGGTCGCTGGTCGCCAATGTCCTCGCCGAGGATTACGTCGTCTATGCCGAGCTTGCCGGCGTAAGATCCTCGCGCATCCTGACGTCCTATGTGATGCGCAACGCGCTCGTGCCGCAGGTGACGGGTCTTGCGATGTCGCTCGGCGGAATCTTCAACGGTGCCGTGATCACCGAAAAGGTGTTTGGCTATCCCGGCCTCGGCTCGCTTCTCGTCGATGCCGTCTATGCCGGTGATTACGGTCTGGTCCTCGGCGTCACCACAATCTCGATCCTCGGCGTGTCGGTTGGCGTGCTCGCGATCGACCTTCTGTACCCGCTGCTTGATCCCAGGGTGAAGGTCAGCTGATGGCCGTTTTTTTCCGCGACCTCCTGCGTTACAGGCCCGAATTCCGGATCGGGGTCGTGCTGGTTGCTCTCGTTCTGCTGCTGTCCATCCTGGCGAGCTTCTCGCCATATCCGCCAGAGAGCGTCTATGTGGTGTCTCCCGACCTGCCGCCATCGATGACTTACTGGTGTGGCACGACGTCGCGGGGCCAGGACGTGTTCTGGCAATTGAGCTTCGCGATCCGGAATACGTTGCTGTTCGGCGGCACGGTGGCGCTGGTCAGTCGCTTGATCGCGCTCACGGTCGGGCTGATCAGTGGTTACAAGGGAGGCTGGATCGACCGTGTCCTGATGTCCGTGAACGATACTTTCATCGTCATCCCGCTGCTGCCGGTCCTGGTGCTGTTCTATTTCGTGATGCGCGACCGGATCTCCTGGCTGATGCTGGCGCTGATCATGGCGTGTTTCGGCTGGGCTTACGATGCACGGCTGATTCGTTCGGTGGTCATGAGCCTGAGGCAGCGCGAGTTCACCCAGATCAGCCTGTTCTCGGGCATGAGCACGCGACAGATCCTGACCGAGGAGCATTTGCCCTATGTCATGCCGATCCTGTTCTCCACCACCATGAACAACATGGTGTGGTCGATCGGGCTCGAGGTGACGCTTGCCGTGCTTGGCTTTACCGACATCAACACGCCGACGATCGGCGGCATGATCTATTGGGCGAACCAGCACACGGCGATGGTCGCGGGCATCTGGTGGTGGATCGCCTTTCCGACAATCGCTGTGGTCATGGCGTTCATCGGCCTCTTCCTGCTTGCGGTCTCGGTAAACGCCCACATCGATCCGAGAAGCCGGCTCTGGAACGTCGGAGGGGCCTCATGATGCAAGCCAACGCAGAGCAGCTGCACGGGGATCAAGAGGTCCAGCCGCTTCTCAGCGTTCGCGACCTGCAGGCGTATTATCGAACGAGCCATTCCGGCGTCAGGCGGAGCATCAGGGCGGTGGACGGTGTCAGCTTCGCTGTTCGCCGCGGCGAGATCTATGGGCTCGCCGGAGAGTCTAGTTCCGGCAAGACCACGCTGATCAAGAGCATCGCAGGCGCGATCAAGCCTCCGCTCGAGATCATGGACGGCAGCATCGAGTTTGCGTTCCTGCCTGGCTATGGTGGATTGCACCGGGCGCCGCGGGCGGAAGTAGATCGGGTCCGCTGGCGGCATTTGTCCTACATCATGCAGGGGTCGATGAATGTCCTGAACCCGGTGCGTCGGGTCTGGTTCTCGTTCGTCGACTTCGCCTATCCGCATATCGGCGGTGGTCGCAAGCAGTTCGAGCAGCAGGTGATCGCCCATCTGGCGCGGGTCAAACTCGAGCCCTCCGTGCTCGCCGCCTTTCCACACGAACTCTCGGGCGGAATGCGGCAACGCGCCGCGCTCGCGCTCGCGACGATCTGCCGTCCCGGATTTATCATTGCCGACGAGCCGACCACCGCGCTCGACGTTGTGGTGCAGAAGGAAGTGCTCGGCATGATCCGCGGCATTCAGCGCGAGACCGGCTCGTCGGTTCTGTTCGTCACGCACGACATGGGCGTCCATGCGCATATCACCGACCGCCTCGCCATCATGTATGCCGGACGCCTGGTCGAGGAGGCTGCGACCGCGGAGATCTTCCGCAATCCGCTGCATCCTTACACGAAAAGCCTCATCTCGAGCCTTCCGCGCATCGGCGAAGATGCGCCGCGCGCGGGTCTTGGCGGCGCTCCACCAAATCTGGCCGATCCTCCGTCCGGATGCCGCTTCCATCCACGGTGTCCGCTCGCAAGCGAGATGTGCAGCCGGGAGGTCCCCGTCATGCGCGAGGCCGCCGCCGGGCATCGCGTTGCATGTTTCGCTGTCAACCAGAGCGAACTCGCATGAGCGACCTCCTGCTCGACGTCATCGAAGTCAGCAAGAATTTCGCCCGGGGAGGGCCGTTGTCGCGGGAGACAATTGTCGCGGTGAACAAGGTGAGCCTCCAGCTTGCCGCCGGGCGACCAGAGATCCTGGCCATCATCGGCGAATCCGGTAGCGGCAAGACGACGCTTGCCCGGATGATCCTGAACATGGAGACGCCGACGGCCGGCAAACTGCTGCTTGACGGTACGGACCTTGCGGCTATCAGCGGCAGTGCCGGCCGGACGGCGTTCATGCACAAGGTGCAGCCGATCTTTCAGAACCCGTTTGAGTCCTTCAACCCGTTGAAGCTGGTTGAGCGGTATCTGCTTATGACGCGACGTCGGTTTGCCGGAACGTCAGGAGAGGGTACGGCGGCAGCGGATGTCGATGCGGCGCTGCACAAAGTCGGATTGTCGCTCAAGGAGATAAGTGGCCGATACCCGCACGAACTGTCCGGCGGACAGCTTCAACGGGTCGCGATCGCCCGTGCGCTGCTGGCCGCGCCGAAATTGATCGTGGCTGATGAACCGGTGTCGATGATCGACGCGTCCTTGCGCATGTCCATCGTCAATCTGTTCAAAACATTACGGGACGATCTTGGGATATCGATCATCTATGTTACGCATGATCTGGCTACGGCCTATTACATCAGCGACCGCATCATGATCATGCAGAAGGGCAGCGTCGTCGAAAGCGGTGATGCGCGAACGGTGCTGAAGGCGCCGCGGCATCCCTATACCCGCCTGTTGCGCGAAGCCGTGCTATTACCCGAGGTAACCAACGTCACTCCCAGCATGAACGATCTCATCAGCCCCGGGGCACCCTGAGAGAACAGCATGAGAAAAGCCAGAGTTCTGATCGACCGCGACTTCGCCATCGGTCACACCGACCCTCGCTTGTTCGGTGCGTTCGTCGAGCATCTCGGCCGCTGCGTCTATGGCGGCATCTACGAGCCCGATCATCCGACCGCGGACGAGAAGGGATTTCGGAAGGACGTGCTCGCTTTGGTGAAGGAGCTTGGCCCGACGCTCATCAGATATCCCGGCGGCAATTTCGTCTCGGGCTATAATTGGGAGGACGGCGTCGGCCCGCAGGGGACGCGGCCGGCGCGTCTTGACCTTGCCTGGTTCAGCACCGAGCCGAACAGCTTTGGCACCAATGAATTCATGGATTGGTGCAAGGCTGCCGATGTCGCGCCGATGATGGCGGTCAACCTCGGCACCCGCGGCGGCGATGCCGCGCGCAATCTGGTCGAATATTGCAATCATCCCGGCGGCACCGCATGGTCGGAGCTGCGCCGCACCCATGGCTGGGACAAGCCGCACGGTGTCAAGCTGTGGTGCCTCGGCAACGAGGTCGACGGTCCCTGGCAGATGGAACACAAGAGCGCGGATGATTACGGTGCGCTCGCGCGCGAAGCTGCCAAGATGATGCGCTGGATAGATCCGACTATCGAGCTTGCGGCATGCGGGTCGTCCGGGCGCAACATGCCGACCTTCGGGCAGTGGGAGGACACGGTCCTCGAGCACACCTTCGATCACGTCGAGTACATTTCGCTCCACACCTATCTGAACAATTACAAGCAGGATACGGCATCGTTTCTCGCCAGCCCAGACCTGATGGACAGCTTCATCGACGAGGTCGTCGCGATTGCCGATGCGGTGGCAGCCAAGCGGCGCTCCAACAAGCGCTTGATGCTGAGCTTCGATGAATGGAACGTCTGGTATCGAACGCGTCGTAATCGCGCTGATCGCGTCAAGGAAGGCTGGCCGGTCGCGCCGTCGATCCTCGAGGAAGTCTACACGATGGAGGACGCGCTCGCCTTTGGCGGCGCCTGCATTTCCTTGCTCAATCACGCCGATCGCGTGAAGGTCGCCTGCCTCGCGCAGCTCGTCAACGTCATCGCCCCAATCATGACGGAGACGGGCGGAGGCACATGGCGCCAGAGCACCTTCTTTCCATTTGCGCAGATGAGCCGCTTTGGCCGCGGCAAGGTTCTTCGCACGCAAGCGGAGTCCGAAACTTACGATTCCTCGTATTATGATCCCCGTGGCACCCAGGAGCAGAATTTCCCGGTGCCGAACGTGCCGTATCTGAAGATTGCGGCCGTGGCGACGGAGGATGGCGGCCTGTCGCTGTTCCTGCTCAATCGCGATCTGAAGCAGGAGTTGGACGTCGGCGTCGAGGCGAGAGGCTTCGATCGGCTGACGCTGAGCGAACGGCTCGAACTCCGGCACGATGACCTCAAGGCGACGAATACCAAGCACGCGCCCGACAAGATCAAGCCGGCGCCGTTGCAGGATGTGTCGTTCGGCGGCGGTCGATTGCAGGCGACGCTAAAGCCGGCATCCTGGAATGTGATCCATCTGTCGGCACGCTGACGCGGACGCAATTGCAGATCGTTGAGATATCAATGCGTGACGTCCGGACGCCCACGTGCGTCGAGGACCTGGCGAATGGCATACGCCAGATCTGCCGGCCGGTACGGCTTGCTCAGTAGCGTGATATCAGGATCCAGCCGGCCATCATGCATCATGGCGGCTTCCGGATAGCCCGACATATAGAGCACGGGAACGCCAGGCCTTCGCTGGATCACGGCATCGGCGAGCTCGCGGCCGTTCATCCCGCCGGGCATGACCACGTCGGTGAACAGCAGATCGAAAGCCGTGCCCTTGTCGACCAGGTCAAGGGCCTCCGGACCATTGGCGGCCGCGATGGTGCGATAGCCGAAGCTCTTGAGCTGCGCTTCGACGTAGTTGCGGACCAGCTCGTCGTCCTCGACCAGCAGAATGGTTTCGCTGCCGCGTTGGACCTTGCCCTTCGCAGCAGCGCTCGCAGATGCTGTGGCCTGGGTCGAGCGCGGCAGATACAGGCTGAAGGTCGTTCCAAACCCTTCTTCGGTATCGATCCTGATGTGTCCGCCGGATTGCTTGATGAAGCCATACACCATGCTCAATCCGAGGCCCGTCCCCTTGCCAAGCTCCTTGGTCGTGAAGAAGGGCTCGAAGATCTTGTCCCTGATCGCCTGCGGAATGCCGGAGCCGGTGTCGCTCACTGTGACGAGGACGAAGTCGCCGAGAGCGCTGTCTGGGCCGGGATTGTCCAGGCCAAAGCTTACATTCGTGGTGCCGAACGAGATCTTGCCGCCATTTGCCATCGCGTCGCGGGCATTGACGGCGAGATTGATCAAAGCGGTCGAGAGCTGGCCCGGATCGATCAGCGCATGCCAGCAATCCGTCTGCAGCGTGGAGCTGATTTGAATGTGTTCGCCGAGCGTCGGCCGCAGCAGCTTGGCGGTATCGACAATGAGATTGTTGACGTCGACGTTACGGGGTTGCAGCGGCTGCTTGCGCGCGAATGCGAGGAGCTGCATCGTCAGATCGGCACCCCGTGTGGCGGCGTCATCGATCATATGGGCAATGGCGACGAGATTGGGGTCCGCAAGACCGTCGATCAGGATCTGGATCGTCCCGGTGATAACAGTCAGGATGTTGTTGAAGTCATGGGCGACGCCGCCGGTGAGTTGACCGACCGCGTCCATCTTCTGCGCTTGGCGTAGCTGTTGCTCGAGGCGCAGACGCTGGCTGATGTCGCGTCCGATCACGATGATCAGCTCCTGGCCGCCGGTCGAGACGTGAGCGGCAGATAGTTCGACGTCGAGGCCCTTGCCGTCGGGGCCGTCGAGGCGAAGCTGCAGCAGGCCCGTCGAATCCCGCGTCAGCAACTTGGCGATCTCAGTCGCGTCGGCAGGCACGAGGATCGACCGGAACGGCAGGCCGATGATCTGCTCCCGAGTCCGTCCCAGCATGGCGCCAGCGGTGCGATTTGCCTCGATCACGAGACCGCTTTGGTCAAGAACCAGGATCGCGTCATGCGCCTGCTCCATGAGCAGGCGGTATTTTTCCTCGGCCTGCTTGCGCGCGGTGAGGTCGAGCACGAATGACACGCATTGATCGGACGATCCGGCCAGCAAGGCGGAGCCGATGAGAACGGGAACGCGGCTGCCGTCCTTCCTGATGAACTCCTTCTCCCGCGAGGCGGTCTGACCCGATATCCTCAGCTGCTCGATCCGCTGCGTGTCTCCGTCGCGATATTCCGCCGGAGTCATGTCGTCCCAGCGGATTGAGGCCAGGTCTTGCCTTGAATATCCGGTCATGCTCAGGAAGGCGTCATTGGCGTAGCTGATATCGCCGCTGCCGTCCCAGAACAGAATGCCGATGATATTGGAATCGACGAGCCGGCGGATACGCGCCTCGCGCTCCTGAAGATCGCGATAGAGCAGCGTGTTCTCCAGCGAAATCGCAGCTTGTGCCGCTAACAGGTCCAGCACCGCCACGCGATCCGGCGTGAAGGCGTGCGTCGTCAGCGTGTTCTCCAGATAAAGCAAGCCGATGAGCTTGGCCTGTTTCAGCAGTGGCAGGCACAGGATGGACCTCGGGTGTCGACGACGCACATAGTCGTCGCCGTAAAGCGGATCAGGCCGCGTCGCGTCGTCGACGATGAGAGGTTTTTGCGCGCGAATGACGTAGCGCAGCAGGGCCTCCGGACAATCCGGTGTCGACAGCGACGTCTGATGCATGGCGACAGTAAATTCATCGCCCTTGGATTGGCCTTCGGCCTCGATACGGAAGTCGTCCTGCCGCGACAGGATCAGCAGACCGCGATCGGCGCCCGCATTTTGCAGCGCGATCTTCATCAGCGTCTCGATCAGCTTTGGCAGCTCGATTTCACTCGAGACGGCCTGGGACGCCTTCACCACGGTCGTGACGTCCATCTGCTGGATGGTCGGCCGGCTCGCCGAGCTCGTGTCTTCGGCGACGTGGAGCCGAGGATAGAGGCGTTCGAGCTGCCTTACTTTTGGCTCAGCTCCCCAGCGAAGAAATCCGTAATGGGCATCGCGTAGATAGGCATAGGAGATCTTGTCGAATCCGCGATTCGTGTAGAAACGCCCAGCGAGCTCGTTGGCGACGGCCTCGATGTGAGGAAAGCCGTTTGCATGCGCCGAGGCGATGGCCCGGTCGTAGAAGCGCATCGCATCGAGCTCGCGGCCTTCGATGCGCGCGATTTCCGCCGAGATGAGAGCGGCGCGGTCGGCGAAGTCTGCGGCGCTGATCTCGGCCAATTGCTGAAGCTGGAGGTGGTGTCGGGTTACTGCATCGAAATGCCCGCTGCGTTCGCCTGGCGGGGCGGTCTCGCAACACGCGGCCTCGGCGAGGGCTGCATAGAAGTGAAATTCGACCCGATCGAACAGCGCTTTCGACGTCCACAGCAGCTTGTCGGCCCTTGCTGCGGCGGTGATGGCGGCGGGGTCGCTGGCAAGAACGCGCGCCTGCAGCTTGCGGGTCCAATACCAGAAGCCGGCCTGCTCGAGATATGGCTCCGTCTCGAGACGACGTTCGAATTGCGCTTCGTTGAAGCCCGCATCATCGAAGCTGCCAAATTTCGCGGTGAGGCCGCGGAGCGACCGGATGAGCTGCAACTGCCCGACGATGCGATCGGCGGCAAGATCGACATGCGCCCGGTGCGCAAATGCGAGCCCCGTTTCGGCCTCCTGCTGCACCTCGAGAAGCGGATCACCGCAGGCGAGAAGATGCGTCAACAGATGATGGCGGGTGAAGCTCGCATAATTGACATCGCCGACTTGCTGGGCGGCGTCGAAGGCGCGCTTCAACCAGGGGCGGCCTGTCCTCACATCCCGCGTCCAGCTGCCGAAGCCGAGATAGACGCGGGCCTTGAACCGGTCCAGTCCGTGCGTCTCGACCAGATCGAGGCCGAGCCGGGCGAAGCGATAGCCGGCGGCATAGTCGCCAAAGTCGGGGCCGAGCACGGTGCCGAGCACGATATAGGCGAGGCACGATGCATCGGAGTTGCCGTATTGCAGGCTGAGATTGGCCATGCGTCCGATGATCAGGCGGCGCAAGCCCTCGTCGATGTACCAGGCCGGCGAGACCAGGACCGTGAGGACGTCCATCGTGCCGCGTGCGACCGGATCTTCCATCTGCGGCAGATCGAGCAGGGCCTCGATCTGCCGGTCTCCGATCGCCTGCCACATCCGCTGATATTCGCGCTGGACCTCATCCGGCGTCGGATGCGCGGACCAGTCGATACCGTCGCGCCGCAGATAATCGAGGGCAATTTCGACGTCGCGGTCGCTTGGCTCCATACGTAGCCGGGTCACCGCTGCGAGATCGGGCAGGTTGTTCGCACGCGTTGCCAGTCCCGCGAGTCGCGTGTTGGCCGTCGCGTGGTCGCCAGCCAGGAACTCGCATTCGGCCCGCTGCAGGGCCAGCGTGAAGCTGAGCGCGTAGTGCTGCTCCCAGCGATTCCGCGGCAGCATGGCCTCGCCGGTCGCGAAGTGGGCGTGGGCCATGGCGAAGGCCGTCGCGGCCTTGGCGCGACGGCCAGCCAGCAAATTGAGCTCCGCGAGCCTGACGCGCTCGTCGGGTGCGGTGATCAGGCCCATGCCGCGGTTAAGTTGGTTGACGATCTCGAAGACGTTGTCCTCGACGGTGTCAGGCGTGGCACGAGCCGCGAACAGGCGACCGATGCGCAAGTGAGCCGCAGCGCGGTCCTGTTCCGGAATCAGCGCATAGGCCGCCTCCTGGAAGCGGTCGTGCACGAACCGGTAGGTATTGCCCAGCGGTTCTACGAATTCCTGGCGAACGGCCGGCCAGAGATCGGTGTTGACCTGCTCCTCCGGGATGCCGAGCACGACCGACAGCACAGCGACCTCGGCGACATTTCCAAGACAAGCCATCTGCTGCAGCGCCGTGCGTGTGGCCGCGGGCAGCCGGGTGAGCTTCCCCAGCATGAGGTCGATGACGTTGTCAGTGTATCGCTTGGCGTGAATGCGCTCGAGGTCCCACGACCAGCCGATGGCATTGTGGTCGAACGCGAGCAGACCTTCGTCGGCCAGTGAGAACATGAACTGGATGGCAAAGAATGGATTGCCCGCGGTCTTCTCATGCACGAGCTGGATCAGCGGCGCAGCATATTTGGGTTCGCAACGCAGCGTATCCGCAAGCAACTGGCCGAGATGCCTGCGACCGAGCGGCGCGAGCGTGATCTCGACGACGTGTCGGCCCCGCGCCTTGATGGCTTCGCGCATGCGCATGACGGGATGAGCGGAAGCCACCTCGTTGTCCCGGTAAGCGCCGATCAGCATCAGATGCTTCAGCTCGGACCGGGTCAGGATATCCTCGAGCAGCTCGAACGTCGCCATATCGAGCCATTGCAAATCGTCGAGGAAGAGCACCAGCGGATGTTCGGCCCGCGCAAATACGCCGATGAATTGCTCGAACACGCGGTGAAAGCGGCTCTGGGCGTGCTGAAGCGGCAACTCCGGAACCGGCGCTTGCTCGCCGATGATGGCCTTCAGTTCCGGGATCAGATCCACTATGAGCTGTCCGTTTGGGCCAAGCGCGTCGAGCAGCGCGTGGCGCCACTCGCTCAGCTCCGCCTCCCGCTTGCCGAGAAGCGTGCGGACGAGGCTCTGGAATGCTCTCGCGAGCGTGGCATAGGGGATATCGCGCTTCTGCTGGTCGAATTTGCCTGACGCAAACAGTCCGCGCGAAGGCACCAGCACCTTGTGCAGCTCGTTGACGACCGAGGACTTTCCGATGCCGGAATATCCTGCGACCAGCGCAAGCTCGGGCGTGCCGCTCTTGACGATGCGTTCGAACGAAGTGAACAGCATCTCGCGCTCGGCCGTTCTTCCGTAAAGCTTCTCGGGAACGCGCAGCCGGTCCGGCGTGTCGTGCTGGCCCAGCGGAAAATCATCAATGCGGTGGTGAAGCTCCCATTCTGCAAGGCAGTGCTGCAGGTCCCGCTCGGCGCCGCCGGCCGTCTGATAGCGCTCCTCGGCCATCTTGGAGAGCAGCTTCATGATTAGCCCGGACACAGCAGTGGGTACGTTGCCGGATCGCTTGGCCGGAGCTTCCGGCTCTCTTGCGACATGGCAATGCACCCATTCCATCGGATCGTCAGCGGCGAACGGAAGCGAGCCGGTGACCATCTGATAGAGCGTGACGCCGAGCGAGTAGAGATCGCTCCGGGAATCGATCGAGCGGTTCATGCGCCCAGTCTGCTCGGGGGACATGTAGGCGAATGTGCCGGCGATCTGCTCGTGCGCGGCCGGAGACAACCGTTCGCGCGGGCGGCGCGTTGCGAAGCCGAAGCCGGTGAGATGCACGCTGTCCTTGCTGCGGCTCACCAGGATATTGGCCGGCTTGATATCCTTGTGCACAAGGCCCTGCTGATGGAGCTTGCCCAGGGCTGCAGTGATCTGGACTGCAAGGCGCAGGAAGCTGCCCGTCTCCATGGGGGCGCCGGTCAGCCAGCTCAGCGGCTCGCCGCCGCGGTCCTCGAGCACGAGAATGGTGCGGCCGTGATCCTGCAACAGCTCCAGCGGTTTCGCCGCCCAGGCACCGTCCAGTTCGTCCTTCAGCGCAAATTCGTGAGCGAGGCGGTCGAGGCTTTGCGGGCTTGGATGTTCGGCGGCCGGTACCACGGCCAGCACGACCTGCCGTTCACCGTCGATGCGTTCGCGGGAGGTCCGGCACAGCAGAATCCCTTCTTCGTCGCAGAGAACCTGCGGACCGTGGGCCCAGCCGGCACCCATAAACGATGAAAGGTTCATGTCGCTAGACCATGCCGCCGCCGAGCCCAAACATGAGCTCAAGTCCGAGCCGAAGCGGGGCTCGCCCGGTACTCTGCCTCATCCTCCAATAAGTTGTCCCGATGCGGCAATGGGCGCCGTTGCCGTTTCTCTATTTCCGCGGTCGGGACGCATGAAGGGCAGGACGCACGTGCGACACTTGGCACGACAGGGCTGGCCCCTCACGCCTTCATTCCAGCGCCCGGCTCGATCGACGCAGCCGGACACCGCGAAATCGTATCATTTGCCTAAATCCCGTCAACGGACCGCCCAGACACACGAGGCGAAGCGCATGCGCGCATCCCGGCACGCAACAGAGGTCTCTCTCGAGCAATACCGCAACTTAAGGGAGAGCGAGAGCGACCGAGATAGGTCGGGGAATGTCTTGCCCGCTCTACTTGTCACGTGTGCGCACCCGCTCTCGTGCGTTTGACCTATGCATTGAGAATCCGAAGGCGCTATTTCCGCTTCCAATTGGTGCCTATATGGTCCTAGAAGCGCCAAACGGTGGAAGTTCGAACAAACCAAATTTCTCAATCGGTCTAATAACATATGGGGTCGATGGCGGGATAAATATCTCAGTAAAATGAATGACTTAAATCGCAAATTCTCTGTTGCCCCCATGATGGATTGGACCGACCGGCATTGCCGGGTGTTCCACCGTCATTTGACGAGACACGCGCTGCTCTACACGGAGATGCTGACAACCGGCGCCATCATTCATGGTGATCGGGAGCGGCTGCTCGGGTTCGATGCGGTCGAGCATCCGGTCGCGCTTCAGTTGGGCGGGTCGGATCTGCATGACCTTGCTGAGGCTGCGCGGATCGGCGAGGGCTTCGGTTATGACGAGATCAACCTCAATATCGGCTGTCCGTCCGATCGCGTGAAGGATGGTCGCTTTGGCGCCTGTCTGATGGCGGAGCCGGATCTGGTGGCTTCGTGCGTCGAAGCTATGAAGCGTGCGGTCGCCGTGCCCGTCACGGTGAAATGCCGGATCGGCATCGATGACCAGGATCCCGAAGTGGCACTCGATACGCTCGCGCGTGCTGTGGTCGCTGCTGGCTGCGATGCACTGATCGTGCACGCTCGAAAGGCTTGGCTCAACGGTCTGTCGCCGAAGGAGAACCGCGACATCCCCCCGCTCGACTATGATCGTGTCTATCGACTTAAGCGTGCGATGCCGAATGTGCCCATCATCATCAATGGTGGCGTCCTGAGTGTCGAGGAAGCAAAGGCGCATCTTGCGCACGTCGATGGTGTGATGCTTGGCCGCGCGGCGTATCAGGAGCCGTGGCGGCTGTTGTCGGTCGATCCCGAGATCTTCGGCGAGACAGCGCCTTATGCGACCATGCAGGACGCGTTCGAGGCGATGCTGCCCTATATCGAGGCGCAGCTCGCACGCAGCACGCGGCTTCACGCCATCACGCGGCATTTCGTCGGCGCATTCCATGCCGTGCCCGGCGCGCGCGCCTTCCGCCGTCATCTCGCCGAGCAGGGCGTGAAGCCAGGCGCCGGAGTCGATGTGCTGCGCGATGCGATTGCGCGTGTTGGTGCGCGTGCGGCGGCTGAGGCTGCCTAGACTGCGCTGCCCTTAGTCGACTGCCGTGCGTGCGCGGCGGTGACTGCTCTGGAGCTCCGGGTAGCCCGTCAGCATTAGTGTATCGGAACGCACGCCCCAGCTCTCAAGGCGGTCGAGGAAGCTCATGCCGAGCAGGTTGGTCTTCATCAGTCCGCGCGGCACCACAAGAGCGGGCACCGACTTCTCGACGAGATGGCCGACGGCGAGGCGGTCAATCGTGAGCCGCGCTGCCTTGGTGTGGCCGCCGGCGGTTTCGAGATCGACGTCGTATTCGAGCATCTCGAGCGGCAGGCCGATCGCTTTTGCGGTCTCCCAGGTCAGCACCACGGAGGTAGCGCCGGTGTCGATCACCATCGGTGTAGCGATGCCGTTGATCTTGGCGCGCAGCGCGAACTCGCCGCCCTGGCCACGCTGGATCTGCACGGCGGGGGCAGGCGCGGCGGCCTGTCCGCGGAATATGTGCGAGACCTTGTGGCTGGCGCGCGCGATCTGGTCGGGATCGCCATAGGCAACCACGGCGCCGGCGGTGCAGGCGAGCATGACGAGGACGAGCAGGAAGCGGATCATCGCGCGCCTCCAAAGGCACGCGAGCCCGTCAGGCGCGCTTGGGCGATCCCGCGATCTGCTGCAAACCGGCGTCCGCCATCCGCGCCGGCAACAGCGCCATCACGGCGAGCCGTTCCGCGCTCTCCATCGCGTGCCAGCGTGCGATTTCCGGCAGCGTTCTGCCGCAGCCGAAGCACAGCTTGGTCTTGGGATCGATCATGCAGACGGCGACGCACGGCGTTTCTTTGCTCATTCGGACATAGTGACGGATTGGCGGGCATGTCTGCAAGCATGTGTTTCACGAACCCGTGCCCGCGCTCATGATCGGCTTGTGGCGCGGCCGTCGCTTCTCGTCGGGCATCACGGAACCCTCCGGCTGCAACGGCGGCGCATCTTCTGACAGTGGTGCCAGCGCGCTCATCACGCGCTCCGGCGGGAAGGTGACAATCACTTCGGTGCCGATGCGCAGCTTCGATTTCAGCGTGAAGGTGCCGCCATGCAGGTCGATCAGATTCTTCGCGATGGGCAGTCCCAGGCCCGCGCCCTGTTCCGCCGATTTGATCGAGTTGGAGCCCTGGCCGAACGATGCAAGCACGATCGGGATCTCGTCCTCGGGGATGCCGGGGCCGGAATCCTTCACCGACAGATATTGCCCGCCCGACGCGGTCCAGCCGGCCTTGAGCCAGATCTCGCCGCCCTGTGGTGTGAACTTGATCGAGTTGGAGAGCAGGTTGAGCACGACCTGGCGGATCGCGCGCTCGTCGGCCCAGAGCCGCGGCATCGCCTGCTCGAACACCTCGTGGATGGTGATGCCGCGGCTGGACGCACGC
Organism: Pseudomonadota bacterium; assembly: GCA_023387695.1. Taxonomy (GTDB): domain Bacteria; phylum Pseudomonadota; class Alphaproteobacteria; order Rhizobiales; family Xanthobacteraceae; genus Bradyrhizobium. The sequence continues at coordinate 21,347 of JAEWHT010000054.1, read as the reverse complement.
AGCTTCATCAGATGATGGCAGTCAGCGACGATGCCGACCAGCGACACGGCTTCTTCGTTCAACTCGTAGCGGCCAGCCTCGATCCGTGACAGGTCGAGGATCTCATTGATGAGATTGAGCAGGTGCACGCCGGAATTATGGATATCCGCCGAGTACTCCTTGTAGACGGGCACCGCGTGTGCGCCAAAAATCTCGCTCTTCATCACCTCGGAGAAGCCGAGGATGGCATTGAGCGGCGTGCGGAGCTCGTGGCTCATCTGCGCGAGGAAGCGCGATTTGGCGACGTTGGCGGATTCGGCGCGGTGGCGCGCTTCGTCCGAGATCGCCTTGGCCTGTTCGAGTTCGCCGATCAGCGCGTCCTTCTCGGCGCGCGCCTCGAGTGTGGCGAAGGTCGAGGAGTGCAGGCGATGCGCCAGCAGCACGAAATAGCCTTCGGCGGCGAGCGCGAGCGCGGCCAGGATGTAATTGTCGAGCGAACCGCTCATCGCAAAGCTCAGCGCCATCGCGACCGCGACCGGCGCGGTGGCGGCGAGCGCTGCGATCGGCAGGTTGGCGGCGAGCATGCTCGATACTGCGATCACCAGCAGCATCAGGAACATCATCAGCGTTTCCGCGACGGTGTCGAGCACGGGATGGATCAGGATCGCCATCCAGCACAGGCCGTAGAGCAGGTCGAGCACGACAAAGCGCGTGCGCCAGGCGCGCGTCGCGGTGGGCGAGGCGGGTTCGGCCAGGAACCGGCGGCAACTGCGGATCATCGCGACATGGATGCAGATCATGCCGGCGGTCCAGGCCACGGCCGGGATCGGCTGCATCCACAGCCCGAACAGCACGCCGGTCGCGACCACGAGCAGCATCACGACATAGGAGGCCGACAGCCGCGTCTGGGCATATTGGCGCAGCATCTCGGCGTCGAAGGCCGGCCGGGTTCCGCTGGTCGACGTTAACTTATCGCGCGCCTCGCGCACCCGTTGCGACGCAGCCCTTCGACTGCTCGCTGATGGAGCGCTGACCGGCTCGGCCGGAAGCTGCACTACCTCAGGCTTTTCAGCGGGGTTACTCATCAAGCAACAACGATTCCTGCCCACGTCGGACGCGGGCCTTCTGCATTGTCTATCTCTGGCAAGAAATCGTTAAGAGGTGACTTAAGGAGCTAAAGAATTACGTTAACCGCGCGTTAATTTTGAACCCGGCAGTAGCCGGTCAGTGCAGCCATGCATGCTGTGCGACGTAGACCACGGCACCGGCCAGATAGCCGGCGAGCGCGGGCACAGCGATGCGGCGGGCGTACCAGAGGAACTCGATCCGCTCGAGCCCCATCGCGGCGACGCCTGCGGCGGAGCCGATGATCAGGATCGAGCCGCCGGTGCCGGCGCAATAGGCGATGAACTCCCAGAGGAAGCTGTCGGTCGGGTAGTGGCCGAGGTCGTACATGCCCATGGTCGCGGCCACGAGCGGCACGTTGTCGACCACCGCGCTGAGCAGGCCGAGCACGACGACGATGACGTCCTGGCGGCCGATGGTTGCCTCCAGCCATCGGGCCAGCATCGTCAGGAGGCCGGCGTGTTCGAGGCAGGCGACCGCCAGCAGAATGCCGACGAAGAACACGATCGAACCCATGTCGATCCGGGTCAGCGCGTGCGCGAGCGAGAGCGGACGGCGGACGTGCTCGTCCTTGTCGCGATGAACGATCTCGCCGACCAGCCAGACGATGCCGAGACCGAGCAACACGCCCATGAAGGGCGGCAGATGTGTGAGCGTCTTGAAGGCCGGCACCGCAATCAGCACGCCGAGACCGAGATAGAACATCAGATTGCGCTCGAACCGGTCGATGGCGAGCAAGCCGCTGTCTCTTTGTGGCGCCGCGATGGTCTTGCCCCTCAGCGACATACTGATGAACGCCAGCGGCACGAGCAAATTGACGACCGAGGGCAGGAACACTGCGCGCATGATGTTCAGCGGCGTGATCTGTCCGCCGATCCACAGCATCGTCGTTGTGACATCGCCGATCACGGTCCAAGCACCACCGGCGTTCGCGGCGATGACGATCAGCGAGGCAAACAACAGACGATCGTCGCGGCGGGCGATCAATCGCTGGATCAGCGAGACCATGACAATGGTCGTCGTCAGATTGTCCAGGATTGCGCTCAGGACGAACGATACGAGGCCGACCAGCCACATGAGAGTGACCTGGTTCGTGGTGCTGATGCGTGAGGTGATGACCTCGAAGCCATCATGGGCGTCGATCACCTCGACGATCGTCATCGCTCCGATCAGGAAAAAAATGATCTGCGCGGTCGCGGCGACCGACTCGTCGAGCTGATGACTGACCAGCGCGTGATCGCTGATCGTGACCGCGTAGATCGTCCACAGCAGCCCCGCGCCGATGAGCGAGGTCGCAGTCTTGCTGATCCCCAGCGGATGCTCGAGCGCGATCGCCGCATAAGTCAGGACGAAGAGTGCGGCGATCGCGGTAAGCAAGGCAGTATCAGGTCAGCGATTGAGGCGTGCGAGCAGGCTCGACGTATCCCAGCGCTTGCCGCCCATCTTCTCGACCTCCGCATAGAACTGGTCGACCAGCGCGGTGACCGGGAGGTTGGCGCCATTGCGGCGGGCTTCGGCCAGCGCGATCGAGAGATCCTTGCGCATCCATTCGACGGCGAAGCCGAAATCGTACTTGTTCTCGTTCATGGTCTTGTAGCGGTTTTCCATCTGCCAGGACTGCGCTGCGCCCTTGGAGATGGTTTCGATCACCGCGGCGACGTCGAGGCCGCTCTTCTTGGCGAAGTGAATACCTTCCGAAAGACCCTGCACCAGGCCGGCGATGCAGATCTGGTTGACCATCTTGGTCAGCTGGCCGCTTCCGGCGGGCCCAAGCAGCTTGCACATCCGCGCATAGGCGCCCGTGATGATCGGCTCGGCGCCGGCATAGACATCCTGCGCGCCGCCGCACATCACCGTCAGCACGCCGTTCTCGGCGCCGGCCTGGCCGCCGGAGACGGGGGCGTCGATGAACTTGAAGCCGGCCTTGGTCGCGGCGGCATCGAGTTCGCGGGCGACTTCAGCCGAGGCTGTGGTGTGGTCGACGAAGGTCGCGCCCTTCTTCATGCCGGCAAAGGCACCGTCGGCGCCGATCGTGACTGCGCGCAGATCGTTGTCGTTGCCGACGCAGCACATCACGAAGTCCTGGCCCTCGGCTGCAGCCTTCGGGGTCGCTGCGGTCTTGCCGCCGAACTTGTCCGCCCACTCCTTCGCCTTGGCCGCGGTGCGGTTGTAGACGGTGACCTCATGGCCCCCTTTTTTCACGAGGTGTCCGGCCATGGGGAAGCCCATCACGCCGAGACCGAGGAAAGCGACTTTAGCCATGTGTGTGTCCGTAGCTTGAGTTTTACGGTTGCAGCCGGGCGAGCGGCGCCAGCCGGGGATCCTTGAGGTTCCGCCTGAGGGCGGGCCGGGCGCACCATAAACCCTTAGGGGCAGAGGGCAACGGCTTCGTTTGGCGGCCTCCTGTGCTAGGATGGCGGACCTCAAGGACTTCAAAACAAGGGAGCGAAAGCATGGGCGGAATAAGCGTCGGCGTCCTCGATCATTTCAACATCCGGACCCGGAATCTGGCCGAGACGGTCCGCTTCTACGAGGACGTGCTGGGCCTTGAAAAAGGCGCCCGGCCGAATTTCGCCTTCCCGGGGGCCTGGATGTACAGCGAGGGCAAGGCCGTGGTGCACCTCGTCGACATTTCCCCCACCTCCGAGCCGCAAAAGCCGGATTCCGGCGTGGTCCACCACGTCGCCTTCGTCAGCCGCGGCTTCGATGGGATGAAGAGCCGCCTGGCCTCCAAGGGCATGAAATTCGACTCCCGCCAGGTGCCCGGCGGCGACCTCTGGCAAATATTCGTCTACGACCCCAACGGGGTCATGATCGAGCTCAATTATGAGGCGGCCCTGGAGCAGGGGGCAGCGCCAACCGAGATGGCTGACGATATCGGCAAGCTGTAGCCTTTTGGCCGTTTCCGCTCTAATGGGGCATCCTGAACTTCTAGGAGATGCGCTTTGAGCGTGACGCAGCAACAGGTCCTCGACAGCCTCGCCAAGATCAAGTCGCCCCGCGGGGTCGCGCTCACCAATGCCAATGTGCTGAGCGCGATCAGCGCGTCAGACGGCAAAGTGTTCTTCTCGATCAATGTCGACGCTGCCGAGGCGCGGGCCTGGGAATCCGTCCGCGCGGAAGCCGAGGCCGCCGTGCGCGCCATTGCCGGCGTCACCACCGTGATGGTCGCGCTGACTGCCGAGCGCAAGGCAGGCGCACCACCGCCGCCGCCCCCGCAACCGAGCCGTGGCACACCAGGCGTACAGCCGGTCCATGCCCACAAGCCGGCGCCGCAGGGCGGTGCCCAATCGCCGATGGCGCGACAGTCCGAGATTCCGGGCGTCGCGGCCGTGATCGCGGTCGCCTCGGGCAAGGGCGGTGTCGGCAAGTCCACCACCGCGCTCAACCTGGCGCTGGGCTTGCGCGACCTCGGTCTCAAGGTCGGGCTGCTCGATGCCGACATCTACGGCCCCTCTGTGCCGCGGCTGACCGGCCTGCACGCGAAGCCGGAGCTCGACGGCGAGCGCAAGATGATTCCGCTCCGTCGCTTTGGCCTTGCGATCATGTCGATCGGCTTCCTCGTCGAGGAAGAGACCGCGATGATCTGGCGCGGCCCGATGGTGATGTCGGCGGTGACGCAGATGCTGCGCGACGTCGCATGGGGCACGCTCGACGTGCTCGTCGTCGACATGCCGCCGGGCACGGGCGATGCCCAGCTGACGCTGGCGCAGAACGTGCCGCTGAAGGGCGCCGTGATCGTCTCGACCCCGCAGGATTTGTCGCTGATCGACGCGCGGCGCGGGCTTGCCATGTTCAAGAAGGTCAACGTGCCTGTGCTCGGCATCGTCGAGAACATGAGCTATTTCCAGTGCCCGCATTGCGGCACGAAATCGGACATCTTCGGCCATGGCGGGGCGCGCCACGAGGCCGAGAAGCTCCAAGTACCGTTTCTGGGTGAGATCCCGCTGCACATGGCGATTCGCGCCACCTCCGACGCCGGCAATCCCGTTGTGGACAGCGAGCCTGACGGCCCCCATGCGGCGATCTACCGCGCCATTGCGGGACAGGTCCGGGACCAGCTCAAGGGCATCATCGCAGCCGCTTAAGCCAGACGTCAGGGGAGATGCGACTTTCGTCGCCCCCCGTCATGCCATTGTCGCGTTCCGCGCGAGGGGCTTCCGTGTTAAACGCCACGGCAGCTAAGCCCCTTCGGTTCGACGCGGCGAAAACTGCGTCGCCAGCAAGAGCGGCAGCAAAGAGGAAGTTCGGGGACACGCCCCAGCAAGGAGAGACCTGAAGATGAAGCGTCGTGATTTTCTGAAAGTGTCGGCAGCAGGCGCGGCGGCGACCGCTGCGGTAGCCTCGCCGGCGATTGCGCAGTCCTCGCCCGAGATCAAGTGGCGCATGACGTCGAGCTTCCCGAAGTCGCTCGACACCATCTATGGCGGCGGTGAGCAGGTGGCGAAGTACGTCGCCGAGATGACCGACAACAAGTTCCAGATCCAGGTGTTCGCGGCCGGCGAAATCGTCCCCGGCCTGCAGGCGCTCGATGCGACCTCGAACGGCACCGTCGAGATGTGCCACACCGTATCCTACTACTATGTCGGCAAGGACCCGACCTGGGCGATCTACGCCTCGGTGCCGTTCGGCCTCAACGCACGCCAGCAGAACTCCTGGTGGTACCAGGGCGGCGGCGAGCAGCTCGGCAATGAGTTCTTCAAGAAGTCGAACGTGATCGGCTTCCCCTGCGGCAACACCGGCACCCAGATGGGTGGCTGGTTCCGCAAGGAGATCAAGACCGTTGCGGATCTCTCGGGCCTGAAATTCCGCATCGGCGGCATTGCCGGCCAGGTGCTGCAGAAGGTCGGCGTGGTGCCGCAGCAGCTCGCGGGCGGCGACATCTATCCGGCGCTGGAAAAGGGCACCATCGACGCGGCCGAGTGGGTCGGCCCGTACGATGACGAGAAGCTCGGCTTCGCCAAGGTCGCGAAGTACTACTACTACCCGGGCTTCTGGGAGGGTGGTCCGACCGTCCACGCCTTCACCAACCTCGACAAGTGGAATTCGCTGCCGAAGAACTACCAGGCGATCCTGACCAACGCGATGGCCAACGCCAACACCTGGATGGCCGCGCGTTACGACATGCAGAACCCGTCGGCGCTGAAGCGACTGGTTGCCGGCGGCACCCAGCTGCGTCCGTTCACCAACGAAATCCTGGAAGCCTGCCTCAAGGCGACCAACGAGCTGTGGGCGGAGATCTCGGCCAAGAACGCCGACTTCAAGAAGTCGATCGACGCCATGCAGGCCTACCGCTCCGACCAGTATCTGTGGTGGCAGGTCGCCGAATACACCTTCGACAGCTTCATGATCAAATCGCGGACCCGCGGCTGATCGACGAGCAAGTCGCAAGACGACAGAGCCCGGCCTCGTTCGCGAGGCCGGGTTTTTTCTTTGCAGTGGCGGAACGCGCTCGCGACAAACGAGAAAACAACCCCATGCACAGTAGAGCGGGGTGAGTGCGCGTTGCGCGATGGATGCTGTCAACAAGTTGGCGCGTCGTCGCAAATCGGCAGAACCGAGCATTGGTCGTGCGAGGCAGGACCATTGCACCAGTGTGTCTGACGGGAGGCGCCGAGGACGACATCGTCTCGTGGCGCGCGACTGCCTCGCGCAATGACGGGCGGATGAAGTTGGGCTTGACCCGTCGGGCAAAACAGTGGCACAACGTCATCATCGAAAAATCCGAAATTGACGTGACGCCGAAGTCAGGCGCGCAATAGCGGGTTACCTGTCGGCTCGCGCATCCGCAGCCGGTCTACGGCTTAAGTCGTAAGACCAAATCGCCCGGCCTTGCTCGCACGGCCGGGTTTTTCTTTGCCGCGGTGCGATCACGATGGCATTCGGCTGCGTGCTGCGCCATGCTGCTCCTGAAGCCTCGGCAAGAAGGCTCACAATCACCATCCATCAGGGCAGGGAAACCATGAAGAGAAGAGACTTCATCAAGGTCACGGGACTTGGTGCGGCTGGCGCCGTTACGCTTGCTGCTCCCGCGATTGCGCAGTCGATGCCGGAAATCAAATGGCGCATGCCTACGAGCTGGCCGAAATCGCTCGACACGCTCTATGGCGGCGCCGAGATGATGAGCAAGATGGTTGCGGAGGCGACCGACAACAAATTCCAGATCCAGACCTTTGCGGCTGGCGAGATCGTGCCTGGCCTGCAGGTGCTGGACGCCGTGCAGAACGCAACTTGCGAGATCGGCCACACCGCGTCGTATTATTATTTCGGCAAGGACCCGACCTTCACCTTCGGCTCGTCGGTGCCGTTCGGCCCGAACATGCGCATCAACCAGGCATGGTACCTGCTCGGCGGTGGACGCGAAGTGCTCAACGAGTTCTACAAGAGCTACAACGTGATCTCGCTGCTGGCCGGCAACACCGGCTGCCAGATGGGCGGCTGGTTCAGGAAAGAGGTCAACACGCCGGATGATCTCAAGAACATGAAATTCCGCATCGGCGGTTTCGCCGGCCGCGTGCTGCAGAAGCTCGGCGTGGTGCCGCAGCAGCTCGCCGGCGGCGACATCTATCCGGCGCTGGAGAAGGGCACGATCGACGCCGCTGAATGGGTCGGTCCTTACGACGACGAGAAGCTCGGCTTCTACAAGATCGCGCCGCACTATTATTATCCCGGCTGGTGGGAAGGCGGGCCGATGCTGCTTGCTTTCGTCAACCTCGACAAATGGAACGCGCTGCCGAAATATTACCAGAGCGTGCTCGAGCAGGCCGGTCACGTCGCCAACAACTACATGATGGCGCGTTACGACCAGGCCAATCCGCTGGCGCTGAAGAAGCTGCTCGCGAGCGGCACCAAGCTGCACGCGTTTTCGCCGCCGATCATGGAAGCCTGCTACAAGGCCGCCAAGGAGTTGCACGCCGAGGTCGGTGCGACCAACGCCAACTTCAAGAAGGTGCACGACTCCCTCGCAAAGTTCTCGAGCGACAGTTACGCCTGGTTCCAGGTCGCCGAGGTCGGCTTCGACGTCTTCATGGCGCGCCACGCGCAAGGCTGAGCGCGTATCGTGCGAATGCGGGCTCCGGAGCGGAAGCTCCGGGGCCTTTGCTTGAGGGGCTCTGCGAGATTAGACGTCACGATGAGCTTCGATCCCGATGAGATTCAGAGCGCACTGCGCAAGTCATGATCGCTGTCGACGGCCGGCCAATGGACCGCGGACAATCCGCAGCCTAGTTGAGCTCAGAGCTGCTTTCGGGAGGCAGCGCGTCACGTCAAGCCAGCGACAATTTTCAGTGTACACCTCCAATAAATCCATCATAGATTTTCGATGGGAACGACGGGTTCTCGGTGATCAGGTCAAACCTGAGCGATGTTGAGGACAACATGCCATCGAACTTCGTCGCCAAAGGTGCTGATGGTTATGAAGCTATCATGGGACGCTGGAGCCGGCGGCTCGCGACGCCGTTCCTCGATTTTGCCGGCGTGCCCGACCACGGCAGCGTTTTGGATGCCGGGTGCGGCACCGGCAGCCTGACCCTCGCATTGGCCGCTCGTTCTGAGCTGACAGCGATTGAGGCTTTGGACTTCGACGCGGACTTCGTTGCCGCTTTGCGCTCACGCACGGTCGATCCGCGCATAAGGGTGCAGAAAGGGGACGTCTGTGCGTTGCCCTATGAAGACGCGGTATTCGATCGCGTCTACTCCCTTCTGGTGCTCCACTTCGTATCCGACGCGCATCGAGCCGTGCAGGAGATGCGGCGCGTCCTGCGGCCGGGAGCTGTGGCCGCGGCGACCGTATGGGACACCTACGGCGGCATGCCGAGCTGGCGCCTGTTTTGGGATACGGTCCGTGCCCTGGAAGCTGACGCGACCAACGCGATACCCCGCAAGCGGCCGATGACAGGCGAGGGCGAACTGCGCATCGCCTTCGAAAGCGCAGGCTTCAAGGAGATTGCGCAGACGATGCTCACGATCCGAATGGACTACGCCAATTTCGACGATTTCTGGCTTCCAATGGTCTACGGCCAGGGGACTTTTGGAAGCTTTTTTGACGCATTGCCCGAGGCAAGGCGCGATCGGCTCCGGAGTGCCGTCAGAACAGCCTATCTTGCCGGTGATCCGGACGGCCCTCGTGGCTTTGCAAGCGTTGCCTGGGCGGTGAAAGGCACTGCTTGAAATCTGGGGGTACAACCTGAGGTGACAGATTACTGAGGAGGCGGTACGTTCTTCGGATGAAGCTGATGTTCATCCATAGTGCGCTTGCTTTGCAGGAAGTTGGTCAACCCCAATCCCCAGCGAAGCGGGCCGCAGCTTCGCTGATAGGCACGGGCGACGGTTATCCCTGCTTGGGCTGATCAGCAAGAGATCACCAACTGGAAAGCGCACATGACCGACCAGAAGGAAGTCGAGCGCAACTGCCCTGAGTGTGACGGGACGGGCCAGGAGAGGGGCATGAGTCCGGTTCGCTTTGGAGAAAAGAACGAGTTTCGTCCCTGCACGAAATGCGGCGGATCGGGGAAGATCAAAGAGGTCGCCAACTAAAGCGGTCGTCAGCGGAAGACTGTGGTGCGATGAGGTTTAAGGCAAGCCCAGTGCTTCCGCTATCGGTCGCGAGCTGACGTGGGGCTGATTGCCGTCACGTGTCTGCTAAGGGCCAAACGGGCATCCCGCATACTTCTCAATCGCTTGAATGTGCGGAGAGATGCGCCGGGTAAAGTTTGGAATCTGTGGAGCGAGCGTGTCCGCTCGCACAGGGGAGAATGCGCGTGAAGGATCTTGCAGGAAAGACGGCGTTCGTAACCGGTGCGGCGTCAGGCATTGGATTGGGGATCGCGACCGCTTTCGCCCAGGCCGGGGCGAAAGTGATGCTTTGCGATATTGAAGAGGCGGCGCTGTCCGCGGCGCTCGCGCAACTGCGGCTCACTAACGTGGATGTCGACGGCGTGAAGGCAGACGTCTCGCTCAAGGCCGAACTCGCGGCTGCCGCGGAAGCCACGACCGCCCGCTACGGCAAGGTCCATATTCTCGTCAATAACGCCGGTGTCGGCGGCGGTGGGCCCTACGGCACCTGGACCGATGCGTCGTGGAATTGGACCCTGGGCGTCAACCTGATGGCGACCATTTGGGGGATCGAGATCTTCGGGCCGTTGATCGAGCAGCATGGCGAGGGTGGGCACATCGTCTCCACAGCCTCGATCGCAGGCGTCATTTCAGGGGCGAGCACGCCATACAACGTTTCAAAGTATGGCGTTGTCGCGCTGTCCGAGGGCCTGCGGCTCGAACTCGCGCCCCGCGGAATTGGCGTATCGGTGCTGTGTCCCGGGTACATCCGCACTCAAATCGTGGACTCGAGGCGTAACCTCCCCAAGCGCTTCGAGGGAGAGGTCAGCGCCATCCCGACGTCTGGCCCTATTGCCGAACGGATCAATCAGATCCGGGAACGCGTCACTCAGGGCATCGATCCCCTCTATGTCGGCGAACTCGTCCGCGAAGGCGTCGAAAACGACTGGCCCTACATCTTCACGGACCTCGAATTTGAGCCGATCGTCGAAGGGCGCTTCGCCGCAATCAAGCAAGGCTTTGACCATATCCGCGGGCGCGCCCCGAAGCGATGAGTGCGCAGACTTTCTCCAACCTGAATTGCCGGGGCCGAGGCAGTCGTAGCGAGCAGCTGGGCTTTAGAAACAATGCAAGGCAAGTGTTTCACGGTCCATAAGCATTTGCTCTTGCATCATTGGGGGCGTACCCACAGTCCATCAATGATAGTTAAGCATGAATGAACTGGAATCGCTGCAGGATAAGCGGGTGGTGTTTGAGCGCTCGTTTCCTGTCCGCATCATGGCCGTCGATGGTACCTGGCAGCGCTCGTGCCAATTGCACGATATCGCGGACACGAATGCGACCCTCGTGATCGAGGGATCGGTGACCGACCTCAGCAAGTCGGAGTTCTTTTTGCTGTTCTCGTCGATCGGGCTCGTCTATCGGCGCTGCCAACTGGAACGCGTGCACGGTGAATATGTCGGCGTGCGGTTTCTCAACCGCGGCACGGCAAGCAATAAATTCGCACGAGCCAGTGAGCGTTTGCTCGCATGAACGAATTCAGTCGATTCACAGCGGATCGGCCTCGATCAAACTGAAGTCGAGGCCAGGCAAAGGAACGATCCGCGTCAGAACGAAACCGGCATTGGCAAGCAGAGCGCGATATTCTGCCTTGGTTCGTTCCCGACCACCCTGCATCGCCAGCATATTGATATCGATCATCGCCATCCGTTGCTCGTGCGGCGAATGCTTCATGATTTCAGGCATAACCCGCTCCACCAGGAGCAGCTTGCTCTTGTCGTGCATGGCGATGCGGCAGTTTTTCAGAATGGCGACGCTTGCGTCATCATCCCAGTCGTGAATCACGCTCTTGAGAATGTAGCCGCCGGCGCCCCCCGGCACCTCGCGAAAGAAGTCTCCAGAGATGACTTCGCATCGGTCGTCCACCTTTGCATCGGCAAGCGTCCGCGATGCTTGCGCGCTGCCGCTGGGCAAATCGAAAACCACGCCGCGAAGTGCCGGCGTTGCGCCGATGATGGCAGCCATCATGGCGCCGTTGCCGCCGCCGACATCGATGATGGTTCCAAGCATCGAAAAATCGTAAGTCGAGATCAGTGCGGCCGTCACCAGGCGGGTGAGTTCTGCCATGGCTGCGTTGAAGTTGACCGACTGATCCGGATTGGCGGCGAAATATTCAAAGCTCGTGACGCCGAAAACATGTTGGGTCGCGGATTCACCGGTGCGGACGCTGTGAAGCAACTCCTCCCAGGATCGCCAAGCACGCTCGCCCCCGTACATCAGTGCCAGCCTATGCATCGAGCCTGGTACGTCAGAGCGTAGCTGGGCGCCCATCGCCGTCAGTTCGAACCGGCCGGGCTCGCTTTCCGCGATCAAGCCCATGCTCGCAAGCGCGCGCAGCAGCCTCTGCAGGGAGGCGGCATGGGTGCTCGTTTCACGGGCCAGCGTGTCGGTGGTCTTCGCGCCTTCTGCCAGCAGGTCGGCTAGCCCGAGCATGGCGGCGACGTGGATGACCCGCGCTGGCATGAAGCCTGTTATCAGAGGCAGCAGGCTCGGAGGAACATCACCCTGGGCAGGCATCTCCAACCTCCTTGATGGCGCCGTCGGCGATCAATGCCTCATCCCGATCAGGAATTCGCGGCGTCCGACAGCTGAGCCTGCAGCCGCTTCTTGTCGACCTTGCCAGTGGCGTTGATCGGTAGCGCGCCAAGCGCCACGATGTGCGACGGCACGAATACGTCCGGCACCATCGATCGGCAGTGCGCCCGCAGGCTTTCGGCGTCGACCTTCTCGTTGGTTACTATAGCGGCCCAGACTTCTTCGACCCCGATCTTGCTGGTCGCCATGAACACCGCAGCCTCGCGCACACCCTTGCAGCCGAGCAGCGCCGCCTCGACTTTTTCGGCGGCCATCTTGCCGCCGCCGGCGTTGAGCACGCCGTTCTGGCGTCCCGAGATCATCAGCAGATTGTCGCTGGTGAGGGCGCCGAGATCGCCGGGGTAGAACCAGCCGTCGCGAAAGACCTGAGCCGATTCCAGTGGGTCATCGATGTAATGGTCGATGCCGAATTCGCTGAAGATACGTACGATGCCTTCGACGCCGGCGGGCACGACGCGATCCGCCTCATCGACGATTTCGATGCGGATGCCCGGCGTCACATAGCCCGCAGCACCCGGAATATGGGAGATGCGGTGCGCCGGCGCCGTGGCGCTGATGGCGGTCTCAGTCGATCCATATCCGGTGACGAGGTGCGAGCACAAGCGCGGCCTGACCCGCTCCAGCAGCGCGCGCGGCAGCAGGCTTCCGCCCGACAGAATGGTTTCGACATGGACCTCGATCGACGGATGCTGATCACAGGCCGCGAGCAATTGGGCAAGCGCAGTGGGTGTCGTCAGCATGCCCTCGATGCGGAAAATTTCAAACGCGCGCAACGTATTTTCAATGCTCTCGCCGCGGAAGAACATGGTGCCGCCGCGCCCGAGGAGATAGATCAGGAACTGATACCCGAGGGCCGCGGCAATCCCCATGTTCATGTAGATGCGCGAGCAGCAGGGAAGCCGGTTGCCCAGCGCATATTCGAACCGCGCATTGCGCGCCATCACCATGCTGTGGGTCAGTGCGATGGCCTTCGGGTCACCGGTGGTTCCGGAGGTCAGCACAATCCGGCAGGTCTGCTCGCTCGCGAGACCCCCTAACGGCGTGGTATCGACCGGCCCGCCGCCGCCTGTCATCCAGGAAAAATCCAGGACGAAACGCCGCGCCTCGGGCGCGAATGGATAGGGCTTGTTGCTGATCACCGCGTCGACCTTCAGTCCGGACGGCGGCGGATGGCCCGCCACCGAGACCGAAACGATTCCCACCTGGGTTAATCCGAGGAGGACGGCGGCGTGCAGCAAGGGGTCGTCAATCGACAAGGCGACGATGTTTCCCGGCTTGATACCAAGCGACATCGCGCGACGTGCGATGACGCTCATCTGGTACACGAGCTGGGCGTAGCTGATGACGTCGTTGCCGGGCGCGCAAAGCGCGGGCGCCTCGGGCTGGTATTTCGCTTGAAAAAGGATCGGCTCGACGATGTTCATGCGCGGGGCCGGTAATCGACGATCACGGACCGAAGGATCCAGTAATTCGGACGAACGGTCCCCAATAGACCCGATCCAGGCTTGCGATGCCACCGGTATTGATGTCGTAAGTCTTCAAGGCGGCATTGTAGTAATCCGCCCGGATGCCGACACTCGCCTTCAAATTCGGCGTGAACTTGTAGCTTACCGCTGCGAAGCCATCCGCGTTGAAGACAAAAACAGTGTTGCTGAAATTTGCGCCGAATACGCCGCCGCCGCTGTTCGACATCGCGATATTGAACGAACGATCGCCGATCAATGCGGCGATGCCGCCACTATAGTCAAACGACCAGGAGCCCTGAATCGGGACGCCTCCGGTGAAGGCAATACGCGGGCCGACGCCGAAGAAGCGGCTTCTCCAGCTGGCAAAGCTTGAAGACGAAGATGAAGAGGACGACGAACTGGTCCTCGTACCAAAACCAACCGACGGGGTATAGAACGTTGTCAGCGAGTTGCTCGTGGTGTTGGACTGGCTTGCCTGGAACGCTTGCGCAGCCGCATACAGGTCCGCGATGCGAAGGCCGAACTGCAGTTCGTTACTGCTCCTGCCGATGCCAAGATCGCGGCCGATCATGAGATCGGCGACGAGATGGCTTTCCCATTGCGATGCCTGCGTAGCCGACGACGTGGAGGTTGTGCTGTTGGTCGTCGTCCCGAGCAGGACGCTGCTGAAAATCGGCGGGACGCCTGGCGTATAGGTTGTGGAAGAAGTGGTGGACGAGCTCGAAGAACTGCTGTTGGTGGTGCCGCTTCGGCCGTAGCGGAAATCAAAAATATAATGCCACGGCTGGCCCTGCGGCCGGTAGTCGACGCCGAAGGCAAATTCGAACCCGGTTTTCGGATCAAAGGGCGTATAGGGCGCACCGAGCCCTGGAAGTGCCGGGATGTTGAAGCTACCGCCGCCAGTCCAGAACGGCAGGGCTTCCGCCCACACTGTCCATGTCGCTGGCGGCACTTGAGCAGCCTGCGCGTGGGCGCCAGACGACGGCACCGAGAGGGCAAGCGCCGAAGCTCCGGTGAGCAGGGATCCGCGCAAAGAGGGCTGTAGAGGTGGCATTACGGTTGCTGGTCTCTACAATGATACAGGGGTTGCTATATTCGCATATTGAATACGTATTCATCCGACGAATCGGCCCCCCAAACAACGCCGCTTGTGAGTGAAACGGCCAAAGGGAGGGGTGTTTGGTTGCCGCTGTGGCCAATTTGCAACATTGAACGCGCTGGAAGTGGTATTGCGTTCCGGGAGGAGCTGAAGTTGGCCAACACCACAACGGCCCCTGACGCGTCGGCAAGATCCGGTATCGTGTGGATCGCGTCCTACCCCAAGTCGGGCAATACTTGGGCCCGCGCCTTCCTGCACAACCTCGTCAAGATTCGGAACGGGGAGAGCGGCGAGCAGGACATCAACGAGATGGCCCGGTTTTCGACCTGGGAGATCGACAAGACGCGCTACGCCCATTTCATGGGCTTTGAGCCCGACAACGCCGTCCATCGCAGCGAGATCGCGGCCACACGGCACGCCGTTCAACAGCAGGTTGCTGACACCGCCGATGGGCTCATCTTCGTCAAAACCCATCACGCGCTGGTCATGGATCGTGGCTATGCGACGATCAATTTTGCCGCCACCGCCGGCGCCATCTACATCCTTCGCAACCCTCTCGATGTTGCGATCTCCTATGCCCACCACGCCGGCGTGTCGGTCGATGATGCGATTGCGAAAATGTCGATGAGGGACGCGGAAACGCCCGGGAGCGATATTGCGGTCTACGAGGTCCACGGCACCTGGAGCCAGCATGTGTGGAGCTGGACCCGCAACGACAATCGCGCCCTTCATGTGATGCGCTACGAAGATATGCTTGCCGAGCCAACAAAAGTCTTCGCCGCGCTGGCGCGGCATCTGCTGATCGATTTCACCCCGCGACAGTTGGAGAGCGCAATCGAACGTTCCTCGTTTGCGAAATTGCAGAGTCAGGAACGGGAGAATGGATTTCGCGAGCGGCCGCCGACTGCGGACGCAAATTTTTTTCGCGAAGGACGTGCGGGGCAGTGGAGGGACGTGCTGACGCCCGCCCAGATCGACCGCATCATTCGGGATCACGGCGAGCAGATGCAGCGCTTCGGCTATTTGCCGGGTTGATCTGTGGGCCCGGATTGAGGTCGCCGCGAGCCCGCTAGCGACTTGCGACCGCCTTACCCTGCAGCCGCATGTCGTC
Source organism: Pseudomonadota bacterium (assembly GCA_023387695.1). Taxonomy (GTDB): domain Bacteria; phylum Pseudomonadota; class Alphaproteobacteria; order Rhizobiales; family Xanthobacteraceae; genus Bradyrhizobium. The sequence goes on along the minus strand of JAEWHT010000054.1, from coordinate 5,359 downwards.
ATCGACTTTGGTTGACACGACCAACCCTACTGACAGGACAAAGAGCGCAGCGAGCAGCGCCGGTAATGCGACGGCCATGAAAATCGACGTTACCGGCCATTGCCACGCAAGCAACAAGCCACCCAGCACCGGGCTGATCAGTGAACCAAACCTGCCGATTCCGAGCGCCCAGCCAACGCCGGTCGCGCGCATGAATGTCGGATAGAGCTCGCCGGCCAGCGCGCTTATTCCGACATGAGCGCCGACGGAAAAGAATCCGGCAAGAAAGATGATGATCTTCAGGGCGGTGTGAGATGCGGCAAGGCTCCCCGTGAATGCGATACATACCGACGCGAGAAAAAACGACAGCGCGAGCATGCGAACCGGCCCAAACCGGTCCATCAGCTGTCCGATAACCGGCGCGCCAATGACGCCGGCGGCGGAAAACAAGGCTGCTGCAATCGCTGCATCTTCGACCGAGATTCCGCCGACCCCGTGAATGGTGACCGGCAGCCAACTCGTCATGTAGTAGATGACGAGCAAATCCATGAATACCCCGAGCCACAGCAGGATCGTCATCCCGGTGCGTCCCTCCCGAAACAGATGCGCAACGGGAAAGCCCGCGAGTTTATGCTCGCTGGAGGTGGGTATGAAATCAGTCTTCGCGGGTAAGCGCCGATCAACCTTCCGGAAGATCGCTATGACTTTCGAATGCTCGGCTCCCGACAGAACCAGGAAGCGAATAGATTCGGGGAGCAACATGATCAGCACCGGCACCATTGCCAGTGCGGCAACCCCACCGACGAGGAATGTGACCTGCCAGCCGTACACCCCGGCCAAGCGGGCCGTCAAAAATCCCGCTCCGCTGGCACCCACCGAGTATCCGGCGCTCGCCACCGCGATCATCAGCGAACGCCGGTTGACCGGTGCGTACTCCGAAACGAGCGCAATGGCATTCGGCATCGCACCGCCGATCCCCAGCCCCGCCAGCAGCTGCAAAATACTGAGTGCGACGATGGACGATGCGAACGCCTTGCCAATGGTCAGGATGCCGAAGGTCAAAAAACAACAAATGATGATGACCTTGCGTCCGAACCGATCGGCGATCAGGCCGAACAGCAGCGCACCAGCGGCCATCCCGAAAAGACCGGACACGAACACCGGGCCAAAGGATGATTTCGCGACGCCCCATTGCATGGAAATGAGCGGCGCGACAAAGCCGACCGCCTGAGCATCGTAACCGTCGATGACCATGATGATGAAACAAAGCGCAAGAACCAGAATCTGGAAACCGCCGATGCCACGTTCGTCGATGGATTTTGCAATATCGAGCGTCTGGTTCAATTTGTGTCCTTCGATCACCACCCGCGTGTGGCCAGGGGTCGCGGAGATCCTCTCAGTGGAGGCAGCATCTTATCGGTTCAATTGAGGACTTTGATAGGGGCCAGCAGCAGCCATTCGATCAGCGCCCTGATCCCTTGAACATGTCAGCGAGCGGCGTGCCACAGAAGGGGCAGAAGCGAACCATGTTTTCGAGATCGGCCTCGCCGCCACCCTGCATGCGCGTTCTCGCAACCAGCAGCTTGAGCTGGCCGTTCTCTATTGAGAAATGTCGGCCGGCCGGAAAAGTGAGCGCCGTCGCGAGGTCTTTGCAACAGACGGTGAGGGCTTCAGGCTCCGTTGAAGCCACCATTTGTTTGTCCTTCGTGCCAACTCCGGCTCATCTCAAGTTTTCGGCTGATCGTTCACACGCCATAAATACTATCAAACGCACAGACCCGATCCAGACACAGCTTCATCGTACATTTACGAGCCGACGCTCATGGTCAGCTCATGACCAGCGTTTGATCGACTAACCTGATGTCGACATCAGTCTCATCGGTTTCGGGGGACGAGCAGGGATCCGGGGCTACCTAGGTCGGCTCGCTCAGAATTGCTCCGAGAGCAATGTTAATATTGTACTGATCCGCGTATCGGAGCATATTCCCGGCAATCAGCGATTGCACCGGGGTCGCCCGGAACCACAGAGCACGACCATGCACCCCAGTTATTTCGACCTGTTTCTCGCCTTCATCGGATTGTCGTTCGGCGTGCCGTCAGCGCTGCCGCGCGTGTTCTTCCGAAGCGAGGACAGCTCGCATCGCCGGGATTCGTAGGGCGGGATTCGGTGTGCAGGCGGAACAAACGCATACGCGGCATCAAATAGATCTGCTTCGTGGTGAACACGATGACGTGGTTGATCTCACCGAGCACCAGCCGGCGATGCGACAGGTTCTGGCACTGCGGGATGACTGCTCCGTCAGCCGGTGGTAGGAATCTGTTCGGCGCTGGATGACATAAATGCGGTTCCTCGGTCTTGCTCTGCGGACGCTGTTTCTTCTGGTGGTGATCGTCGTCACCTTCCGTGTTGCTACTCCCCAGAACGAAAGCCTCTGGACGGCCTACGACACGCCGTCCGATATGTTTCGCTTGATCCTGGGCATCATGGTTTGCGGATTTATCGGCTTCCAGATCTTCGTGTATCCGAAGAATTCTGCCGACATGGGCAAGTGGGTTCCAATCGGATTGGCCCTCATTCCACTCGCGGTCTTGTGCGCGCTCGTCGTCTGGTAGACGCCCAACCTGCGCCGTGATTGCATCATCGGGTCGCACTCACCTGAACGGCCGCGATGTGCGTGTCCGCCAGCACGCAGTCACGCCAATCCGACGTCGCGCAATGGGCCGGCCAGCCGCCGCCGAGTGCCAGGAACAGGGCCGCAGTGTCCGACAGACGCGTCGCTACCGCCTGCACGCGTGCGATCGCGGCATTCAAATAGATCTGTTGCGCATTGAGAACGATGACCTGGTTGACCTGGCCGAGCACCAGCTGCTTCTGGATGATATCGAGGCTGGCCTTGGCGGCGTTCTCCGCCTTGATCGCGGCCTGAACGGCGCGGGCGTCGGCCTGCAGGCTGCGGAGCGCGTCGGCAACGTTCTGCATTGCCGTGATCACGGCTTGCCGGTAAAGCGCCTGCGCCTGGTCGAGTGTGGCCTCGGCCGCCTTCTGCCTGTGATACAGCGTGAGGCCGTCGAATAGCGGCTGCGTCGCGCTCGCTGCGACCGTGTAGAACAGCGTGCCTTGCGTGAACAGCTCGGCCGCCTTGAAGGCGCTGGTGCCGGGATTGCCGGACAAAGTCAGATTGGGCAACCGCGCCGCGATCGCGACACCAACCAGCGCACTGGCGGAATGCATGTTGGCTTCGGCGGCGCGGACATCCGGGCGCTGCCCCACCATCGTGCTCGGCAGGCTCACAGGCAGATTGGCCGGCAGCGTTAGGTTCTGCAGGTTGAACTTTTGCAGGATCTCGTCGGCGGAGAATTGTCCGGCCAACGCGGTGAGGAGATCGCGCTGCACCGCGAGCTGCTTCTGCAGCGGCGGCAGGATCTGCTCGGACTGGGCGAGTGTCGCTTCCTGCGCCAGCACGTCGACCTGAGCGGCCTGGCCGGCATTGAACTGGTTCCTGAAGATGGCGAGAATGTCGCGTTCGATCTTGATGATGTGCTCGGTGGCTGCGATCTGCCCGCGCAGTGACGCTTCCTGGATCGCCGCGGTGACGACGTTGGCGCTCAGCGCGAGATAGGCGGCTTCGAGCTGGAATTGCGCCTGCTCGGTTTGCGCATCGAGGCTTTCGACCGCGCGGATGTTCTGACCCCAGATGTCAGGGGTAAAGCTGATGTTGAGCTGCGCGGTGTGCAGCGAATAGCGGGTCTGTGGTGAATCGACCGGGTTGGACGTGACATTGTTCGACGTCTGCTGGTCGGAAAGTGTGTAGTTGACGCCGACTTGCGGGAAGAACAGGCCGCGCTGCGCCAGTGCGTTGAAATTGGCGACCCTGATCGCAGCCTCAGCTGCCTGCAGCGACGGATTGTGCTCCACCGACAACCGGATCAGTTCGTTGAGCGGCTTCGACCGAAACGCCGCCCACCAACGCGTCGGGATATCGGCACCTTCAACGAAGCGCTGCCCGGGTACGGCCGGGCCGCCGGCGTCGCTCCGTGGCGAGGCGGTCGGCTCGGGCGTATAGCGGATAACGTCGGGTGCCGGCGGCGGGCTGAAATTCGGACCCACCGCGCAGCTTGCAAGCAACAAACTCGCGCCACCGGTTGCGAGTCCGCGGGTGAGGCGGCCCATGGCTGTCACGCGACGCATTCAACCGCCCTCCTGAGGCGCCGCTTCGGGCGGTGGCGAGGGGGCCGGATTGTTCTCCTCGGACGGTACAGGCTCTCGCGACAGGAAGATCTTGCGCAAGGCTGGTGCGACGGCGAGCAGCAGCAGGGGGCCGATGAACATGCCGCCGACCACGACCGTCGCGAGCGGCCGCTGCACTTGGCTGCCGATGCCGTGCGACAGCGCCGCCGGGAACAGGCCGACTCCGGCCGACAGCGCGGTCATCAGCATCGGCCGCATGCGCTGCTCCGCGCCGTTGAAGACGGCGTCGGAGATGCTCATGCCGGTCGCGCGCAATTCGCGGAAATAGGTGATGTTGAGGATGCCGTCCATGACCGCGACGCCGAACAGCGAGATGAAGCCGATCGCGGCAGAGATGCTGAAATCGAGGCCGGCCAGATAAAGCGCGATCAGGCCGCCGCCGACGGCGAAGGGAATGCCGGCGAGCGCCAGCAGGCTGTCGCGCACCGAATTGAACAGGCTGTAGAGCAGCACGAAGATCAGCAGCAGCGTTATCGGCACGACGACCATGAGGCGCGCCTTGGCCGCTTCGAGATTGTCGAACTCGCCGGACCAGATGATGCGATAGCCGGTCGGCAGCTGAATGGCATCCGCGACGCGCTGCTGCGCCTCGGCGACCGTGGAGCCGAGATCGCGGCCGCGCACGCTGAACTTGATCGGAATGTAGCGCTGACTTTTCTCGCGATAGATAAACAGCGCGCCGGTATCGAGCGAGATGTCGGCAAGCTCGCTCAGCGGAATGTAGGCATTGGTGCCCGACGGCGTCGCGTAGGCGACCTTCAGGCTCCGGATCTCGTCGATGTTCTGGCGAAACTTGGGATCGAGGCGCACCGCGACGCCGAAGGTGCGGTCGCCCTCCAGTACGCTGGTGGCGACCGAGCCGCCGAGCGCAGCCTGGACCACCGTGGTGACGTCGCCGGTGTTGAGCCCGTAGCGAGCCGCTTTCTCGCGATTGACCTTGATGTTGAGGTTGGGCTGGCCGACCAGATGGAAGATGCCGAGATCGGCGACGCCGTTGATGTCGCGCATCACCTCCATCACCTTGGTCGCGGTCTGCTCCAGCACGTCGAGGTTGGGGCCGATGACCTTGACCGAATTGGCTCCCTTCACGCCAGAGAGAGCTTCCTCGACGTTGTCCTGGATGTACTGGGA